>NZ_CALEVF010000036.1 GCF_937920395.1 uncultured Clostridium sp. | reverse complement strand
GACCTTAAAAAATGCTCAGCCTGCTCTGCATTTAATTTAGGAAAATCTTTTGCATTAATTTGCTCTGCGAGTGGTGTTTTTTTATTATCTATAGCTTCAGTTGGGCATACAGCAACACAATGTCCACAAGCAATACAACTAGTATTTTCTACTTCCTCCGGACCATTTTCTCCCATTTTCAAAACAAATGATGGACATTCCTTAATACATTGTCCGCATTTAATACATTTTTCTTCATTTACAGTTATAAGACCCATTTTTTATCCCCTTTAAATTTACTTTATTAATTTTTCAATATCATTTAATGTTTTTAATAATTCTTTTATTCTTTCTTTGCCAATGCCATCCTCGATTGTACTCTGTGCTTCCTTTAATATTGGTGTAGCAACATCAAGAGTATTTAATCCTTTATCAGTTACGGTTATGCACTTTTTCCTACAGTCCTGCTCTTCTTTCTTAATATCAATATAACCGCTCTTTCTAAGTAACTCCACATTTCTCGTTACAGTGCTTTGATCCATGCGTAAAATGTTACCAAGACTTGTAACAGAAATATTTTCATTCAAAGAAATATCCAATAGTAGCAAACATTGAGTACTCCGAAGTCCTGTTGGTTGAAGCATCTTGTCATAAAACTGAGTAATCGCGCGGGTGGTTTTTCTTAAATTACCACAAGCACAATTTTGCGAATTTTTGTTATCAGATGAAATTAAACTACACATAAATTCAACTCCAATACTATATATGTATATACATATAATATAGTGAAGTCGAATTTATGTCAAGTTTATAAGTTACTTATAATTTTTTAATATTAAACATTATTAATTATCCCTATTTAATAAATGATGTTATAATAATATTGAGGTGATATTAAATGGTTTCAGATAGAACTGTTGTTACAATTCAAAAACAACTACAAGATAAATTAGAAATACAAGCTGAAAAAGAGCATAGAAGTCTTTCAAATTTAGTTAATAAAGCATTAATTGAATATCTTGATAAAATTGAGGATTAACATTTTATATGTTAGTCTTTTTTAGAAAGGTGGAAATGCAAAAATGTATCTTAATGGTACTGTTCACCTGGTGCAAAAAAACTTCTTTCCATTAAAGGAGAGGATTCTTAATTGCCTATATAAATACAACAATTTTGTCTTAGAAGTGAAAGATGAATCTATTAATAATGTTATAATTATAACAAATGATATTATATATAATAACGACTATATTTATGAAGATGGGGACAGTTTATATAATCATTTTCCAAAGGATAAAATTATAAATTTAAGAAGGTATTTAGTTAAAAATAAATTGTGCTCTAGAGAAATTGAAAGAAAATTTTATAAACTAAAACCAGAAGTTATTGAAATTTTATTATTAAGCGAAAGATATAATCAAGCTGGCGCTGCACATCTTATAGGTGAAGATAGCATTATAGACAGATTAGAAAAAAAGGGATATGAAATAATTAGGATATGTTAAAAACTGAGCATAAACTTTTTGTTTTAAAAGTTTATGCTCAGTTTTATTTTTAATTTATATCCTTTAATCCTATTTTTTTAATCCCAGATTGAACATTTTTGTTCTTAATATAATTATTCCATACAATACCGTTTTTGTGATTTTGAATCATAAGCAATGTTATGCCCTTATCAATTCCAATTACATCAGTATCATACCACTGTGTCCCTACAATAAATTCACTAGGATATGCATCATGGAGATCAGTATTATAAGAGTCCTTAAGACCATATTTCCCCCATAGACTAGGAAAATTCTCATAATAATTACGTAAAGCTGCCAGAGATTCCTTAGGTGTAAATACCATAGATCCTAAAGCACCTGATGGTGCAAGCGTACCATCATTTTTAACTTGATCATTTGCAAAGCCTGAAGGATTAGATCCATACAATCCCGAATATCCTTTAGGACCATCAGAAGCAGTAAGACCCCAAGCATTTGGTCCTAAAGTTTTATATTTAGAACCTTGGTCAATTGCATATTGCCTGCTACTCTTACTTGCTATTACAGAGTTTTCCCACCAATTTACACCTTGCTTATCAACTTTATCTTTAAAATTAATCCATGCAAAAGAAAATTGATGTGTAAATAATGAACCAAACCAAGAATTAATAAATTGTGGTTTATTTCCATAAGAACCTAAATGCCTTGTAAAACTATACATCATATTAGGATCTGTAGGATGTGTTGATGAACCAGCTCCTAATACATATAACTGTAACTGTTCTGCATAGAAATCCCAGTGGCCAGCAAACCCTTTCTCTGGTGAATATGCCATATAAAATTGATTATTTGATGAATCAACGAACCAAGGCCAATTAACTCTGTCATACAACTGTTGCGCCTTAATCATTACATCTCCACCAAAGTATTCACCAGCTGTTATTGCACCATTTATTGCTAGAGCAGTATCAATTATAGAAACTTCACTTGTACCATCTCTTTTTGCAGTATTCATATTCAAGAAGTGATAAAAGAAGCCATTTACCTGATCCGCATTATTTAATAATGTATTTATGGTTCCAAGAGCCCTATCATGAGCCTGCTTCTTTGTTATCCACTTTTTATCTGCACCTATAACTAATGCAGTAAGACCAAAGCCCACAGACGCAACACTCGATACATTATTAGTATCAGTTGTTTTTCTATTATTATCATTTTTTGCCCTATCTCTAATTAAGCCATATGCTACGCTGTTAGTATCCGTATTGGCTTCCTTCCAGAAAAAATTAAAGCTACCTTTACTTTCCTTATCCATCAATTGATTATTACTGATAGATTGCTGTTTTCCTGAAACTTTTAAACTAAAAGGATTTGTTCCAATTAATAAAACAATAGTAAGAAACAATGCTAGATATTTTGTGGTTAATTTCCTCATAATTATCCCTTCCCTTCCTATCCCATAATAACTTTTACATCATGAATCATTCCGTCATGCAAGTCTGGCAGCTTATTACCATTTATTAATTTACCATCAATTGTTATTTGCTTTACTCCCTTATTTACATGTGTACTATTATCTACAACAATAGAATAAGTTGTATTTCTAAAATTCCTCTTATAACTAAATCCATCCCATTTAGAAGGGATAGCAGGATCTATTATTAATCCATCATATTCTGCTCTTATACCAAGTATCCAGTTTGTGGCAGTTCTTTGAAGCCACTGTGCAGAACCTGTATACCATGTCCAACTCCCTCTTCCGTAGTTAGGAGACTGTGGTCCATCGGAATTGCCTGGCATTACATATGGTTCTGCCTTATAAAGTTCAATATCCGAGCTTCTATTAGGAGGACATATCCTTTTGTATAGTTCATATGCTTTCTCAACTTCGCCTACCATAATATAAGCAGTTACTGCCCAAGTTGCAGCATGAGAATATACTCCCCCGTTTTCTCGTAACCCAGGAGCATAACGCGTTATATAACCAATATCTTCCCTAACCTTGCTATAAGCAGGATATAATAAAAGAGTGCCATAATCTTTAAATAAATATTTGCTTACAGAATCCATAGCGACTTTTGCTCTACTTTTATCAGCTATACCACTTATAACTGCCCATGTCTGAGGGTTAAGAAAAATAAAAGCTTCTTTGTTTTCTTTAGCACCTACATCCTCACCATTATCCGTAGTTGCTTGAAGGTACCACTGTCCATTCCATCCATACTCATTTAAAGCTTTTTTCATATTTTTCATTGCTGTCTCACATTTTTCCAAAAAAATTTTATCATCTTTTCTTCTACAAATAGATATAAAGTCACCTAATATAATATACAAGAATTCTCCAAGCCAAAAGCTTTCTCCCTTCCAATCCCAGCCTACTGCACTTAATCCATCATTCCAATCATTTTCACCCATTAGGGGTACTCCCCTATCACTAAACCTTGTAAAGACTTTTTCTATAGAAAGTTTGCAATGTTTAAATAAGCTTATCTTTTCATCTGTATCATAACAAGCTATCTTTTCTTCAAGTATAGAAAAATCATTAGTCTCTTTTAAATAACTTGTAGTTATAAAAGGAAGCCATAATAAATCATCTGAGCATTTAGTTTCAGGCCCAATCCCTGAAATAGTCATCCACCAATGATATACTGTACCATCAGACTTTTGCTTCCCAGCATGCATTAATATTTGTTTCTTTGCATATTCTGGCATAGATGAAAAAAATATTTGACAATCCTGAAGTTGGTCTCTAAAACCATAACCTGCACTTACTTGATAATAACCCGATTTGCCCCATATTCTACAAGAAATTGCCTGATATTTAAGCCACGTATTAGTCATAATATTAAGTGCATCATCTGGAGTACTCACTACCTCACTATCAACAAATTTTTCCCAAAACTTATGAACGTCCTCTAATGCATTATGTGCTTCGCAAACTTTATTATATTTATTTGCTAGCAAGCACGCCTGCTCTTTTGAATCTGCGCAACCTAAGGTGAATACAATTTCTTTACTCTCTCCTGGCTCTAATTTTACTTTTACGTGAAGTGAAGCTGTAGCATCAAAAAATCTTCCTGTATTTCTTTCTAATTCATCCATTTCCATGGCCTTAGGATTACTTTCTGATCCATACATTCCTATAAATGATTCCTTATCCCCATCATAAGATGTAACTTTTTCACTACAAGTGTGAAATCCTACATACTCCCAGTCTCTATTGTTATGTTGACCTTTCTTGTTTTGCAATAACCAAAGACACTTAGTTGTAAGAAACCCGTTTACCTCTTCATTAAATTGATTATCAATAAATATCTTATGGAACTCTCTATGTTCATCTGGTGATGTTCCCATACACCATTCAAAATATGTCATTAAACTTAATTCCCGATCTTCACTGGACTCATTTGTAAGTTTAAGTGTCCATATCTCCATTGGAGCATCCGGTACTACATACATGGTGAGCTTACTTCTTATACCACTATATTTTTGCTCTATTACGGAATACCCAATTCCATGCTTTACTGTATATTCCTCTACTTCTCTGCAAACAGGTTTAAATCCTGCAGACCAAAAATCTTTTGATTTGTCATCCCTTATATAAATATATTTACCCCAATTATCCTTAATCACATCCTGATATGAGCGTGTAAGCCTATTTTCTACAGAATTTCCTCTCCAAGAATATCCTCCACCAGTTTGAGATACCATAAAAGCATAATCTCCATTACTTATAATATTAGCCCAAGGTCTTGGTGTTTTGGGTGTGGTAATAACATACTCTCTTCCATCTTCTCTAAAATACCCATATTTATTTTCAAACAAATGTTTATCTTCCAAAATTATTTCCTCCTCTTGTGTAAACATAAAATTATCCCTTATTGAATGCTCTTTAATTTATTCTTCGCTACATTTAATATATCCACATCACTTGGAAAAGCTTCAAGAATAGTCTTGTATGTTTCTATAGCATTTTCTTTATCATCAGCTTTCAAGTACTCATCTGCTACCTTTAGCATAATTTGACCTAAATAGCCTTTATCAATCTGAAGGTACTGTTTTAACATATCTGTCCCTGTTTTAATGTCAATTTTACTATTTATTATTTCTTGTGCCATGTCTTTTGATTTTTTATATGATGAAGGTTTTGGAAATGCATAGGGACTACTCCATATATTATCTACTTGCTCAAACCCGCCCATAAATTCATATCCACTTCCATCTTCTTTTTCAATATTTTTACCTTTTAATGCAATAACATAATCGCCTTTTTCAAAATTACCCATTGCATCCTTATAATATTTATTAGACATGTTATTCTGCTGAATCCATGCCACCCCATATATTAAAAGCACTGCTACTATAACTATTAAAGCAATTTGTGCGTTTTTTTTCACTTTTCTATTCCCCCTTTGTCCCTTCAGTCCAACTATTATTTAAGACCAACACCCGTAAATGCCTTAACAAAGTTTTTCTGCATACAAAAGTAAATAATGACTATGGGCAAAGAAACTAAAACCATTGCTGCCCATAATTGTTCAACATGAACTCCTGGTATTGCATTACTAAACTTATATATAGCAATTTGCAATGTCATTTTTGTATCACTTCTTAAATATAAAAGAGGATTTAAAAAATCATTCCACGATCCCATAAAAGCAAGTATAGAAATAGTAGCCAAAGCAGGTTTTGCCATTGGTAATACTACTTTATTGAAAATCATAAATTCATTAGCTCCATCTATTCTAGCTGCTTCAAGATAAGCATCATCAATCTGTGTAAAAAACTGGATCATAAGAAATATATTATAAGCACTTAGAGCCATAGGTATAATTAGTACTCTATAGGTGTTAATCCAGTTCCAGTTATACAGCATTGTATATGTAGGAATTAATAATAGTACACTAGGTATCATCATTGATGCTAATATAATATTTCGTGTTAGAGATTTAAACGGAACATCTAGTTTTACTATGGCATAGGCTACCATTGATGAAAATAGAACATTTAATGCGGTAACACTACTAGCAATAAATATAGTATTAAAGAATAATCTTGGAATATTTAAAGATTTAAATACCTCAGTGTAACCACCAAAATTTATTGATTTAGGTAATGCAAGTGGTGAGTTCATTATTTCCGGACCAAGCTTAAAAGAATTCATAATTAAGAAAAAGAATGGATACAATACTATAATAGAACCAATTAATAAAATCCCATACAAAATTATATTGACTAATATTTTTTTAAATTTATTTTCATTAAAATGACTTGAATTATTCTTGCGACTAATATTTATTGTTGCCATAATTATATATAGCTCCCTTCTATTCCTCTATTACATTAAGTACTTTATTTTGAATCTTAGTAAATATAAAAATCACTATTGCAAGTAAAATACCTATCGCAGAAGCCTCTCCCATCTGCATATCCTGAAATCCCTTTTGATAAAGATACATTACAGGTGTTAACGCAGAATTATAAGGTCCTCCAAGTAAGTCAAAATTTATAAATACTTCAGTAAACATTTGAAATCCATTAATAATATTCATAGTCATTACAAAAATAATCTGAGGCTTTAATAATGGAATAGTAATTGCAAACAACGTATTAATCCATGAGCTTCCATCTATCTGAGCTGCTTCAATCACTTGCTTGTCAATACCTGCTAACCCACCAATAAAAATAATCATTTGTATTCCAAACCATTTCCAACTACTAAAAATAGCTATAATTGGCATTGGAAGCCACTTAGTTGTTTTCCAAAATACACCTTCCCTTATCCAACCATGTTGGAGCATTAATTGTTGAATTGGGCCAGTGGGACTTGATATATAATTAAATATAAGCATAGCTATAACCACCGATGTAACCATTGGTATAAAATATATTGTTCTAAATAAAGAACCGCCCAATTTTATCTTCGTTAGTATAAGTGCAAGTGACAACGATATAATGAAAGTCAATGCAATAAATATACTTTGATTAAACAAAATATTAAACATTGACTTCCAAAATAATCCATCCGTTGCTACATTAATCCAGTTTTCAAACCCAACAAAAGTTGCTCTTTCTGGTTGAATTAAATTTATGCTTAAATAACTGTTTTTAAAAGCGAGTGCCATAGGATAAGCTAAAAATACGAAAAAATATATTACCCATGGAGATACAAATAAAATCCCCCACTTTCTTTTCGAGGTTAACTTTATTTTACTCATTGTTTTCCTCCTTCTATAAATAATAACAAGTGTAAGTTTCGTAAATTGTTACACTTTATAAATTAAAATTTACTGAAAATATTCTTCTCAGTAAATTCTAATTATAAATATACCTTTTCTATTTAGTAGTACTTAATAGCTTTCTAGACTTAACTGCTGCTTCCTTAACACCTTGCTCAGGAGTAAGTGACTTTTTAATAACTACCTTTTGGTAAGTCTGTAACATTATATTTTGAATTCCATCAGATTCTGCAAACCCTTCGTTTGGTATACCAGTCTTTAGTTGATCTAAGAAAGGTTTATTGTCTGGTGTTTGAAAATAAGGATCAGTGACAAGAGATTTTAATGTAGGCAACTGTCCTAATTGTTTACAAGCGTCAAGGTTTTGTTTATCTTGCATTAAGAATTTTACAAGTGCCCAAGACATAGTCTCTTTTTCTTTATTTGTTTTAAATATCATTAGTGCTCTTCCGTCTATAGTGGAAACTGATCTATCTCCTACTTTTAACACTGGCATAGGTGCTATTCCAACATCTTTACCTATTACCATTGTCTTACCTAATGCTTGTTTAAGGTTAGCTTTCCATCCATACCCAAACTGTGACCACATTCCTATACTTCTTGAGAAAAAGTTTTTTTCCATTGTTGGTGGAGCTAATTTTTGAGCATCTTGTGAAAATTTAAAAAATTTGTCCAAATTAGCTGCAGGTTTATCAAATACTACATCTGTGCCTAATTTATTTAACAACTGATATTTACCACCGTTCATGTTGTAATATTCTTGAGCTAGCATTGTCCAGTACCAACCACCAAATGTTAATGCCTCATTCCAAAATACAGTTCCATAAGTTTTGGATCCATCTTTTCTCTTAGGTAATTCGCTTATTTTCTTAGCATAAGTTAAATATTCATCAAAAGTTACTGGTGGTTTTTCTGGATCTAGTCCAGCTTCTTTAAATAAATCCTTATTATATATCATCATTTGAGTAGTTGCATTCATTGGAACATAATAAGTTCCATCTAATACTTTGCCTAAATACTTACTGTCTATTCTCTGTGCAAGTGCACTATAATCTTTGAAGTTATCATAATTTACTAGTTTATCCATTTTTGCATATTTAATAGGTTGAGCTCCCCAAACCCCTGCATATACACTTGGTGCATCTCCAGCATCAATTCTCGTATCAATGTTCTTATCATCTGTGACCGTGACCTTAATATTAGGGTACTGCTTTTTGAATTCAGGCAAAATTGATTTTTTTACATAATCAATATAGTCTCCAGCTGGAAGCATAAGCTCTATATCACCTTTAAGAGCTTTTGGGTCAACCGCTTTGGTTTGACTAGAACTCGATTTTGTTCCACACCCCGAAAAACTAATTGCTAACATGGATGTTACTAAGAATAATGAGCATAACTTTTTAAATTTCATTTTGTTCCCCCCTTAGATTTATTTTTAATTTGACTTCTTTTGGCATGAATCTCTTATTATTAGTTCAGTAGAAAGCGTAACTGATTTATTCACTTCACTACTGTTTAACATATTAAATAAAGTGTGTGTAGATAACAATCCCATTTCATACATCGGTCTTTTAACTGTAGTCAATGCGGGAGTTATGTATGATGAAAGAACAAGATTATCAAATCCTACTACTGCAACATCTTTGGGTACATTATATCCTTTGTCCCTAAGTGCAAATATAGCGCCTATGGCCATTTCATCATTAGATGAGAAGATTGCTTCAGGTGGCTTTTTATTTATTTCTAAGTAATTTGTTACTGCATTGTAACCTGAATTTTCCGTAAAACTACCATTTATTACCATCTTTTCATTAAATTTTATACCATTATCTTTTAAAGTTTTTTTATACCCTTCAAACCGTTTCCTATTATCATAAGCCTCCTGCGGACCACTTAAAAATGCAATATCACGGTATCCTTGACCTATTAAATGCATTACTGCATTAGATGCTCCATGTTCATTATCTACCAGTACATTACACAACTTTTCCCCTGTTATTTCTCTATCAAGTACTACAATTGGTAACCCATTTTTGGTAAGTGTCATTATCTCATCATCCTTGATAGTGGAGCTAATTATTATAGCTCCATCAACTCTTCTCTCACTTAAAAAATTGTAACTAGAGTTCTTTTTAGTTCCTGAATCACAAAACACTATTAATTCATAGCCATTTAATATAGTTACCTGCTGAATTCCTCTTATAAGTTCATTATAGAAAGGTCCATTAATGTCATGTACAAATAATCCAACTAATTCAGTCTTTTGTTTTTTAAGATTTTTAGCTGCAAAGTTTGGTGAATATCCTAGTTCCTTTGCTATCCTTAAAATATTAACCTTTTTTTCTTTGCTTACATTACCTTTATTGTTTAAAGCATAAGATGTAGTCGAAATTGATACACCAGCCGCTTTTGCAACATCCTTTATTGTTACCATAAACTTCCTCCAGTCGAAACGTTTCTGTTATTACATATATAATAACGTTTACATATATTATTGTCAATAGGTTATTTTTGACTTTTATATTTAAAAAGCCTCTAGTCTCTTTATTAGTAACATTTAAATTATTTATACATTTAGAGATCTAATGTTCATTTCAAAGAAACGTTACTTTATAATCTCGAAACTTGACATTAAGCCTTCAACTTAATCAAATTTTTGAACCCCTTTAATTCTTTGACAGGCCTTGTAATTGAAGCCACTAAATCCCTTATATAAAGTTGAACTGTTTTTTCGCCTTTCATATTACACTAACTGTCCAATTTTTTCTTCAAGTTTCATAGTAGATAATAGTTTATTAATTTTCTTATTAATCATTATTTTCAACCCCTTCGTTAATAATCATTTTCACTCCTTAACACTTCACTAATTGCAAATTTACTTTTTCATCCAATCCCCCTAGAAACGTTTCTTGTTTTTTTATTATACTATATGCATTTTATATTACAATATAGTTATAAACGGCCATTACCAGTATAATGAATTTTTACAACCCACAAAATGCGACCCAATATATGAGTCGCACTCTACCTATTATTTTATATGGTTTTTTTTGAAATTATTTCTTGTTTTTTAACTTGGCTTCTTCTTTTTTTATATTCTCTGCAACTCTAAATTTAACTATTTTCCTTATTAATTCATAAGGCAGTGGCTTTTCTATAGGAAATTGTATTGACCCTTTTCCACTTTTATATTGTGATAATTCAAGTTTGAATGACTCAGTTCCACTAGGCTTTGGGTAAAGTCCAATATGATTTTTATAAGCAGCAAAATGCACTAAATTTCCATGAAGTACAAAAGTAGGCATTTGATAACTTATCTTTTCCTCAGCATCAGGTGCACACTCTTTTATAACTTTCCTTAAGGTTTTAAGTATTTCCTGAGTCTCAGAAGAAAATTTTAAAATATACTCATCAATTGACTTAGAAATATTCTTTGCTTCTTCCAATATTTATCCTCCCACTATTTATTTTTCACCTTTTCTCCAAATAAATAATTAATATCACTACTTTTCACATACACAACATAACCAATTTTTATCTTCCACTAAATCTATTTTTATATTATTGTACCCAGCTTTTTCTAATAACACTTTTAGTTCTTTAGGCGTATGTATTTCCATATCTGATATTGCAACAAATTCATCATTTCTTTCTTTAAATTTTTCACTAGAATACATTTCACATATTATAATAAGTTTTCCTAATGGTTTCAAAACTCTTTTTACCTCTTTAAAACTTTCAACAAGATTAGGCCAAAAATAAATAGTTTCTACTGCTGATATAATATCAAATTTATCATTTTCGAATGGAATTTTTTCTACACTTGCATGAAGAATTTCTACGCTACCCTCTTTAATAAGTTTTTCATTATAATCTTTTGACCATTTTACACAATCTGTTGAATAATCTATACCAAATGTTTTACCCTGCGCTGCCATTGATGCCATTCTATTTACTGTTCTACCACCACCGCAACCTATATCTAATATAACATCATTTTTTTTAATATTTATTTTCTCAAATCCCCAATTAGTTAGTTCAAAATGTGCTATATTCATATCTTTTGCTATAACTTTTCCTATCTCACCAGTTGGCTTTCTACATTGATTTAATCTTTTTGCAATTTCACTCATAATGTTCCACCTTTCTTAATTTTCTTTTGGTGTCACCCACATGGCAAGTGGCACCCATTAACTTTTTTTCTTTAATGATAATGATAATCAATTGTATGTTGTTATATTATAATCTATTTATGTTCATATTACAATTTTTAATATAAATCACATAAATTTAATATAATTACTTGATAAAAACAATACATTTTGGTGTTACAATTTATATATACAATAAGTTACATCAAGTTTTATTTTCTTAATAAATAAAAAGGAGTTGAGAATATTGATAATTTTAGTTTCTAGTGTTTTATACTTTGGATTATCATTTGTCTATTTCTTAACTGTTTGACATAGACAACCTTTGGTGCCACGCACATGGCAATTGGCATCTTCATTATTATAGATTCCATAGTTTTATATATGTGTAGACACACCTAGAATATAAGAAATAATCCAAATAACCCATGCAAAAATACTAAATTTATAAAACTTATCAAGTAAATTTTTATATTTTTTTAATACAAGTATTGAACCAATTACATTCACCAACATAAGTAATAAAGCAACAAATCCTAATATATCATGGACTCCTAACTTTACTATATTCCCACCTAGTTCATACATTATTAAAGTTCCTAATATATCACAAGTTAAACCTATAAAAAACATAACAACATGCCAAGTCAGCAATTTTTTTTCTTTCACTTCATTTAAGATAGAAATCGTATAAAAAATTAATGCTATGTTCACTAAAATTATTGATATAACTAACATTTTCCACCTCTCTTAAGAAATTTCTATACTATATTATATTGCACTATTGTTAATATTTATACAATATCGCATTAACTCTGTAAAAGTATTATAGAATACTGTCTTTACAATAAATATGACCTATAAAATTGAAATATTACAAAATGAGTGTTAATCTATTAACAAGTAAAACATATACAAACAATTAAATATATTCTTATAATTTAAATAAATATATTAAATGTATATTTTTAAAAGGAGATAAATTCTATATGGAAAATAAATTATATTTGAAAGAGACAACTCAAGTATTAACACCTTTTTTAGCAATAGAAGAAGCAACAAGATGTCTTTTATGTCATGATGCACCTTGTAGTAAAGCTTGTCCTGCAGGCACAAATCCTGCAAAATTTATTCGCTCACTTCGTTTTAATAATCCCAAAGGTGCGATTGAAACGATAAGAACAAATAATATTCTTGGTGGCATATGTTCTAGAGTCTGCCCTTATGACAAGTATTGTGAAAGTGCTTGTAGCAGATGTGGCATAGACAACCCTATAAAAATAGGTGCTCTTCAAAGATATTTAACCGATTATGAACAACGTATAAACTTAAAAGTTCTTGATAAAGTTGAAGCTACAAAAGAAAAAATAGCAATTATAGGATCTGGTCCAAGTGGCATTACAGCTGCTTCAGAACTTGCATTAAAAGGATATAAGGTAAGGGTATTTGAAAAAAAAGATATATTAGGCGGATGGTTAAGTTACGGAATACCACCTGAGCGTTTACCTACGCAGATTGTACAAAATGAAATAAACTATATAAAAGAATTAGGCGTAGATTTTAAAACAAATTGTACAGTAGGAAAAGATGTTAAAATAGATGCTCTTAGATCACAAGGCTTTAAAGCATTCATACTTGCTTGTGGAAATCAAAGTGGAAAAACTATAGACGTTAAAGGTTCACATTTACAAGGTGTTGTAAATGGTATAGATTTTCTTTCAGAAGCTAAAACTAAAAATGGTAATATAACCGTTGGTAACCATGTAATAATTATTGGTGGTGGAGACGTTGCCATGGATTGTGCATCCACTGCAAAATTACTTGGCTCTGAAGATGTAAAAATAGTTTACAGAAGGACTATAGAGAAAATGCCTGCAACTGTAGGGGAAAGAAAGCACGTTCAATCCTTAAATATCCCTATATTTACAGGGTTTAAACCATCAGAAGTAATAGGTAAAAATGGTAAAGTTGTTAGTTTTAAAGCAGCGGGAATGTTTGATGAATCAACATTGGATATTGTAGCAGATATGGTTATATTTGCAGTTGGACAGGAATCAGAAGATATAGAAACTATTGTCGATGTAAAAGTTAATAAAAAAGGAATAGTTATTACAGAAAACTATAGGACAAATGTAGAAGATATATTTGCATCAGGTGATATTGTTTGCGGTGATAAAACAGTTGTACAAGCTGTTGCCTCAGGCAAGTTAGTTGCACTGGAAATTGAAAAATATTTAACTTCAAAAAAAGGCTCTATGGAAACAATTAGATTGTCATCAACTAAGGAGGCATAAAATTATGAGAAGAAAAGATCTTTCAATAGAATTTTGTGGTGTAAAGTGCGAAAACCCATTTTTCTTAGCATCATCCCCAGTCGGGAACAATTATGAAATGTGTGCGAAAGCATTAGAAACAGGTTGGGGTGGGATAGTATTTAAAACCTCAGCTATGCAACAAATGAATGAAGTATCACCACGTTTTGATGCTAATAGAAAAGAAGGCACTCCTTTTATAGGATTTAAAAATATGGAGCAGGTTTCAGAACATTCAGTGCAGCAAAACCTTGCTGATATGAAAAAACTAAAAAAAAATTATCCAACTAAGATATTAGTAGCTTCAATAATGGGATCAAACGAAGAAGAATGGACTAAGCTTGCACAACTTGTTACTGAAATTGGAGCCGATATTATTGAATGCAATTTTTCATGTCCACAGATGACAAGTCATGCTATGGGCTGTGACGTTGGTCAAAACCCTGAATTAGTTAAAAAATATTCAGCAGCCGTAAGAAAAGGAACTCATCTTCCTGTACTTGCTAAAATGACTCCCAATATAGGAAATATGACCATCCCAGCAATAGCTGCAATAGACGGTGGTGCTACAGGCATTGCTGCTATAAATACAATAAAGTGTATTACTGGAGTAGATTTAGATAAAAAAATAGGACTTCCAATAATTAATGGAAAGTCATCTGTATCCGGATACTCAGGCAATGCCGTTAAACCAATAGCATTAAGATTTATAAATGAACTTGCTAAAGAACCTAAACTTAAGAATATTCCGCTTAGTGGAATCGGCGGTATAGAAACTTGGCAGGATGCACTTGAATTCATAATGCTTGGCTCTTCAAATCTACAAGTTACGACAGCTGTAATGCAATATGGTTATAGGATAGTTGAAGACATGATAAGTGGGATAGAATACTATATGGAAGAAAAGGGCGTGGAAAAGCTTTCAGATTTAGTTGGTGTTGCGCTTGATAACATAGTTCCAGCTGAGAATTTAGATAGAAATTACATAGTATACCCAAACTTTGATCATGACAAATGCATAGGTTGTGGAAGATGCTACATTTCATGCTTTGATGGAGCCCATCAAGCAATAGAATGGGATGAAGGTAGCAGAAAACCATCATTAAAGAAAGATAAATGTGTCGGTTGCCTCTTATGCTCACTAATTTGCCCAATAGAAGGTTGTATAACAAAAGGAGAAATTAAATTTAAAGATCCTGGTGTAGAAAAAGATTTAATTCTTTAACATAATGCATACAAACACCTCTGGAATTTCAAAAGGGAAGATGATGTGATTTTCCCTTTTCCAATTGTAACTAGGAATGCTGTTTTTAGTGTTTTCTTCATCTTAGTGCCCATCCCTTATTCCTATTTACTACAACAAACATTCAAAAGAATCTATGTATCTGTCACAAAGTAGCTGCATTTCATTTTTAGATTTACCTGTTGCTTTATCATATACTCCAATGGTATAAAACCCAGCATCCTTTGCCGTTTTCATTGCATAATCAGCATCCTCATAAACCATAACATCTGATAATTCAGTTTCCATCTTTTTTGTTGCAAAATAATAACTATCTGGTTCACTTTTACCTACTCCAACCTCATCACAACATAACACGAAAGTAAAATATTCTAGCACTTTGAGACGTTTTAATGCTGCCTCTGCTAGTTGTAATGGTGTAGCTGTGACCACGCACATAATTATACCCTCTCTTTTAAGTTTTAAAAGATACTCATTCACATATGGTTTTAGAGGCATCTCATATTTGTACTTGTCTTCAATTAATTCATTAATATCAGACATAATTTTCTGCACGTTATCATTAACACCAAGCTCCTTTTGAAAATAATTTGCAGATTCCGTCATAGACATATCATTTGTAATTACATTTAAATTTTGGGGAACTTTAATTCCTTTTCCTATCAAATAATCTCTTCCAAGATTTTTCCATGCTGGCATAGAATCCATCATTGTTCCATCCATATCAAAAATAGCATGTCCAAATTTTTTCATTAACCTTGTCCTCCTAATTTTTATTTATAAATAAAAAAAAACACAAAAGGTAAGTGCGCCCACGGTGGTGCACCCCTTTTTATGCTTTTTTAATATACATAAAAGAAACGTGTTTCTCAATATTAAGTTCACTTTAATTAATACAAAATTTTATTTGATTATAACATCTATTAATTTTTAAATCAACAGATGCAAACCATATGTTATAATATATTTTAAGTTTTTTTATAAATTACATATGATATATTGTTCCAGTGTAATGTGTTTTTGAATTTTCTTCATACTCCTCATAATCAATATATGCACCCTTAAACTCTATTACATTTTCATGTATACCAAAGCCTTCTATACTTATTGTTTCTATTTCTTTATTCTCATTAATACAAGTAGCCAATGTATAATAAAAATCATCTTCCTCATTATAAATAATTGTTGTATCTAATATTATAAATCTTGCTTGTCTTATAATATTTCTATCTTCATCTGTTATTTCCACAAACTCAATATCCTCTACAACATTATTTCCTTTATCATTAAATAAACTCACAACCGCTACCCCTCCTGCTTTTAATTATATTTTCTAACTAAAGCATTAATTATTTAAATAACAGTAAAATTAATAACTATTATATACTATTCATCAATGCTTAGTTATATTACTAATATAGTATTAAATGGCAGCTTTAAAATAATTGTTTAATTATTTTCCATGGTTTTTAATATATCTCTATAATCATGTACAGTAGTCCCTATCTTTTTTTCTACAGGTTTCTTATCTATTTTCCCATCATAATGCTCATATTCACTTACACTTGACTCTAATTTCTTTAATGTATCCTTTATAGTTTTATTTGCTTTTATATTATCTTCCATTTAAATTATCTCCTTATTAAGTTATTTAAAAGAATAAGCTGATGATACTATTCTATAAATATATGCAAAAACCTTTAAACGTTTACAGATTTACATATAAATATTAAATATAACCAGATTTGTCTTTATAAATTTAACAATCTATTTAAATTTGAGTTAACTTTATATTTTAAGATTTATGCTTTGATATATTAGATTGGAATAGTGTAAGTAAAATTCCAGTAATTAAAAGAAAAATGTTCAATACAAATGGAAGTCTACGGTCAATGCCCGATAAAATTCCTGCAATAAATCCAAATGGGGATGTAAATGCAACCACAATTACATACAAGATAGCCATTATTCTAGCTCTTTCCTTTGGGTCTACAAGTATTACCTGCATAGAATCTAATATCGGACTTATGAGGGATATACTAATTGCCTCCAATATAATACTTATTATTAAAACAAAGTATCCTTTATTAGGAGTCAAAATTAAAAAAATTTGACTAATTACAAATAATGAAAATCCAATAAGTAATGGTTTCTTAAATTTTAATGCTCCAATGCTATGAACTACAGTAAAGAAAAATGTAATCATAATGGTCGCTCGTATAAAAGGAAACATTCCTATATATTTAGCTGGTATATGAATTCTTTCTGTTACAATAATCGCCCAAAACGTATTATTCACTACCCCTATTATGCTCATAATAAGCATAATTCCTACTGTAAGTAGGGTTTCTGGTGTTTTTAATATTTTAATAAATACAGCTGAATATCCCTTAAGTAAAGTGAAAATACTTATATATTTAGTTTCTTCCATTCTAATTAGCCCTTGCTTTGTTTCTGTAGAATATTTATTAAGTATTATGAATTTAGAAGTCATCATTATAAAAGAAATAATATACAAGACTCTAACAGTTGAAACTAATCCAAATTCCCCTATAAAAAATCCTGATAGTGGTGCAAAAAATGCAGCACCTAATCCCAATATATAAATCCATGTATAAATATTTACAATTTGATCTTTATCACAATCCTCAACCAATAAACCACTCCATGAGTTCATTGTGACGCGAGAAATACTATTTATAATAGCTGCAAACACAAAATATGAGAAGTTTTTTGAAAAAGCCCATATTAAGCAGGGAATACTCCATGATATAGTGTCAAAAATAAAAGTGGTTCTTTTTCTACCCAGTTTGTCTGTAATTACACCTCCAAGAAGTGAAAATATAATTTGAAACATCATTCCAATACTTGCGGTAAATCCAATTTGGGTATCTGTTAGACCCAAAGTATACATATATATAGAAACATATGGTGCATATAAATTAAATGGAATACCCCATAGTGGCTCGGTATAAACGCAAGCCCTGGGATTTCCCTTTAAATGAGTTAAAGTATGAATTAGTGGGTGTTGTTTCATCATAGCTTTATCCTTTCTTACTATATTCAGATGATTTCCTTAATATTATTTTGTTTTTTTATATGCCTACATATTCTCTATAGTTTTCCATATGTTTTCATCTACTGGAATACCCTCTTCTAAATTTTTGTTCCTAGTATTTAGTGTTCTCTCACCTGGGTAAAAAATCCCCCTATTTTCATCCACTCTTTGCGAATCTTTAATATCCTTTATAACTTCATTAACTGCCACTTTTATAAATTCACTGTCAGTTGCTTTACTTGGATCAATAGCTATAAATATTTGTGATAATTTATATTCTGCTACTCCATCGATTTTTCCTACCTCGTATGATGAATTACCACCAGATAAAATTGTGGCTATTAAATCTAGTAATATAGAAAGACCTGACCCTTTCCAATATCCTATTGGTAAAACTCTCCCAGTCTTTTCAATTTCCCCTGGATCTTTCGTAATATTCCCCATGGAATCATAACCACCTACTACTGGTAATTGTTCTTTATTTAATTTAGTTACTTCTATTTTGCCATAAGAAAACTGTGCCATAGCCATATCTACTACCACATGACCGTTTTCTTTTGGAACTGCTAATATAAGAGGATTGTTGCCTATTCTACTCTCCTTTGAACCCCAAGCTGGCATGTTAGGAAGAGTGTTTGTCCAGCAAATACCAATACATCCTGCATCAGCTGCCTGCCATCCGTAACTACCTCCACGCATCCAGTGATTAGTGTTCTTTAATGCTACGCATCCTATTGTATTTGTTTTAGCGAGCTCAATAGCCCTATCCATACAAAATTTAGCATTTAAATTTCCCATACCAATGTTACCATCCCATTTTTCAAATGCTCCCATTCCTTCAATTTTACTTGGAACAGCATCTACATCTATATACCCTTTATCTATATATTCTATTACTCTTGAAAATCTAACATACCCATGGGAATAAACTCCGTCACAGCTAGTTTGCGTAAATAATAAAGCTGAGGCCTCTGCCCTTTCCTCACTAAACCCTTTTTTTATTAATACTCTCTTAAATTCATTTTTCATTTTTTCAAAAGCAACTCTCATTATAATATCTCCCCCTCATCTTTATTTATATTATTAAGCTAAGCTATCTTTAAATAAAATTGTTTTCTTTGTTAAATCGATTTCATAATACATATCCTTATAGATCTAATATCCATTTAATTTAATGAATTGTCCAATACTTCATTATTATCAGTATAACATTTTTATAATATATTCGCTTTTAAATTTAAGATTATCCATAATTAACTTTTGTTGACAATATTATAAATAAGAAATATACTTTCTCTTAGGAAACTTTTTTAGTTTTTATAGTTTCCAATATGAAAGGTGATGTCTTTATATGAACGATAAAATATTTACTCGAAATGAATTGTTTTTTTTAATTACGATAAGTTTAGCTTTAGGAATTAGACAAATGGCAATGACTATAGTTATGCCATTTATTTCAACCTACAGTAGAACTTTAAGATATAGTAATTCTACTTTAGCTGGCGTAGCCCTTGGTATTTTCGGATTAACACAAGCTATCTTTCAAATTCCTTTTGGCATATGGAGTGATAAAATTGGAAACAAACGTGTAATTTTAATAGGACTCTTCCAAGTAATAATAGGGCTAGTTATTGCCTTTCTTGCTAAAAGTATATATATGCTTATTTTCGCTAGAGCTTTGCAAGGAAGTGGAGCTATACTTGCCTCTGGATATTCCTGGCTTGTTTGTAGTGTTGATAATAAAAAAGGACCCCGAGCTTTGAGTATTTTAGGAATGATTGTTGGTTTTTTTGCAGCATCAGCATTTGCTTTAGGCCCTTTGATTAATAACTATATATCAGTAAGACAAATGTTTTTAGTATGTGCGCTTTTAATTTCCTTAGTATGGATTATCATATTGTTTTTCTTAAAAGAAACCCATGATAAAAGTTCTTGTACAATACCCGAAAATCAAATTAATATAGGTGAAGGGATAAAAGTTTTATTAAGAAGCAAAGAATTTTTAGGACTTAATTTAGCCGGATTTTTAAATAATTATATAATGGTATCAGTATTTTATATAGTCCCAATATATCTTGAAAAAATCACTGGTACTAGTGGTATGTGGAAAATTTTTATGCCTGCAGTAATTATCGCAATAATATTTATGAGAAAATCTATTATATGGGTTGAAAAAGGCTTTAGTTCAAACTTAATTATGCTAGCATTCATTTTAAGTGCCATAGGTATATGCTTTTATTTTAAGAACCACTCATTTTATTTTATATTGATAGGCAGCATATTATTTATGACAGGATACATTCTACTAGCTACTGTAATCCCTTCTGCAGCTAATGATATTGCAGAAAATAGCTATAGAGGAGCAGCGAATGGAATAATAAATAGTTTTCAATATGTTGGATCTTTTGTAGGTTCGGTGATTACTGGTATTTTATGGGGCAATCACAAAATTATTGCTTTATTTTTAATAATAGCAGTGTGTATAATTGGTCTATTTACTGTAAAAAGAACTAAAATCAACTGTTTTAAAAAAATAAAATTAGAATAGGGAGATATAAAATGAAGGAAATAATAATGAAAATTGCCGCCCAAAAGATACAGACATATGGGTTAAGAAAATTTACTATGGATGAAATTGCTTCAGAACTTAAAATGAGTAAAAAAACTATATATAAACATTTTAAAAGCAAAGATGATATCATCTTAGAATATTTTAAAGAAATAATAGAAAGTGATAAAACTTATACTATTGAGGCTATAGATAAAGCTGGTTCTTTAGAAGATAAATTGAATTCAATAATTTTTTCTTATCATAAATATAAACTTCCTATTAATATACTAGATGAAGCACATAAGTTTTATTATGAGGAATGGAATAAAATTCAGGATCTAAAAGACTTTAAATTAAAGCTCATAGAAACTACACTAAAAGACTCTATGGAATCCGGAGTTTTAAGGGATGATATTAATCTAACGCTTATTAGTTCCATCTTAGAAAGTGTCAGTAACACATTCCTAGATTACAAATTCTTAAGCAAAAATAACATGACACTGAAAGATGCAATGAATGAAATGATTACAATATTACTTCATGGAATTTTGAAGTTATAATAAGTTTTATATAAAAACAAAAGATCCACCTGTGTTAGATGAATCTTTTAATATTAATTTGTTAAACATTTTTATTTCTTTGATGATTTATCTATTGCTTCCCATAGTCCATTTAAATATGTTGCACCTAATGCCCTATCGTACAATCCGTAACCTGGCATAGCAATCTCATCCCAAATCATTCTACCATGATCCGGTCTTATAGGGCCTTCAAAACCAATATCATAAAGTGCTTTCATAAGTTCAAACATATCTAATGATCCATCGGATGATAAATGTGCTGCTTCATCAAACTTACCTGGTGCAAGATGTTTAATATTCCTTAAATGTGCAAAATGAATTCTTCCTTTGAAACTTCTAACCATATCTGGAATATCATTATCAGGGTTAGATCCGAGTGAACCTGTACATAATGTTAATCCATTATTCATAACAGGAACTGCATCTAACATTCTTTGAATGTTTTTCTTATTATTTATGATTCTTGGTAATCCATATACAGACCATGCTGGATCATCTTGATGAATAGCCATCTTCATTCCTAGCTTCTCACAAGTTGGCATAATTTTCTTAAGAAAATACACGAGATTTTCAAATAATTTTTCTTCATCCACCTCTTTGTATAATTCAAACAATTCTTTTACTCTTGAAAGCCTTTCTGGTTCCCATCCAGGCATTATAAATCCATTAGAATTAGAATCTATTTGTTCAAACATTTTAGTTGGATCTATTTTATCAATAAGTTCCTGATCATATGACAGAACTGTAGCACCATCAGATCTCATCTTTGCAAGGTTAGATCTTGTCCAATCAAATACAGGCATAAAATTATAACATACTAAATCAATGCCTTCCTTTGCTAAGTTTTCAAGAGTCTTGATGTAATTTTCTATATACTTATCTCTCGCTTTAAGCCCAATTTTAATATCATCATGAATATTTACGCTTTCAATACCACTAACCTCAAGGCCTGAAGTTTCTACTTCCTCTTTCATAGCTCTTATTGCCTCTCTGCTCCAAACTTCTCCAGGTTTGCTGTCATATAGTGTTGTGATAACCCCTACACAACCCGGAATTTGTCTTATTTGCTTTAGTGTTACGCTATCAAATTTACTTCCAAACCATCTTAGTGTCATTTTCATATTAATATTCCCCTCTTTCTTTATTCATAGTACAATCAGCATAATGTAAATACACTGATCCTACTTATATGTTTACGTTTTCACATTATCAATACCAACCTACATTTGATGAATTAAAACATATATAGGTAGTAAATATTTGCAATGATCCAATATTTTAAATTTAGTATACTTGTATACTAGCATAACAATAAAGACTAGTCAAGATATAGAACTAATATTAATTTCTATCCATCATATTCAACCAAAGAATTTTTTAAATTTCTTACTCCACCTCTTGGATCATCCACATCACCTATATATCTAGGAATCAAATGCACATGTAGATGATTTATAGTTTGCCCTGCATATCTTCCTACATTAATACCTATATTGTATCCTGCTGGTTCGTATTGAATATCAAACATCTCTTTTACCTCATGCATTAATTTGTATATTGCTTTAACCTCTTCCTCTGTTGCCTCAAAAAAGTTAGCAAAATGCCTCTTTGTTATTATTAAACAATGGCCATTATTTACTGGAAAATGATCAAGTATTGCAACTGCATACCTATTTTCTACTATTATTTCAGATTCATTGATATTGCAAAATATACATTCTGACATATTATCGTCTCCTTTTAATGTTATGTTATCCTTGTAAATTCTATTTTTATCACCGTACTTAATCTATCATAACAAAAAAACTGTACAATTAAGTACAGTTTTTTATAAATCTTTTCGCTTATGTATTGTGTCCAAAAGCTGTTTTTGATTTTTCCACTCTTTTTATTTCTAAGTACCCATACAACAATATTCCAATGGCAAAAACCCAAGGAATTATTACTGAAATGGTATGTGGAAGACCTAAATATTTTATTGTTATATTATCCTCAAGTATCATTTTTACCGATGTGTGAGCGAGTATTGCTCCACCTAAGAATATAACCATAGGATGATCTTTCATTAAATTTGCAACAAATTGACTTCCATAAAAAATTATTGGTATGTTTATCAAAATACCAATAACTATTAATAAAACATTGCCATCTGCTGTGCTTGCTATTGCAATTACATTATCAAGACTCATACTAATGTCAGCAATAATAATTACAGCTACAGCTCCCCAAAATTTATCCGCGTTTTTTACGTTACACTCTACTTCTTTAGATGCTGGTTTAATAAAATCCCATGTTATTTTTACTAAAACAATTCCACCAACTAACTTAATTGGTAACCACTGTATAGCCATTATTTGAGTAATTACACATGCAAATAGTATTCTTAATCCTATAGCACCTGCTATTCCTATAAAACTAGCTTTCTTTGCAAATTTAGATGATAGATTCTTTGTTGCTAATGCAATAACTCCAATATTATCACCAGATAATGTTAAATCAAGTATAGTAATTTGTAGCACTCCTATGATAAAAGCCATTAAAGTTCCCGTTTGTATCTCCTTCTTCCCTTTGGCATTAAAATTTATTAATTAACACAAACTTTAATAACGATTTTTACATTAAAATAATATTTAAATTTCTTACTACTTACATTATATCATACTATAATAATATTAAGTACATCTCCTTCATCTCTTTGCCGTAACTATATGGCTTTCTAATATATTAACTTATTAAGATTATTCCTTTTTCAAGTGAATACATCACCATAGAGCTACATTTACTTTTTGGAATGCTTACTCTTAGAGCTCTTTCCATGTACCTGTATAATCTTTTTTATGTCTTTTCCCACCTTTGTTTGTGGAGGTGTTGCCTTAACTATCTTTTTACCTCGGCTTAATACTAGACTTATTTTACCACCTTTTACATAGGCTGTATTTACCTCTGGAGATTGGCTGATAACTAACCCCTTAGCAATCCTATCACTATAATTATTTGTTATATTACCAAGAAAAAAACCATTATCGACTGCGGCTTGTCTTGCGCTACCTTCAGTTTTTCCAATAAGCGAGATCACAATTTTTTTTCAATTACTGGAACTTTTGAAACTACTTTGGGAACTGGAGTTTTCACACTTGAAGCTACCCCATTAGAAAGAGATTTCCCAAGCATTATGATAATCATAACTAAAATAATTGACGTTACAATTAACATACTATTTTTATTTTTAATGAGCTTTTTCTTTATAGGTAGTTCTTCACTTTCTTTTTTTAATATCGTTTCCTCAACCACTGAATTATCAAAAATTGTTTCTTCCATAATTGTTTGTTCCAAAATTGCTTCTTTACTCATAACCGTTGTTAAATCTTGTTTTATATTGGAAGCTACTACAGCATCCATAATTTTTGTAGAACCATCTATTTCACTATTTACTATTACTTTATAATTAGGATTTTCTTTAATTGCACCTATTACCTCTGACATTTCCTTAGCCGTCTGATATCTTTTAATAGGTTCCTTTTGCATCGCAATTAAAATTACTTGATTTATATTTTCCGGTATATCTGCAATAATTTCTTTTGGCGGCGTAACACTTCCCTGGATATGCATCATCGCTATAGTAATAGCACTTTGTGCATTATAAGGCACCTTACCTGTTACCATTTCATACATTACAATACCTAAGGAATATATGTCTGTCCTACAATCTACATAACTCCCTTTTGCTTGTTCTGGAGAAAAATAATGAACGGTCCCCATAACTTTATTAGAATTGGTTACAGTTCTTGCATCCGCAACTTTAGCTATCCCAAAATCCATTACCTTAACCATTTCATCTTTGGTTATCATAATATTATCTGGCTTTATATCTCGATGAATTATACCGTTTGTATGTGCACACTGGAGAGCTTTTGCTATTTGAAATACTATATCCAGAGTCTTTTTAGATGTAATTCGTCCACTTTCCTTTATTATTTGCTTTAATGTCTTTCCATCAACATATTCCATAACTATAAAATTAACACCATTTTCCGAGCAGACATCATGAACATTCACTATGTTTGGATGTGATAATTTTGCAATTGAAGTAGCTTCCCTTTTAAACCTTGAAACAAATTCCTCATCATCACTTAACTCTTCCTTTAATATCTTTACTGCTACAAATCTATTTAACACATGGCACTTTGCTTTATAAACAGTTCCCATGCCACCCTGACCAATGTTCTCTAATAACTCATATCTATTTAAAAGAAATGTCCCTATCATATATATACTGTCCCCCTAAGAAGAATATTAACATATACATTATATCATAGCTTATAATTTTGTTTTTCAACATATTTAGCTCCCTCTATAATATGGGTCTTATTTATAAGCTATTATATTCAACTATATACTACTAACATATGGATTTACCTTGTCGAATCATGTATAATAAATATATTGATGTTTTTTTAAGAACGCTGACAGGTGCTGATAATTCTATTATGCAAAAATTAAATGAAAGTTTAAAGTGGTGAAAAAAAAATGAAAAAAAAGAAAAAATTCAACAGGTATAATATCCTTACAATAATTATGCTAGCTATGTTCTTAACACTAGGTTCAAAGTTATATTATTTACAAATTTTCAAAGGAGAATATTACAAAGAAGCTGCTGAAACTGCTAATACTGCAAAGCTTGTAACAGTAGCCGCACCAAGAGGACTCATAACAGACAAAAACGGAATAAAACTTGCGACTGAAGCCCTTGGTTATAACCTTACATATACAAGTACAACTGATACAGGTAAAGATAACACACAGCTATTTGCAACATTACAAAAGGTCTTTAAAATTTTAGATGATAATAGAGAAGTTCAGACAGACAGTTTCGAATTAAAAATCAATCCATACAGATTTGAATTTACATCAAGTGACGCTAAGGTAAAACAGGTGATGCTTTTAAGATTTTTAAAAGATAGAAACCTTCAAGATAGTATATTAAAGGCGAAATTTGAAGGTAAAAAAGAAGAAGAGTTAAGCACGTCTGAAAAAACTGCTCTTAATAATGAGCTTTTAAAATTAACTCCTGAACAAATTTATAACAAACTTCTAATTAAATATTCTATAGAAAAGGGACTTGCAAGTTTGGATATTAAAGCAACCCCGGATGTGGTAAGAAGATATTTAATTGTAAAAGACAGCATTAAAATGAACTTTTATTCTTCTAATAAATCAATTATTGTAGCAACGAATATAAAACAAAATACATCACTTATATTCGAACAAATTCTTTCAGAATTGCAAGGTTTCAAAGTAGAAAATCAGCCTATGCGTGAATATCCCTACGGTCAGCTTGCTTCATCAGTCCTAGGATATATAAGTAAAATAAATTCTGCTGACAAAGCTAAGTACTCAGCAAAGGGTTATGACACAAGTGTAGATTATGTTGGGACTACTGGAATCGAAGCCGCAATGGAGAGTAACCTTAAAGGTGTTAACGGAGAAAAAGATATAAATGATGATTCTAAAGCAATAATTAAAAATACAGCTCATAATAAAAAAGCTGTTCCAGGGAAAAATGTTCAACTTACAATAGATGCAAATTTGCAATATGCAACAGAAAATGCATTAAATGAACAAATGAAGAAATTACAAGCTCAAGGGCATGTACAAGATTTAAATGTATCAAATGCTACAAGAGCTGCAGCTGTTGCCATAGATATTAATACTGGTGGAGTACTAGCACTTGTTAGTCTTCCAGGTTATAATCCAAATGATTTTTCTACAACGCAAGGTTTAACTGAAGCGCAATCACAAAAATATTTTAATCCAGATTATGAAAAGATGGCAAAAGCTGATGGTATATCATCTTTAACTGATTATATGTTTCCAATAGACAAAAATATAAAAGGAAATACAACCATTCGAAAGGATAAGTTTGATTATTATCCAAAATACTTATACAATTATGCAACTATGTCCCTTATTCCTTCAGGTTCTACATTTAAACCAATGACAGCAATTGCAGGGCTTGAAGCTGGAGTTATAAATGCTAGTTCTACCTACAATGATCAAGGTCGTTTTGATATGGGTGGAGGCCATTGGAATTCTTTCGTATCTGATGGTGCACAAGGTATTGTAAATGTAGTAAGGGCATTGGAAGTATCTAGTAACCCATTTTTTATGGATGTAGGCAAGAAATTAAGAGAACAATTCGGAGTCGATAGTTTAGCTAAATATGCCTGGATGTTTGGCCTAGGTGCTAATCCTAATTCAAAGAATCCTGGTACAGGAATAGAAATAAATGAAAATTTTGGGCAAGTATATAATACGGTGTCACAGAAAAACTTATCCGCATCTCAATTTCTTTTAAGTATTGAACAAGATTTAACTAATGGAGTTTCAGCAAAAGATGGAACAAAATTCCCACAAATAGATTTATATGATAGAGACGAGGATAGCAGTATAGTTTATGATGGAAAAAAGCTTTCAGAGATTAAAACTCAAATTAAAGACTATATAAAAGATTCTGTGAAAAACGCGAATTTTTCTCAAAAAAATTATATGGGTTTATTTAAACAATTAATTGCTGCTGATCCTATATATAAAGGCAAAAAATTCACACAAGCTAATCTAAACACAATAGTAAATGATGTAAACTTTCAAGCAGTACAAACAGGACATGGTTCTTTAGGTTTGCCATACAATATGTTTATTGCATCTATTGGTCAAGGCATGGACAATTTTACGCCTCTTCAGATGGCAAATTATATAGCAACTCTTGCTAATGGTGGAACAAGATATAAAGTTCATTTAGTTGATAACATAAAAGATTCAAATGGAAAATTAATATCTCAAACGAAACCAATAGTATTAGACAAAGCTAATATAAGTGCTGAAACTAGATCACTAGTTATGCAAGGTATGAATAACGTTACCGGTGCTGGCGGTGGTACAGATGGTACCGCATATGCAGCACTTGGCGATTTTCCTATTCCTACAGGTGGTAAAACTGGTACAGCTCAGTTTACAACTTCAGATGTACAAAATAAAGTTGGTAGAGGCGATTATGCATGGTATGTAGGTTATGCACCTGCTAAGAATCCTAAAATTGCAATATCTATAGTTATATTTGATGGTGGTTATGGTTCTGGTGCTGCAAACATCGCTAGAGGTATGTACGAGAGTTATTTTAAAAATGACCCTCGAATGAAACAGTATAAAAATCATTATAACATAAAAATTAAACGTATTAACTAATCAAGATAAGGAGAGCCTGCTGGCTCTCCTTATCTTTTCTAAATTATATTTGTTTTATTAGTAAACGTCTGAAAATTCTACTTGGATATTTTGTTTTTCACCTCTCATCGAATTAAATTTAGTATTTTCATTAAGTACCTTTTTTGAAGGAAATCTAACTGTAAACTTACTACCTACCCCAAGTTCACTTTCGACTTTTATACTACCCCCAGCTAATTCTACAATGGACTTAACTAAACTTAATCCAACACCTGCGCCTTCTGCACCTCTTGATAATGATTTATCTATCTGGCTATATTTATTAAATATCGAACAAAAATGTTCTGTCGCAATCCCAATTCCATTATCCTTCACAGATATCTCTATGAAATTAGTATTGTCCTTAATATTTACAAATATTTGACCACCATTTTTTGAAAATTTTATTGCATTTGATATAAGATTTAACACTACTTTATCTACCTTTTCAGGATCACAGGCAATAATTTTTTCTTCTACATCTGTGTCAAAAGTAATATTAAGTCCCTTACTCTTTGTAAATTCAGTTACAGCCATAACCATATCTTCTACAACTTCCACTATATTATTATTGGATAAATTTAATTCAAAGATTCCAGATTCAATTTTTGATAAATCAATTATATTATTAATAAGTTTAGACAATCTATACGAATTTCGTTTGATTGAGTCTATATGTTTAACAGTTGAACTTTTATTTTCATCTAAACTACCACTTTCACAGTACACATCTAATAATTGAGCCGCAGATAAAATAACATTTAGTGGCGTCTTCAGTTCATGTGACATATTTGTAATGTACTCCTCTTGAACAGTAAGTTCATTATATAATTCTTTATTTATTTTATTTTTTCTACTAATTTGTTTGTGCATATTTTTCCAAATAGTACCAATAAATATAAAATTACATATAGTAAGTATTAACCCTAAAAAGAATAACAAATATTTATGAACTCTTTGAGTTTTAGCAACTTCACTACGTGAACTATCAATATTTGAATTAATCTCATTCAGTATTGTGTTATCTATTATTCTAAATTCATCAACTAACTTTTTACCCTTATTTAAATTTAATTTTGCTTGTTGTGATTCTCCAGAATCTAACAATAATATTTGTTGGTAAAAAAAGTTTTGAATATATTCTCTTTGTCCTTCTAATCGATTAATAGTATTATTATTTAATCCTATTTCTTTTAAGTTATTAAGAGAATCATAATATTTTTCCATTTCTTTAGTTTTTAAATAATATGGTTCTAAAAATACTTTGTTTCCTGAAATAATATAAGCTCTTATTCCTGTTTCTTGATTAATTATTGATGATAAAACTTCCATTGAAAATATTTTTCCAGGAAGCATCTTTTGGGAAATGAAATCAGATTCTTCACGTACTTTATTCATACTGTATATACTAAATAATATTATAATTAATGATAAACAAGCAACTGATAAACATCCTAACACCATAGCTTGTTTACTTCTATTCTTTATCTTACCCATAAACTATCCTCTTTTCTCAATGCTTGTACTACAATCAAATCGAAATTCGTTTATTTTAGTACCACTACCATTAAACGCTTTATGTTTATTACATATTATTACATGAAATTAAATTCACCTTAATTAATATACCACAATATTTTACAAATTGGTATATTTTCGTTAAAATAAATCAAACTTATTATCCTATTAATTTTTATATTTAGCATATTATTAGAGATACTACAATAACTTAATATAAATAATTAAAAATAATATAGAATGGGAGATCATATGAGAAAATTATATTATAGAAGAAACCTAATAAAACCTTGGCATTTAACTTTAATCCTTATATTAGTTTCTCTAATATATATGATTTTTACTATTTTCTCTAATTGTAAAACTCCCTTAAATAAACCCAAATATATAGCAAATGGACAACAATATTCTACATTAACAAATGGGAATAACATAAAAGCCTACTGCGTTACTTTTATAGGAATGCATTACTTATGGGGTGGCACAACGCCTGAAATATCTTCTACTTCTGGAAAATATATGAGTGGTGGTTTCGATTGTTCAGGTTTTGTATCATATGCTTACAAATATTTTGGTATAAATTTACCTAGAACAACTATGGATCAAGTAAATAAAGGTATTTCTATTAATATTAAGAATCTTAAAGATGGCGATCTAGTCTTCTTTATGACTAATCCAGTACTCCCTTACCAAGTATCTCATGTTGGAATATATATTGGGAACAATAAGTTTATCCATTCTCCAAAATCTGGTGAAGTTATAAAAATCTCTGAACTAAAAGGCTATTATAAAGAAAGATTTGTTATAGGAAAAAGGATAATAAAATAATCACTGTATTTTAGTGTGCCCAGTACAAAATCATAAGCCCCCTATACCATAGGAGGCTTATAAAAAATATTTTTGTATACATAATATCTATTTAACTTAAATACTTAATTTCCTCAGAATCAGGTTTTGACCTATCATGTACGTTCCAAGTAAGGGATAGTAATACAATAGCAATTATAGATGAAGCTATAAGAAGTTTGAATCCTCCTGCCCAGTTATATTTATCTACAACTATTCCCATTACTACTTCAGCTGAAACTTGTCCAATAACATATCCAAATAACCCAGTAAATCCAGCAGCAGTTCCAGCTGCCTTTTTAGGAACTAAATCTAAAGCACTTACTCCAATAAGCATTACCGGTCCATATATTAAAGCACCTATGCAAGCTAAAGTAATGTTTATTGCTAATAGACTTGTGCTCTGCCAATAGATGAATACACCAATTGCAACACCTACCATGCAAGCTACGCCTACTGGCGCCCTACGACCATGGAATATCTTATCACTAATCCATCCGATGAGTATAGTTCCTGGAATCGCAGCATATTCAAATAAAGCAAATCCAATGGAAGACTGTTGAATACTAAAACCTTTTACAGTATTTAAGTATACTGGAGCCCAATCTTCAATCCCATATCTCACCATATATACAAACCCATTTGCAAGAGCGATATACCATAGATATTTATTATTTAGTACATATTTAAAAAGTATTTCTTTTGCTGTCATTTCTTTTTCTCTATCTTTTACTTTTGCAGCTGGGTAATCATTTTTATATTCTTCTATAGGAGGTAACCCTACTGATTGAGGTGTATCTTTTGCAAAAATCATATATAATACGCCGGTTATTATTGCAATAATAGCTGGTAAAATAAAAATTCCTTTCCAGCCTCCAAAAATTTGAACACCAAGAATAGCAATGACAGCTATAAATCCACCGCCTACATTATGTGCTGTATTCCAAATAGCCATTTTAACTCCACGTTCTTTATCTGAGAACCAATGAGTCATTATTCGCCCACATGGTGGCCAGCCCATACCTTGAACCCATCCATTCATAAGCATTAATATAAACATAACTGTGATACTTGTGGTAAGTGGGAAAAATAGATTTATGATACCAGACAGAATTAAGCCAATACCTAAAAAATACCTTGCATTGGATCTATCTGATAGATTTCCCATAACAAATTTACTAACACCATACGCAAGTCCTAGTGCAGAAGCGACTATACCTAATTGTGTTTTTGTAAAACCCTCCTGAAGGAAGTATACCTTAGCTAATGAGAAGTTACTTCTAACAAAGTAGTAAACTGCATAACCAAAATATATGCTTAAAAATACTTGCAGACGATATCTTTTGTATGCTGAATCAACCTTATCTTTCGGCAATGGTTTAATTGGAAGTGCAGGTTTTAAAAAGCCAAATAAATTTTCCATACGTTTTAGCGACCTTTCATTTTAGATTATTTTATTTAAACATATTAATCTATATATAAATATATAAATTCATGGTTTAATTTTTCCAAGGGCATCTAACATTTCTTCTTTATCAATTCCTGCTTTTTTAAAATCGTACTTATCGCTACCCAGAAGATTACTTAAATTTTGTCCTCCCTGTGGCAATGGCACATCACCCCTTGTAGACATAGCCATAGAAAAATTTTTCAGATCATTACCCGCTTGCGCCGTTAAACAATAATCTATAAAAGCATTTGCAGCCTTCGAGTCTGGTCCATCCTTAATTTTAGATACTGCACACAGCGTCCATCCCACATCTTTAGGAATTTTAGATTGTATATTAAATCCAGACTTTTTAACAATAAGCTGTTGATTTATAAAATTAACAGCAATTAAATATTCGCCAATGCCTACCTTTTCTGCTGGGGTAAGGCCATTTGTAGTAACTTGTGCTACATTATGGTTAAGTTTGCCTAAATATTCTAATGCTTTCTTTTTCCCCATAGATTGTACAAGATAAGAAACAAAAGTATAGCCGGTTCCAGAGGTTTTTGGGTTAGGAATAATAATTTCACCTTTAAATGCTGGATTTAACAAATCTTGAAAGTTTTCTGGCTGCTTTATTCCCTTTGATTTAAACTCGGCGTCCCATCGTTCTTTATTGATACCAATAGATAAGGCTTCTATATAAAGTCCTGTCCAATACCCATCTTTATCTTTATACCTATCAGAAATATAACTTGCATTTTTAGAAATATATTTTTCAATTATGCCCTCTTTTTTCATGTACTCATGGGCATCTACTGTGCCTCCTAAAAAAACATCTGCTTTAGGAGCTGTTTTTTCCTCCATTGCCCGGGCTAAAGCTTCCCCTGTAGGAAACCTTAAAAGCGAATACTCACAACCAGTCTTTTGTTTGAAGCCTTCTAGTAGAGGTTTAGCCTCATCTTCATGAAAGGCTACATAAACTAGAAGTTTTTTACCTTGCAGATTAGGATAATCACTCCTGTTTTTATTGCATGCAGTTAACAATGTAGAGCAAAGCAAGAGAAGAATAAATATAGTAAATTTGTAAGCTTTCATTAAGGTACCTCCAAAACATTTAAAAATTAAATACCAGTTTTTTTTATGTTTTTACATATCTCTACTAAATTTCCTTTCATGTAAATTGCATTTACTACATCATTACTAAAATCTTGAATAACAATATACCCATTTTCATATACATCAATATTTATGATTGCATAGAAAGTATCCTTTGTATTTGGAGTAGAATTACTTTCTTTTTCTAAATAGGTTTTTATGTGGTATAATACTTTTCCCTTTGTATTGATTGCTTTTTCTAGGGAAACGTTATCCTTAATTTTAGAACATTTTAATATTTTATTACGAATAAATGTTTTATCATCACGACCACATTTTTGTATATTATTATTACTATCTACTACGGTAACTTTATTTCGTTCATTTATAAGGTTGCTTAGATTTTCAGGCGAACATAAAACTTCATTTAAATAATTTTTAAGCTGATCTACATAAGGTTTATCTTTAGCATTTCCATAAATAATAGTACCTATTTTTAAGTAACTTCCTAAAGTAAAAGTAGATTTTTCTCCATTCAGATAATAAATAGTGCCACTTATTTCATCATTCGTATATGTGTTTTGACTTTCTTGCAAAGGACTATCTTTAGACATTTCGTCTATAATATTCCATATACTCCGAATAACATCACTCTCAGAAATAACAGTTTTGCCCCAATGTTTACTATAAACTTCTACCTTTACAGGCGTAGAGGTACTTACAGCTTTTAAAACTTGTTCTCTATCTTGAATAAGTACTACATGATCATAATTTTTTTCGTATTGCCAAAATATTATGATTCCTAGTAATAACATAAAAACAAAATAAATGATTAATAACTTTTTGTGTTTTTTTAAAATATTTATTTTTCTCTTCCTCCTTATCATATCAAAAAACGTTTTCAAAATTACATCAAAATTGTATCAACTTTGTAACAACTTAAAAAACAATTCCGCCTTTGTTCCATTGTCACTGCTTATACAAATATCTCCCTGTTGCTTTTTCATAATTTCCATGCAAATTGCAAGTCCAAGGCCCATACCACCATATTGATTTTGCAGTCTTTTATTTGCAGTATAAAAAGGTTCAAAAACCTTCTTCAGATGTTCCTTTGGTATGCCGCATCCATTGTCTGTTATAGAAACAATTAATGATTCATGACCTAAGAACATCTTTATAACAATCGAAGTACAATCACTGTATTTAACGGCATTGTCAAATATATTTAAAAATACTTGTTCCGTTTTTTGTTTATCTATCCAAATGAAGTGATCAAATAAACGTGTCTCTATAAATATATTGTATTTCTCTAATCTTGGCCTTAAAATTAACAAACTTTCCTCTATTACAACTTTAAGGTTCGTTTGTGCAACTTCCATTTGAAAATCTTCCTTATTTAATTTAGATAAGTTTAACAATTCTTCTACAAGGCAAAGCAGACGATGTCCACCCTTTTGAATATAATCAAGACATTGGCTTTTGTCTTTATCATTTTTTACTCTAGGAAGTAAATCTGCATATCCAATGATTGAAGTTATAGGAGTTTTTAATTCATGGGTAACGTTATCTAAAAATCTTTTTTGATTTGCTTTTTCATCTTTTAACTTTAAAATAGAGTTATTTATATTAATAGACATAAGATTAAAAGAATCCGCTAAATCTTTGATTTCATCCGTGGTATCAATTTCTATAATGTTTGTAAAATCTCCATTTGCAACCTTCTGTGAGGCTCTTTTTAAAGATACAATTGGGCTTACAATTTTCCTAGAAAATACATTACTTAAAAAAATAGAAAGAAACAGCGCTAGTAAACCTATCAAAAGCATTGTAACACTTGTATTCTTAACTAATCCTATTTCTTTATCTAAGGGATAAATATATCGAAAACAGCCAATAGTTTCTCCTTCAAAATAAAGCGGGCTGGAAAACAAAATATATTGCTTATTTTCAATTTTTTTTATAATATATGATTTGGTTCCTGAAAGTGCATAAGTAACATCTTTATTCTCTAAAATTATAGGGTACTCCTCAGAATCCCCTACCAGTCCATCCTTGTTGTATAATTGAATTCTGAATCTATAATGATCAGATAAATTTTTAGCAATAAATGGGCTCATATTTTTAAGAATTTCTGGCAAGCCTATGTTTTTTTCGTTATCTAAATATGTAATGATATTTAATTGGCTGTTGTAGCTTTCTTGTTTTAACATTGTAATAGAACTATTTATTATATTTTCATAGAGATTACCAATGGTAATGAAGCAAACAATAAGCAAAACAGGAAGTAACACAGCTATATTCATAATTACGATTTTATTTTTTATACCAATTTTCATCTCATACCTCTAATCTATATCCAGCACCATAAATAGTTTGAATAGCATTTCCATGATTTTTAAGTTTTTTACGAATTCGTTCTATGTGAATGTCAACAGCCCTTGTGTTTCCTTCATAATCATAACCCCAAAGTTTTTTTAGTAGCTCGGTTCTAGTAAAGACCTTATTAATATTTTGCATTAAAAGATTTAAAGTTTCAAATTCACGAAAAGTAAATTTTACTTCGATAGAATCTATAAAAATCTTTCTTTCAGCTTTTAGTAGCATGATGAAGCCTTTTTCTATTTTGTTTTCAGCATTTTCATTAAGGCGCTTCGATTGATTTATCCGCCTTGAAATTGCACGTATTCGCAGTATAATTTCCCTGCTATCAAAGGGTTTTGTAATATAATCATCTGCCCCTAACTGTAACCCTAGTAGTTTATCATTGAGTTGCCCTTTTGCAGTAAGAAGAATAATTGGAATTTTTCTATTAATCTTTTGCATTATTTTCATAACTTCATATCCATCTAAGTCAGGTAACATTAAATCAAGTAACACTAGGTCTGGATTTTCATCTTGAAAAGCCTTGATTCCATTATTACCAGTTGCACTAGTTACCACATCAAAACCTTCTAGTACTAGGTTCATACGTACTAAATTTAAAATGCTTTCTTCGTCATCTATAAGTAAAATTTTCATTTTAAACCACCCCTCCTTATATCTAATGAATAATATAAAACACAGAGGACCAGATTCAAAATAAAATCTGGTCCTCTGCAAATTTAAATTAACTTTAATTTTTAATTCTCATTCTATAGAATGAACGCCATACAAATATAATCGCAATTGCAAAGAATATTGCTCCAATGTATGGAGCTATAGCTCTGAATCTTTCTGATATAGCAATTTCCATAGCAAGCATTCCAAATAATGTTGTAAATTTTATTATTGGATTTAATGCTACTGATGAAGTGTCTTTGAAAGGATCTCCAACTGTATCTCCTATAACACAAGCATCATGGAGTGGAGTACCCTTCTCATCTAGGTCAACTTCAACAACCTTTTTAGCATTATCCCAACATCCACCAGCATTTGCCATAAATATAGCTTGATATAAACCAAAGACTGCTATAGATATTAGGTAAGCAACAAAGAATGCAACCGGTTCAGTGTTATTACCTCTAGGAGCTGAGAAAAATGCAAATGCTAAAGCAAATGAGAATATTGCAACAAATATATTAAACATTCCCTTTTGTGCATACTGTGTACAAATTTTAACAACTTCCTTAGATTTTTCTGTAGATGCTCTTTGATCTGCATTCTCATCTAAATCTATATTTTTCTTAATAAATTCTACAGCTCTATAAGCACCTGTAGAAACTGCCTGCGTAGATGCACCTGTAAACCAATAGATTATCGCACCACCACACATAAATCCGAATAAAGTGTAGGGGTTAAGTAAATTAAGAATAGTTTCAGGTTTAACTTTTAATACATCCTGAATAACTAGAATAAGCGAGAAAATCATTGTCGTTGCTCCAACAACAGCTGTACCAATAAGTACAGGTTTTGCAGTTGCTTTGAATGTATTCCCTGCACCATCATTAGCTTCAAGGTAATATTTTGCTTTTTCAAAATCTGGTTTGAAACCAAAATCTCTTTCTATTTCTTTCGAAATATTAGGAATAGTTTCAATAAGTGAAAGTTCATAAATTGATTGTGCATTATCAGTTACTGGACCATAACTATCTACTGCAATAGTAACAGGACCCATGCTTAGCAATCCAAAAGCAACCAAACCAAAAGCAAAAACTGAAGGGTAGATCATTATATCTTTTAAACCAAGTGTACTTGCAAGATATGCTACAAACATTAAGATTACAAATACTAATCCCTGCCAGAATGCACTGAAGTTACCAGCAACAAATCCTGATAGTATGTTTAATGAAGCTCCACCTTCTCTTGATGCTGTAACAACTTCTTGTACATGTTTTGATTTACCACTAGTAAATATTTTAGTAACCTCTGGAATAAGTGCTCCTCCCAAAGTACCACAACTAATAATTATAGCTAGTACATACCAAATACTATTAGAATTAGCGGTTAATGCAACCTGAGTTCCAGGTCCAAGAATTAAGTAACTAACTACAAAAATAACAATTATTGATAGTACTGATGAAATCCAAATAAGATTTGTTAGAGGTTGTTCAAAATCAAGATCATCAGCATTACTGTATTTCATATTACTATAAGCTCTATTTATATAAAATGCTGCAATTGACGTAATAACCATCAATATACGCATTGTGAAAATCCACGTGAGAAGAGTAGACTGAAGTATTAATCTATCAGCCTGTGGAAATGACATACCAACTGCAAGAACAATAAATGAAATTAAAGCAACTCCTGTTACTCCATAAGTCTCAAATCCATCAGCAGTAGGACCAACACTATCTCCCGCATTATCTCCAGTACAATCTGCAATAACTCCTGGATTTCTAGGGTCATCTTCTTTAATCTTGAAAGCAATTTTCATAAGATCTGATCCAATGTCAGCGATTTTTGTAAAAATACCACCGGCAATACGTAATGCACTCGCTCCTAGTGATTCACCAATTGCAAACCCTATAAAACTCGCCCCTGCAAGGCTACGTGGAACAAAAATTAATATTGTTAACATCATAAAGAGTTCTACACAAATTAAAAGTACTCCAATGCTCATACCTGCATCAAGCGGAATATTCACAAGATTTAAAGGTTTACCTTTTAAAGAAGCAAATGCCATTCTACTATTTGCAAACGTATTCATTCTTATACCATACCAAGCAACACCATACGACCCAAGTATACCAACAATAGTCCAGCCAAGTACTAATAATACCCCACCAAAACTAGTTCCTTGCAAATAACCAAAGTAAAATGCAATAATACTACCTATAATAAGAAATAAAATCGCAATAAATTTACCTTGCTGAATTAAGTAAGTTTTACATGTTTCAAAAATAATAGCTGAAACATCAAGCATTGATTTATGTGCTTTAATTTTCTTTACCCTTAAAAATTGATAATAACCGAATGCCATTCCTAACAGACAAATTACTAGCCCCATCATAAGTGTTCCATTTTGACTCGATGATAGTTCAGGAATTTTTAAGTTAGATTCATCAGCATATGCTATAACTGGTGATAATGAAGCTAAAATTACACTACTTAGAATTGAAACCTTTACAATTTTGTTAGACTTGTTAGTATTCATAAACACTACCTCCTATCAAATTATAAATTAAGTGGTACCTAAGTTCCACATTGAATAAGTTACATTCATAAACTAATATAATTTAATGAAGAATCTAGGATAATACATGTCCATATTACCATTTAAAATGATATTATTCAACTTTATTTTAACTTTTTTTGAATAATTATCCTCCTTTTTCGCAAATTGTTAGTCGTAATAATAATTACAAATAAAAACAATTCCCACTATATATTATGACATAACTGTCAAAAAAAGTACAGCCTTTATTCTATTTAAATATTATAATAGTTTATCATAAAGTTTATTCATAATTTCTTTAAATTTCCAATTGACAAAGTATATTTTATAGCTATAATAAAAGTGTGAAATTTTACCTAAACTTGTGATTATAGTTGATATTTCAATAATACAATAGGATTAAAAAGGAGCGAGGAATAAATGAACAATGAAAATGTTATTAAAATAGAAAATTTTAAGCAACAGTTCGGAAAATACATTGTACTTGAAAACATTAATCTAAATGTAAAAAAAGGAGAAATTCTTGGACTTCTTGGACCATCGGGCTCTGGTAAAACCACTTTAATAAAGGCTATTGTTGGAATGAGTGAACCTACAAAAGGCTCCGTATGCGTACTTGATACTAAAATGCCATCACTAGATGTAGTTTCGAAAATTGGATATATGGCCCAATGTGATGCATTGTATGAAGACTTAACCGCTCTTGATAATATATTATTCTTTGCTTCACTATATGACATGAAAGGCAAACTCGCAAGGCAAAGGGCAAGTGAGGTCTTAGAATTGGTCCTTCTTCATGATGAAGGTAAAAAGCTCATCAAAAATTTTTCTGGTGGAATGAAAAGAAGATTATCTCTTGCTATAGCACTGGTTCATAAACCAGAAATACTTATTCTTGATGAACCTACCGTAGGAATTGATCCAGTCCTTAGACTCCAATTTTGGAAGGAGTTTGACCGTTTAAGAAAAGAAGGCGTTACAATAATAATAACTACCCATGTAATGGACGAAGCTGAACATTGTGATAGACTTGCTCTAATTAGAAATGGCGGATTAATTGCAATTGGCACCCCCGATGAACTAAAAGAAAAGTCTGGAGAAAGTACTGTTGAAGGCGCATTTCTCTATTATGGAAATGAAAAAGAGGTGAAAAGCATATGAGAGTATTATCAATTGCTAAAAGATTAATAAAGCAGCTTCGCGGTGACAAAAGATCAATTGCTCTAATGTTTGTTGCTCCAATTTTTGTAATGTATCTGCTCAGTGCTATCTTAACCTCTGGAGCTACAACACCAAACATTGCTATTGTATCTGCACCTGATATCTATGTAAATAAGCTACAAAGCCTTGCTAATGTTAGTAAACCCTACAATGAGAAAATTGCATTGAAAAATTTGAATAATAAAAGTATAGATGCATATATTGTTTTTAGTGACAATAAACAAAAAATTACATTAGATGGCGCTGACCCATCAATAACCAGCCTTGTTATGACTACACTTAATAAACTTTCTCTTGATAATACTACTCAAAAGCCCGAAATTAATTTTTTGCATGGCTCCATGGATATGGGAGCATTTGATTCCATGGCACCAATTCTTATGGGCTTCTTTATCTTCTTTTTCGTGTTCCTAATAGCAGGCGTTGCATTCTTAAGGGAGAGAATTAGTGGAACCCTTGATAGAATACTTGCGACGCCTCTAAAAAGGTGGGAAATAGTTTTAGGATATTTTCTAGGTTTTGGTTCCTTTGTAGCTATCCAGACTATAATACTTCAGATTTTTAGTGTCTATGGCCTTAATGTGCCAATGGTAGGTAGCTTTTGGGCAGTACTTGTAATTAATTTAGTTCTTGCTTCAGGTTCCTTAGCACTTGGAACCCTATTATCTGCCTTTGCACGCAATGAATTTCAGTTATTTCAATTTATACCTATAGTAATAGTTCCGCAAATTATGTTCAGTGGTATTTTTGATTTGAGAAACGCCCCAACCTTGGCAAATATATTATCAAAAATATTTCCTATGACTTATGGAGCCGAAGCGCTTAGAGATGTAATGCTAAGGGGAAAGAGTCTAATAGACGTTAGGTATGATGTAATAATACTTATAGGCTATGCATTATTATTTCTTATGTTAAACACTATGGCTCTCAAAAAATATAGAAAAGCATAACCTAAAATAAACCCACACCTTATCATAAGATGTGGGTTTATTATTGTTCTTTTAAGTAATAATAGTCCTATTATTTATAACCGTTAACACTGCTATTTAATAACCGCTATTCATTCCAGCACCCATCACAACTATAAAAAACATTGCACACAATGTTAATACTAATCCTATGCCTGAAAAAATTAGCTGGGCTTGAAATAAAGTTTTTTTACTCTTATTTACATTCTTACCAAATGCCCAAACAAACATTAAAACTATGTTTGCAATAGGTATCAGTAACAATAAATATGTAAGTACCCAATCCTTTAATGTCATTGGTTGGTTATTAATTATTCCATTTTGAGCTTGATCGTAATTATCTTCCATAATTAATTTGTCCCCTTTTTAATTTAATTCATATTCTTATAACTCTGTACTTTTGTTTATAAGAATGAAATACCCTTTATTAAATTACTGCACATAACATACAACTGGAGTATTAGCTTCGATGTTATTAAATATAGTCTTTGATAAACTAGGTGGACAATTTATACAACCATGAGAACCATTTGTCAAATATATATTTCCCCCAAACTTATTTCTCCAAGTTGCAGGATGTATACCGATACCACCATTAAATGGCATAAATTCAGCTACAGGAACGCTGTACCCTTCTCCCACTAATGTAGCATTTTTCTCTTTGTATTTTAATTTATAAATTCCTGTTGGTGTTCCATCATTTATGCTTACATTACCAGTAACAACATCTCCTTGTACAACAAGTGAACCATTCTTATAAAACCATAAATGCTGTTTTGTGATATTAATTTCCACATAGGTATTTCCAATATCATTAATATCATGAGATGCAGCCTTTTGTGTATAACTTGGCTGCTTTGATATAGTTTGTCCAGCTTTTATATTAACAATTAAGTTATCAACTTCACCTGAGCGATTAACCAACCACCCATAATCTCCGCCACTAACCTTTACCGTTGTTCCAAGAGACGCAGCAAAATTTCTTTGCTTACCAAATGTATTATAATTATCGTCTACTTTTCTTACGTAATTATTCATTTTATCTTCATCAAATGTTATTTCAAGGTTTTGGTTAACTCCAAGCCAGTCATGTATTATAGACCCATTTACGACTTCACTTCCTCCAGCAAATGTATAAGTGATTTTTGATGCTATATACTTGTTCAACAAAATTTTAGTACTTTTTACCTTTTGAGAGGTTGAAATATATTTGGGATTAATATAATAATTTTCATCCTCCAAATTCACTTCTGTTTCTCCCTTAACAATTGACTTTTCTATGTTTGCATACAACTGCTTGCTATTTACTTTATTACCCATAACTTCCTTCACAATGACATAGCCCTTATCTGAATATTTAAAGCTAGCATTTTGAGGTTCAATTATTTTTTTGCTGTCAGAAAGTGTGAGCTTATCAAAACGTTCTTTTAATAGTTTATCATCATAGGTAACTATTCCATCCATTTCAGATGATTTTTGATTAAAAATCGAAAAAATCCAAGCAAATGAATTTTGGCTATCTTTTAAAGCTTGGATTTTATCCTTTGCATTATATTTAAGTCCAATTTCAGTAGCCTTAATCTGTTCTTTCACACCATTTCGTTCTTTAAGCTCCAATGTATATGTTTTAGATTTAGCTAGCAGTTCTTTATTAACTTCCTCTACGGTTTTACCAGAAGCATTAATGCCATTAATTACAGACCCAAAATTAAAATGATTGCTAAAATACATTGATATACCCAAATATAAAACGATTAATATTGGTAAAACTATTATACTAATTTTCATAGGTTTTTTCTGTATTATTGTTTGTATTTTCATTAGGCACCTCCTTTAATAGAATTTAATTTTGTTTACATAATTTCAATTTATCAAAAATACAAAATAAATTCAGCAAATGTTACTACCGTATTAATTTCAAAATACATGTAAGACTTTTGCCTTCATTAAGCAAGTAATATCTAAAATATAATTATTGAATTATAATAAGCATTTCACTATATTATAATTCTTTTCCACTTGCATGTATACAATTATGTCATGAAAGGTAAAAATATGTACACGAACAGTATTTTTACAATATATAGGTCCTTTTAAATGATTTTTCTGACATACATTAGTTAATTTTAAACTTTAATATGATTTTTTATAAATTCTTCATTCATATATCCAACCGTATAAGAACTCCCTAATATATCCCCCGCTATCGTTACTTTACATTTAGTAATAGCTTTATTCTTTTGGAATAAATTTTGTATTTTTTCCATTGACTGAATACAATCTTTTTGTATTATAACTGTTTCCCTTGAGAATTTTCTATATCTCATTACAATAAATTTATCGCCACAATACAGTCCATTATCAATAAATCTTGTATAATGTAAAATCACTAAGCTAGGAACTAATAAAAATATATAATATCCATAAGGTGCAAAATATGCTACTAAAAAGATTGCTATAAACTCAGGTACTAATCTAAGTAAAAGAAATCCTTTTAAAGCTTTTCGAGGAGACTTCTCTAGTTTATAAATTATATTCATTTCAGGTAAAATATCCACAAAGAACTTATCTAGTACTATTCTTTTAGCAATAGGACAAATTATAGTACTCTCACCCTTGTCTTTTCCATATCCAATAGTTTCAACATTTAATGAAAAGTATCCTAATGGCTTTTTAATAATTCCCTCAACTATTATTAGACTTTGAATTCGTTTAACCGGGATAGTTACTTCCTTTTTATTAAATAATCCATATGATAGTTTGATATTATCGTCTTCACGTATAACTGTAAATTTGTAATATTTTATTATAGTTAAACCGATAGATATAACCCAGGAAATAAACAACATAATAATGATTAGCATTACTACATATCTTATTATATTAACACCATTAATTCCCTTCATTATATTATCCGTATATCCCTGAACTTTTTTCTTAAATTCCTTTGGCATCATATCATCTATCTTAGAATAAAAGGCCAAAATTATAAAAAATACGGCTAAAATACGTGTAGAAAATGTCGCCATTACAAATAAATCTCTTAAAGAAGAAGTGAACATCTTTATATTTTTTTCTTCTATAATTTTATCTTGATTTTCATTTTTTTTAAGCCTAAATATAATTTCTTTGATTCTTAGTGCTTCCTGATTAGATAAGAAAATAGATATTTCAGACTTTTCAGTTCCACCAGCAGTATCAATCTCAAGCTTACAAACATTAAACAAACGCTGAATTAATGATGACGATATATCTGCAGTATGCACTTGTGAAAAAGGAACAGTTCTCTCATGAATTTCAAAAACTCCATATTTCATGTACATCCCCTCAGCCTGAACATAATATACATTTCTCTTCCATTTAAATATAGCTAAAGCGCTAACTATAACAAAGAAGATAATTATAACTATAACTTCGGTATAATCTCCGCCATACCTTTTCGGAATTTTAGAACCTATGGATATTAAAAATATAATAAATGGAATTATACTATTTTTTATAAATTGAAAAAGTTCAGAAAATATTATATATTTATGTTGGTGTTTTAGTTCTTTCATATATTTATCTCCTGGACAGTTTTTGTAATACTTAACTGAAGTGCATTACCAATCTCACTTTCCAAATAAGGAATTTTATAAGCTCCTCCAGCAGTATGCACCGTTAAATTTATTAGTTTATATTTTCTTAATATTATTCCTTGATCTGTGTCTACATACTGAACTCTACTCATTGGAATAATTACATTTATTTCAGTAAATACACCATGTTTCAGAATAATCTTTTCTTCGTCCATATAATAACTAAATTTTTCATACTTATATTTTGGAATAAATAATGAATTTATTAATATAATAATTGTTACCACATATACAATCGATATTAATATATATTTCCATATTGAATCAAATCCTAAAAATATGCTTAAAGCCACTCCAATTATTAAAAATACACTTGTTAGAACTAATCCATCAATTGTCCACATTTTTTGTGAAAACGGTGAAATCTTTTTCATAATACCCCCCAAAATTGTTTACTTATTCATCTATAGTATCTATTGTACCCTACTTAGATATATATTGGCAATATAAGCCAAAAGACTAACAATAGGATTTCTCCTTTCGCTAGCCTTAAATTTGGTAGTCACCTCTCCCAGTTTTTTGAACTTTAACTTTTACATTTACTTCAATATTCGAATTACATACTATAGAATTCCAGTCTACGCCCGTTTGTCTACCCTATTTAGCTGCTACAACCTGACCTAGATCTAAACAATCAACTTTAGACTTTTCATTTTTGTAATAAACTCATCACATTCTTTTTTAACTTTTTGAGCCATATATAAGACTACCCGATCGTCCAATTTTTATATTTTTCGTAACTATATTAATATCGTTTTCCACTAAAATTTTTGACATTAATATATATTTATCACATACATATTCATTAATAAATTTGATATCACTAAAATCCTCATTAACTTGGTGCATTAAAAGGTTTAATATATCTCTATTTATAATATCTTGATCAGTTAAACCATCTTTATATAAAAAAGCTACTTCAATAGGATTAACTTTACCAATATAAAATTTTCTGATTATAATTTGTTGATTACTACCACATAACTCCATAATAGAATCGATTTTATCCTCTAAATTCATAATCAAATCACCCTTTCCCATAAATATAGTCTTCTTTACTTATTATTTGAAGAATTACACTGTGTAAAATTATATTGTAATATATTCATTTAAGATGATTTGATTTTTAAAAATTCTATTTTAAATATGTACTTAAAACCACTCAATACTACTTAAAATATGATTTATACTTTATAAAACCATACATAAAAGCTTTATTAATAAAGCATGTCCATACTTATGTCAAACTTAATAAATATTACACATATTTGTCACCAAAATGACACAAATCTATACTATTATGTAAATATAGAGTAGACGTTAAAGCAGAGCCCCCTTTGCTTTAATATATATAACTAACGTTTACAATAATAGAACCTACAAGGGAAGCCATAAAATAATGGCTTCCCTTAATTCATATTATTTAAAAAAATATCCTTTCGCATAAAATTATAAATTATGAATAAGAAAATATTCTTTTTCAAAATAAAATATGTTATTGTGGTAATACTATTTAATATGGCTATTTTCTCAACAGATAAAAACAAGGAGGCATCACATGACAATGTTAAAGGGAACAAATACAGCTGAAAATCTTATGCGCGGTTTTGCTGGAGAATCACAAGCTAGGAATAGGTATACATATTATGCATCCGTTGCAAAAAAAGAAGGATACATACAAATATCTAATATATTTACACAAACCGCAGGTAATGAATTAGCTCATGCTAAAAGGTTTTTTAAGCTTTTAAATCAAGAATTAAATGGTGAATCAGTAGACATTACTGCTGGTTATCCTGTTGGACTTGGAGACACTAAAGCAAATTTATTATCGGCAGCAAATGGAGAACATGAAGAGTGGACAGCAATTTATCCAAGTTTTGCAACAGTTGCAGAGAAAGAAGGCTTTACAGAGATTGCTCTTGCATTTAGAAAAGTAGCCGAAGTAGAAAAACATCATGATGAAAAATTTAGGTCACTATTAACCAGTTTAGAAACCAATACAATATATCACAGTGAGACACCAGTTAAATGGATATGTAACAACTGTGGTTATATTTATGAAGGAACAGATGCTCCAAAAATATGCCCAGTCTGCAAACATCCTATTGGATATTTTCAGGTATTAACTTAAATATTAAATAGAATATTAGATTAAAATGAGCACTCACATTAATATAGAATAAAATTCAAAATATAATTTCCTTTGCTTTAATATATATATAACTAACATTTACAATAATAGAACCTATAAGGGGAGCATATCATAATGTCTTCCCTTAATTCATATACTCTCTGGTGTTCCATTATTTAAATAATCCTCTGCATCTTTTGAAAATAGAGTTTGAATTATAGCTAAAGTTTCCACATTATTGATACAAGTAGGTAATGAAAATACCCCCTTTTGTTTAATATAAGGTGGTTTTATCCTAGGTGTGCCACTTCTTCCTTCTATGGATTCAGCTAGAACAGATCCTTCTCCACAAACGTATAAACCACCACCAGAAACAACCTTTATTTGAAATTAAACCCTCTACCTAAAATGTTATCTCCAAGAAGATCTGCTATTTTCGCGAGTTCAATTACATTATTCATTCTTCTTTGAAGTTTTGGATATTCCTCTCTAATATATACATATCCTATATTTGCATCTATATCTGCATCTATAGCAAAAGCTGTAATAATCATGCCTTCTAAAACTTTAAATGGTTCATACTCGAGTAAAACACGATCCTTAAAAGTGCATGGTTCTCCCTCGTCTGGATTACTATAATTAAATTGTCTAGATATTATTTTTACTGCCTTTTTCATACTATCAACCCTTCCTTTCACTTTGAATAAAACATTTTGTATATTTCAAGTTATACCATCCTATAACTCTGAATAATATTTTTTATTTTTTCATTATTCAAATTTTCCACAACGTTTTCATCAATTCTAAATACTGGTGATATATCACATGCCCCAAAGCAAGGCGTGTACATAAGCGTAAATATTCCATCTTTTGTTGTTTCACCAACTTTTACTCTTTTGCAATCTACATCTCCAGCCCAATGCACGTGACTCATTTGTACTGCAGGAACATTTGATATAAAAGGCGAGGCACCTACTGCAATAATTAATGCATCTGGCTTGTTTTCTTTTATAGTTTCTACGGTTACTTCTGTGTTTAAAACAATTTTACCTCCACATTTTAAAGTTTGGGAAACAATCCACTCTAAGAAATTTTTAAGATCTTTTTAAATTCAAGGTCTGTCGCATGATTTAAAGTTCCACCTAATTTATCTTCTTTTTCATAAATCGTTACATCATGGCCCCTTTGCATTGCAGTAAGTGCAGCTTGCATTCCTGCTGGTCCACCACCAATTATTACAACTTTTTTCGGAGTTTCAGCCTTTTTAAATATTCCACCAAGATATTCTGTTTCACGTCCATTCGTTGGATTAACTGCGCAAAGAGTCTTTTTAAAGAAGGCAGAACGTCCGCAACATATGTTACAACGCACACATGGACGTATATCTTCTTCTTTTCCTAGAGCCGCTTTTCTCATAAACTCTGGATCTGCTACGTACTGCCTCTAATAATTCTATACAAAACCTTGCTCTGTTTTCAAAACTTCCGCCGTATCTTTCAACACGTTTATTTACATATGGTGATAAAAATTGACTTGGTAGCATACCATGTGCTCCATGAATCATTACCATTTTAAATCCGCTATCTTTACATCTTCCCGCTGCATCTGCATAATCCTGAATAGTTTTATTAATTAGCGGAATACTCATTTCTTCAACTTCTGCTGGTGACTTAAATCTATTCATATCAAAACACAATTCCTTTGGAGTTAAAAATGAAATTTGTATATTCTCAGGGCCACCACCAGCATCTTCTATAACATAGTGTGTACGTCCCTGAAACTTCTTAATTATGGGTGTAGCAGGTTCTAGTATTATTGCTCTATCTTCATCGCTAATCGATATCCCATAATGGCCTTTTTTAAATCAAAGCATGTACCTCATGTCCTCAAGTGCATGCCATGCAAACCACCAATTTATCATTTCAACAGTTACGCCTGGAAATTTGTTGTTAACAGCAACATAAGCCGCTCCATTTGGAATAACACAATACTCATTTTCAACCTCATGATATGATGAATCAAATTTCCTTGTATATATATTAACAAAGTATAGATTAATAAAAAAATACCCAATTAGAATTACTCTTATTCTTTTATGTTATAACTAGTACATATGTTTTTCTCAAAAAATAAGAAAAGCACAGCCTTCGCCATACTTTTCTTATATTAATAATATTAATAATTTTTTATATTTTTACTTTATTCAAAACATCATTGGTAAATAATGTAACTACCGGATTCATATTTTCTTTTTTCCAAGCCATAACTACGCTTATAAAATCATCTTTTAATTTAAAAAATTTAAAATTCTCATTATTATGCATTCTAATATTACTAGCAACCAGTGAAATTCCAAGCCCATACTCCACATATAAAAGTAAAGACTCTATATTAGGAAGTTGTTTAACAATGTTAGGCGTAAACCCATTTTTTCTACAGCACTTTCAATAGCTTTTTCAATACGCTCAGATACACCACTCAATTCCTTAAAAAGAATAACACCAGCCGGTGTTAACCGAACATCTCGTTTTGTTCTATAAAAAAGTTGAACACCTATTTCACTTTCTAAAATAGTAGTTTGCTTACTCAAAGAAGGTTGTGAAACGTACAAAGACTTTGCATCTTCTGTAAAGTTAAGGTATTTTGCTATAGCAAAAAAATAATTGATTTGGAGTAAAGTTATTCTTTTCTAGCTTATAATAACTCACCAACCTTGTTATATATTATTTATGTTACTTCCATACATTCTTATTATACAATAAACCCCTCTATTTAACAGATACACATATATTGTCTTTTATGTAAAATCTCCATAAAAAGTCTGCTGCTTCCTGTGCATAATTAATACCAATTCTTTTAGCTTCTATAATTTGTATTTCTTCTTTATCCACTAATTCTTCAATATATAATCCACTTGTACACAAATCTTGCTCGTTATTTTCTTTATTTATATTCATAGCTATACACAACTTAGATGGACCAGTTGTTAAGTTTTTGATTTGAGCTTTAGTTAATTCATTATAATCTTTCTTAAATCTTAACTTTGCCATTTCATTAATGCCATCTATTGGCTCAATTGCTCTTATTAAAACCCCTTCTGGAAAGCCTTTTTCTTTTGTTATTACATTAAAGCAATGATACATTCCATAAATAAAATATACATATGCTATACCAGGCTCACCATATAAAGTTTCAACCCTGGGTGTATGTTTTCCTCCATAAGCGTGGCAAGCCTTATCTATTGACCCAATATATGCTTCTGTTTCAACTATCTTTCCCCTAAATTTTACTCCATTAATTTTATGTACAAGCACTTTTCCAAGAAGTTCCCTCGCAACCTTCAAAGTATCTCTAGCATAAAATTCTCTAGTAAGTTTCAAAAGAACCCCTCCTAAGAAATATATTTTCCTTACCATTTACTATTCTATTGATAACTTTTATGCTTAGAGTCTATTATCTCATAAATTAGAAAGTATATAAAGCATATAATATCTACCTCCTACTTAGAAATGGGCAAAATAATAGGCGTACTTAAGTCCATAACATAAATGTTGTGGACTTAAGTACGCCTAGATTTTTTATTATAATGTAATTACTCTTGGAGCATCTGAGAATGAATACAATGTTGCTGTTCCTTCTGCTACATAAAAGACTTCGAAAATAGGATTTTCTGGAGTTTTGTACATTTTTAGAAGATCAGGCATAACTTTAAACACTTTAGCTTTTGCTTCCAAATTTTTATCAAATACTGCCTTACCTTGTAGTCTTATCCATTGACCTTTATCAGACATAGTACATATTTCAAAATATGGATTTGTAACTAATTGTTTATATACATCCTTTTGATTGCTTGTACAAAAATAGATTTTGCCTTCATGTTCCATAGCAAATCCAAATGGACGTAATCTTGGTTTATCACCCTCAACAGTTGCTAGATAAAATACTTTAGCATCAGTAATAAATTTTAATATTTCATTCATAATTTTTACCTCTCTTTACTAATTTATTTATTTATTTATTTATTTATTTAAATTTAATTAAATACATTTTATTTTGCCGATTCCTTAACTAACTTTGCAAGTAACTCCCCATGTCGTCGTTCATCCTCTGCAATTACATCTATTTGCTTTGCAGCGTCTTCAAGTCCAATTCCACGCATCTGACTTGCAAATTGATTTAAGCTTTCAAAAGCATTACTCTCGGCTGGTGCAATCTTTTTTAAAAACCCTAAAATATCTTCGTTGGTGTGGCCATTTAGAACTGCATATATACCAGCATGACGCATTTCATCTGCAGCAATTTTTAGAAGGATTTCTGATATCTCATCAAGTCCTCTTTCCTTAGCGAGATATGCAAGCCCCGCGTACATTCCAGCACCCTTTTCTTCGCCTTTTCCATTTTTATCTATTTGCCCTTCGAATTTTGTACCTTTAGTTACTCCATAAATACTCATATAAAAACCTCCTGATATTAATAATTTCATCTATTAATATAATTATTAGCACTTATTAAGTCATTATTTCAGCTTTGCTAAAATTATTTATATTAAATATATTTCATTCCCTTGCTTTTTGTTGTAGATAATAATATATTAGTACTACTAACATTTATTTAATATTATCAAACATTCTTATCTGTGTCAATATTTTTTTAGTAATAGTAAATAATGTTTTGTATCACTAAACTGTTTAAGGAGTGTTATATAATGTCTATCGGAAATAAAATTAAAAATTACAGGCAACAAATAAATATGAATATTTCCAAATTAGCTGAGGACACTGGATTATCCTGTGGATTTATCAGTCAAGTTGAAAATGATAAAGTCTCTCTTTCACTCGAAAGTCTTAAAAAAATCTCCTCAGCACTCAAAATTCCAATAAAAAATTTTCTAGAAGATCAATTATTTAAACCAGAACTAGTTAGGAAAGATAATAGACCAAAAATAAAATTATCAGAAGGACCAGAAATAGAAGTATTGTCAGCAGCTTTTGGTCGTCAATTACAAGTATTAATGGTTGACCTTCCCTCAGGTTATCAAGCAGGTAATAGCACTCATACCCATGATGGTGAAGAATTTATTACTGTACTACTAGGGAAAGTTAAAATAACGCAGGGTGATTTCACATCTACCCTAGAAGTAGGAGATAGTATTCACCTAGATAGCACTTACCCTCATCTTTGTCAAAATATTGATGATACTCCAGCTAAAGTTATTATAGCCTTAACTCCTCCAACACTATTACCAATTTGTAAAATTGAAGATAATTAAAAAAGAGATCTCCTTATGAAATTATATTTCATAAGGAGATCTCTTTTTTAATTATTTACATACTCGTTTCGCTAGTAACTTCTTTATCATGTTTCAACCAGTTTTTACCTTCTACAAGTCTAGTAACAAGCATAGAACATACTGTGTTTCCAGTAGAGTTAAGTAATGTTGCTGGTGCATCTATAATTACACTAATAACTGCAATAATGGGAAGAACCTCTGGTGGAAAACCATATACACTTAGTATTAACATTTCACCAATCATTCCACCACTAGGAATAGCTCCCATAACTGCCCCCACTAATAGCGAAACACCTATAATGCCAAGTATTGAGCTAACACTAGTCATATCCTTACCAAACAAACCCAGTAAAAGTGTAATTTTCATAACACCACCAAAAACCGATCCATCCTTATGCATGTTTGCACCAAGTGGAATTACTGTTTCTGCTATATCATATGGAACACCGATCTTTTTAACAGTTTCTAAATTAGCTGGTATACACGCAGCACTTGAACAAGTAGCTAAAGCCGTAACTGAAGGTGTAACAGCATTTTTCCAAAATGTTTTTAACCCATTTTTCCCAGCAGCAACAAATGCATATAAACTGAAAAATCCAAAATAATAAACTACAGAAAGGATTAAATATAATATAAATATTTTTAAATATCCATTTAGAATCTGACCCCCAAGTTGGCCAACCATTGAAGCAAAATAACAACCAAGACCAATAGGGGCATAATACATAATAATTTTAACAACTTTCATCATTGTAACTGAACCTGCCTCAAGTAAATGCGCAAGTGGTTTTGCTTTTTCTCCAGACATAGAAACAGATATACCAAAAATAATTGAAAATACAACAAGTTGTAGCATATTCTTTCTTGAAAGTAAATCAACAAAATCCGAAACAGTGAATGTATTCACAAGTTGATCTAAAAATGAAACTTTCTCGCTAGTTTGCGTTCCTACAGCAGTCTTCATTAAACTTTTAAACATATCTATATGAAGCCCACTAGTTGGTTTCATAATAAGGGCACCTATGGTTCCAATAATAGCCGCAATAAGTGCTGTAGATAAAAATACCAACATTATGCTTCCCATAATTTTACCTAGTCTTTTCATTCCACTAATATTTGCCATAGCAGAGGAAACACTAAAAAATACTAATGGAACTAAAATCATAAACATTAGATTTATAAATAATTTTCCAAAAGGTTCTAATACTGAAGATTTTGGGCCCACTACGACGCCTATAATACCTCCAAGAATAACCGAACCTAAAAGAATAATTGTTGATTTATAGTTTTTAAATAACTTTTTCATCTGTAACTCCTTCATATTAAATTTTAGTATGTATTATAATTAACTTTATATCTATTTTACATTAAAATTTATTAAATAGGGATACTATTAAATAAATAATTGTATAAAAACATAATATGTTTTTATTTACAACGTAACAATGTTATGTTACACTACATATATTAGAAAAAATAGTCTTATATATAATTACTAATTACAAAAGGAGATCAAATATGGACGAGGATTTAATAACAAAAAAAGAATTGCTCGAAGTCACTAATGTTTCCTATGGACAGTTATATAGATGGAAAAGAAAGAACCTCATACCTGAAGAATGGTTTATAAAAAAGTCCAGCTATACTGGTCAAGAAACCTACTTTCCAAGACTGAAAATATTAGATCGGATAGAAAAAATTTTAAATATGAAAGATGACATATCCTTAGATGACCTGGCACAAATGTTTTCACCTCAATTAGCAGATGTATTTTTAAGTGAAAAAGATTTATTAACTAAGAATATTGTTACGGATCAAACATTAAAAACGTATAAAAATATTTATGGAGAAATAAAAACATTTTCTTTTCAAAAAATATTATATGTTTTATTATTAGAAAAAAGTCTAATATCCGAAAATATATCAATAGATGAAAGTAAACTTATGCTAGAAACTTTAGAAGAAAATTATATTTTATTAGATGGAAAAAATTGCGAGGTGATTTTTATAAGCAAATTTGGAATCAGTTTATGTTTTTTAATAACAAGACCAAATGAAATTTATATAGACAAGCATTCAAAAATAATGTTAAGACTTAATATTTCATTGTGCATTGAAGAACTTAAAATTAAAATGCAATAATTCATCAATAAATTTATGGAGGAATTTAACATGGAAAATATGAATAATGATTTAAAAATGTCAGGGTCAGGAAGCTCAGGTGGAGGAAAATATAATAATGTATTTATAAGCGGATCTGGGAAAATCAATGGTAATTTAGACTGTGTTTACTTTAAAACTAGTGGTTCCTCGAAAGTTATAGGTAACCTAAAAGCAGAAACTATAAAAATTAGTGGTTCTTCAAAAATTGAAGGTAATGTAGAAGTAAAAGATATTAAGATAAGTGGATCAACTCATGTCATAGGCAATCTTAAGAGTGAAAACATAAGCATAAGCGGGTCAACTCATATCGACGGCAACCTATATGCACAAGAAGTTAGTATATCTGGCTCAATAAATATAGGTAAAAATTGTGAAGCAGAATGTTTTAATGCTAATGGTGGTTTTAAAATACAAGAATTATTAAATGCAGGACAAGTAACTATTAGACTTGGTGGTAACTGTTTTGTTAAAGAAATTGGAGGCGAACATATTGACATAAGAGTTCATCATATAGACAACTCTATATTTAGAAAAGCAATTGACAAAATTTTTAATACCAGAGCTGAGTTAACTACAGATTTAATAGAAGGAGATGATATCTATCTTCAAAACACAAATGTTAATATAGTCAGAGGAAATAATATTACAATAGGTACAGGTTGTAATGTTGGTCTCATAGAGTATAAAGGTGAGATTAATATTTCAGACTCTTCCATTGTTAAAGATCAAAAAAAGATATAAAAATAACTTAAAACATTTTTATATAAGTCAACTTTGTTAGATACTTATATTTAAATGTTTTAAGTCATAATATTTTTTTATAACCTTTAATTTAAGATTTTTTCACTCTTTTTATTGTAATTAATTTGTATCCTATAAGTCCTACTATTACGACTACCACAAGAATATCTGCATAATGGAACCACGGCCTAATTATAACCCAATTCTCCCCCATGTAATAACCCGTAAGCCCAAGTAAAGTGCTCCAAATTAATGAACCAAAAAAAGTATACACTGTAAACTTTTTAAAATCCATATTACTTATCCCTGCTGGAAGTGAAATAAAAGTTCTTACTATAGGAAGTAGCCTTGAATAAAATACAATTTTTTCTCCATATTTTTTAAAATATAGATCACTTTTATCTAAACTTGATTTTGATAAATGCAAAAAAGATGCATATTTCTCAACTAGAGGTCTTCCACCTAATTTTCCTAGATAATAAGCTAAGATTGAACCAAAGGTTCCTCCAAGTGTTCCTAAAATTATTGTTGGAATTATGCTTAGCCTTCCTGTATAGCTTAAATAGCCTCCAAATGGAAGTATAGCCTCACTAGGTATTGGAATACATGCGCTTTCAAGAGCCATAAATGTAAAAACCCCTAAATACCCCACTTTATCCATAACTAAAATTACCATGTTAATTAAACTTTCTACCATCTTTTCCTCCCTTAAATTCTAATACCTGTTTACTAATCTACCTTTTTATTTTATATTATGGCTATATGTAATGTCAATGAAGTGTCAATATTATATTTTTTTTATGTGTTTTTATAAGGTACATAAATCTAATATACTATTAACATCTATAAGTTTTTCTGTGCTTAATGCAAAGTGGAACCTCATAAGCTAGCATAATAATCCATCCAGCAAGGCAAGCTAGTGCAACTCCTACAATACCATATTTAGGTGCCAATAAGTATGTAAATGATACTCTACCAACCATTTGTATAAATGTTGACCTTAATGTAACCTTTAAATCACCCATACCCCTAAAATATCCTTGTATCCCATTTGTCCAACTTGGAAGCAAATAGAAAAATGCCATCATTTCAAGATACGTTACTCCAAGTTCTACAACTTTTGAATTTTTTTCGGGAACAAATAAATTCATTATATGTGGTGCTCCGAAGTATATTACCACTAGAAGCAAAAGCCAATATAAAGACTCAATCTTCATTCCATACCAAAAGCCTTGCTTTATACGTTCATTTTTTTTAGCTCCCCTATTTTGTGCGAGAAAGGTAGTCATTCCATTACTAATACTCTGTTCTGGTGCAAAAGCAAAATCATCTACACGATTTACAGCATTAAATGTAGCGATAGATTCTACACCTAGCGGATTAACTGCCCCCTGAACAAATACTTTTCCAACATAAAGACATGTCTGTTGCATAGCTGTAACCCAACTATAGTTAATTGTGATTTTAAGTAAACTTCTATCTATAATAAGTTCTTTTCTTGAAAACCTAAGTATCGGAAATTTTACGCATGCATATGTAATACAAAGAATGCTCGCAATCACTTCTGCAGTAACCGTTGCTATTGCTGCTCCATTAACCCCCATATGCAAATACACTACAAAAACAATATCCATGACTACATTTAAAACTGAAGATATTATTAAGAATAATAACGGTGTTTTTGAATCTCCCATACTACGAAGAGTAGCAGCATAAACATTGTATAAGAATGTAAAAACTAAACCACAAAATATTATTCTTAGGTAACTTGTTGCATCTCCTAATATTTCAATTGGAGTATTTATCATTAAAAGAATTGGCCTGGTCAAAACAATGCAAGTTATTATAATAATTACAGTAAAAATAAAACCAGCTATAAAAGTTGTAGATATTTCGCGTTTAAGCTTTTTTTTATCACCTTGTCCAAAAAATTCGCTCATTAAAACGGAAGCCCCCATACAAATCCCTATAATAAAAAACATTGCAATGTTCATAATAGGATTAGCAGTACCCACTGCCGCTAATGCATTAGTACCAACATAACGACCCACTATTATAGAGTCTGCTGCATTATAACTAAGTTGAAAAAGGTTTCCAAGTATTAACGGTATTGCAAACCCAACTAAATGTTTTGGTATATTTCCTTTTGTCATATCTGTAATCAATTTAAATACACATCCGATCTTTTAATTAAAATGATTTTAAAAGAGTTTTTTAATTTTCTTTGTATAAAATGGTGTAGAATCCTTTACTGCACTTGTTCCAAGAGAACTCTCCATTGAAATCATATCAAAATACTCTCCTTTACCTAACTGTCCTTTCATCTTAGATGCTATTTTAGGAAACAATAAATCTTTTTTCCCATCAAAATCAATTACAAACAAAAGATTAGATTTTGAGTCACCTTGGGTTCGAGCTAAAAATAAATAAGCACTTTTTACTTCACTTTGACTTTCAAAAAACTTCGACATGGCATTTACTAATTCATTAGGATACTCAGCTGGCTGCCCTAACATAATTTTAGTATCTTCTTTTACAACTATCTCAGATTTTCTTTGAGAAAAGTACGACATTACCTCAGGTGTAATAACAAATATTTGATTATATGGATTTATAACAAACCCCTTTATCATATTTATATTTTCTAAAACAATGTTATTCAAATCCTCATATGTATATGCTAGTGTCTGCTCCTTACCTTTTGCCCATTTGCTTAATTCATCATGATCTGTAAATGTAACTATGTAAGATTCGTTATTTGTATTAGTTATAGTTTTAAAACTAACTGTTGTTCCTTCTGAAATCAAACCATTTTCTACCTCAGCATTTATTATTACTGGTGTCATTAAAAGTGATTTATTTATTTTTTCAATAATATTAAGTTCGTTATCTGCATTTTTTTCATTTATAAATTTATTCATACTCTCAACTAATTCTGGATTAGTTACTGGCTTATTTACTTCTATCATACATTTTCATCCCCCTATTAACCGAATAACTTCTATTATACTCTGTAGCCATGCAAATTAACATGTCTAATCATAAAACAACTTTATATTTTGAACTATCTAAAATCAAAATTTAGTTTGTTAGTTCATAAACACATAATCTTTACATAAATAATTAGAAATGTTTTGAGAATTGTATGATAAAATGTAAACTATAAGGTATTATATTGTGTACTTAATCTTTTTTGTAAATTTTATGACTTAGTGATTAAAAATTCGTGAGGTGATTCACTTGGCAAAAAAAATATATCTTGTTGAAGATGAAATAAGTTTAAATCTTTTGCTTGAAAAATACTTAGAACGTGAGGGTTACGACGTGACTACTTTTTCTACTGGTAATGCAGCTATAGAAAGAATTGAGGATATGCCAGATCTTTGGATACTGGACATAATGCTCCCAGATATTGATGGTTATGAAATTATTAAGGCAGTTAAAGCTTTTAATAAAAACACTCCTGTTATTTTCATGTCTGCAAGAAATGAAGAGCTTGATCGTGTAGTTGGACTTGAACTTGGTAGTGATGATTATTTATCAAAACCTTTTTTACCTAGAGAGCTTGTTATTAGAACTAATAAGCTTTTGGAGAGAATTTCTGGTTCAACTAAATCAGATGTTTCCTCAATAAATGATGACCTAAATATGGGTGGATATAGAATTAGCAAAAAACAAAGAACAGTTTTCATAGGAAGCGATGAGGTTATTTTAACTAAAAAAGAATTCGAACTACTTTATTATTTTATTGAAAATAAAAATAATTTGGTATCTAGAGAACAGATATTAGATACTGTATGGGGCGATGATTACTTTGGCTCGGATAGAGTTGTTGATGATGTTATAAGACGCCTTAGAAAAAAAATAGATAAATTCACAATAGAGACAGTGTATGGATATGGCTATAAGTTAGTGTATAAATCATGAATATATTCAAATATAAATACAAATCACTTACTATGCGTATATGGACAACATTTACAGCAATAATACTTATAATAATTTTCAGTATTTCGTTTTTCTATCTTGTTGCTTTTAAAAATATAACTGAAAAGGCTAAAACTAAAGATTTAAAATTGTCTCATGACTATTCATTAACAACTAAAAATTTTACCCAGCCTAATAGATTGGACGAGATAGGTAATTTAAGGGGCAGCGATTATTATATCTTAAATGTAGATGCAAATAATAAGGCTGAAATTATAAATATAAATAAAGCACACGGTTTACCACCAAATGTGCAGAGTAATATTAACTCACCTTTTAGAATTAATGAAAATAACATTAAAATATGGATGGCAAGTTTTATTACGCCAGGTAATCTTTATGAAAAACAATTTAAAGAGTCATACGATAATATAAAGTATATTTTCTTTATAAGTTCCATTAAATATGGAGATTCTGGAACATCATATTTAATAACCTATATGCCTGAAAAACAAGATAATAACTTGCTTTATATGGTTCTTGGGATAGGTGTTTTATTTATAGCTATTGGTTTTCTTTGTGCTAAACTAGTTGCGAACTACATTTCAAAACCGCTTAAAGAACTAGAAAATTATACTATTAGAATAGCTCATAAAGATTGGGAAGAACCTATCACTGTTAAAAATGAGGATGAGATTGGAAGGCTTGCAAACTCTATGAATATGATGCAAAAGGAATTAAAACGTGGAGATGCAGAAGAAAAACTGTTTCTACAAAGCATATCACACGATTTAAAAACACCAATTATGGTTATTATGAGTCATGCCGAGGCAATTATCGACGGTGTATACGTTGAGTCAGTTGAGCAAAACGCTCAGATAATAAAAGATGAGGCTCTTAGCCTCGAAAAGAAAGTTAAACAAATGTTATATTTGAATACACTAGATTATGTTTTAGAGAATAACTTTGAAAATATTGAAATAAATATGCACCGTTTACTTTACCATATCACAAATAGATTTGAGGTAATAAATACTAATATACAATGGGATGTAAACATTGGGGAAGCTACTATTAATGGAAATGCAGATAAAGTTCAAGTATCTATTGAAAACATATTAGATAATAGTCTTAGGTATGCTAAAGAAAAAATTAACGTGACATTAAAAAAGGAAGGTAAATTTGCAGTAGTTGAGATTTATAATGATGGTCCGCATATTCCTGAGGAACATCTATCTCACATTTTTGATAATTTCTATAAAGATAAGACTGGTAAATTTGGTCTTGGTCTTGCTATTTGCAAAAAAATTATAAATTATTATAACGGAGAAATAGAAGTTACAAACAGAGATGTCGGTGTTAGTTTTTCAATTAGATATCCTCTATAAACAGGAGCGATCAACATAAATGTTGATCGCTTTTGTTATGTATTTTACAATCACATAAAGCTCACATAATTATTTGATACTACTAATACATTTTATGATTATAATCTTATTTATAGAGAAGTAAGTAGAGCACTTATAAATAACATTCAATGTATAGTTTAATAAAAAATCAAACTAGTTATGTTTGGGCCTAAAACGGCCAACTCATTTTAAAAAGGGGCAAATTAAATGAAAAAAATAAAACTTTCTAAAGAAAAATCTTTACTGTCATTAATATTATTATTATCCGCAATATTAAATTTTACTAATCTAGGCATAAATGGGTACTCAAATTCCTATTACGCTGCTGGTGTTAAAAGTATGACTATGAGTTTGAAAAATTTCTTCTTCGTATCTTTTGACCCGGCAAGCTTTGTAACAATTGATAAACCTCCTCTAGGTTTTTGGCTTCAAGCTATTTCTGCTAAAATATTTGGATATAGTGGATGGAGCATTGTTCTTCCACAGGCTCTTGCAGGAGTGATCTCCGTTTGGGTAATATATAAAATTGTTAACAGATCTTTTGGAAGTACCGCCGGTCTTCTCTCAGCGCTATTCCTTGCAACAACTCCAATTTTTGTTGCAGTAAGCAGAAACAATACTTGCGATAACTTACTTGTTTTAACTCTATTGCTTGCATGTTGGGTTATTTCTATAGCAGCCGAGAAAGGTAAATTTAAATATCTTCTAATAGGACTTGCTATTGTGGGTATTGGTTTTAACATAAAAATGCTTCAAGCTTATATGGTTATTCCAGCTATATACTTGGTTTACCTTTTATCAAGTGCAATTTCTCTTAAAAAAAGAATAATTCATCTTATCTGCGGAACACTTGTATTACTTGTTGTTTCATTCTCATGGGCAATAGTTGTAGATTTAATACCTGCTGCAAACAGACCTTATGTTGGAAGTAGTACAAATAACTCAGAACTGGAACTTATAATTGGCCATAATGGACTAGAACGACTTGGACTTGGAAGTACTACTGGTAGTGGTGGCAGTATGGGTACCAATAAAGGTCAATTTAAACCAACCACCACAGCAAATACAAACACAACTAATAATTCTACTGTTAAATCTACGACGCAAAGTGCTTCTAGTAGTGCAACCTCTCAGGATGGAATGCAAGGTGGTACACCGCCTACAGGTACTAGACCTAGTGGGATGCCAAGTGGCGGCGGTCAAGGACAAGGCGGCAAATCCGGCGGTGGAGGTAATAGTAGCTTTGGTGGCACCGAACCAGCTAGTTTTTCAAGATTGTTTTCTAATAACGGTCTGTCTACTCAAATAATTTGGTTATTTCCTCTTGCAGTTTTCGGAATTCTCGCAGCAGCATTAAAGGAAAAATTCAAATTTGCTTTTAATAACAATAGAAAATTGGATTTACTATTATGGTCAATGTGGTTGTTACCTGAATTTATATATTTCAGTTTCACAACGGGTTTATTTCACCCTTATTACTTAACTATGCTTGCTCCACCAATTGCAGCGCTTGCCGGAATTGGAATTGTTTCTATGTGGGAGCTTTACACTGAAAATACCTTAAAATCTTGGATTTTACCAGTAACACTTATTGTAGATGGAGCACTTCAGTTATTGATTTTATCTTACATGTACAGTACCTCTAGTATAACTAAGATTTTAATGATATCTCTATCTGTTTTATGTTTTGCATCTTCAATAATACTTATTATCATTAAAATAAAGAAAAATAATAATTTGAAGCTTTCAAAGATATTAGTAGCCACTGCTTTAATAGGACTTCTAATAACCCCTATAGTTTTATCTGTAACTACTTTATTTGGTGCAATGGGCTCAATGCCAGCTGCAGGACTAAGTATAATTTCTAGTTCTAAAAATGGAAATTCAAGCATGGGTGGATCAATGGGCGGCTCAGATAATTCTAGTTATGCGAAATTAACAAAATTCTTACAAGCTAATAAAACAACTGAAAAATATATTCTTGTGACTTCATCAACAAGTGGTGCAGCGGCGGATATAATAATTAAAACTGGCGAATCTGTAATGACTTGGGGCTTCTTTGGAACTGACAAAGCAATAACACTTGCTCAGTTTAAAACACTAGTTAAAAATGGAGAAGTTAGATATGTAATGGTTGGCGGTCAAGGTTCAACTAATGATGTCATGACATGGGCTAAAAAAGTTGGCACACTTGTTGCAGAAAGTAAATGGAAAGATACTACTACAACTACTATTCCAGCAGCAACTACTACAACTAAGACAACAACTTCTACTAAAAATGCAATGACTCAAAAATTTGGTGGTCAAAACTCTGAAGCACTATATGATTTAAAAGGCGTCGATACAACAAAATAATATTAAACTCAATTAACCTTATTTAAAAGCAGATTCTATATGTCCACATATAGAATCTGCTTTTATTAAAAAAATATAAAGGAGCAAGAAAGATGAGGGTATATCGATGAAAATAAAAAAGAACATATCAATATTAGTCTTAACACTTATAATAACTCTTTCAGGAATAATGGGAACCTTTGTATATGCATACAAATATACCGCAAGCCATGCAACAAGTAACAGTTCTTCTAAAATGGTAAATGGTAAAATGCAACAAGGTAATTTTAATAAAAAAGGTGATACAAGACCTCAAGGTAATTTTAAAAATAAAAGTGGTACTAAACCTAATGGAAATCCTCCAACTGGAGATTTCAAAAATAAATAAACTAAGCTCAGGAGGAGATTTATGGATAAGAATAAAGAATTTTTAAAAAAGTTTATTATATTAGCATGTATCATATGGCTTGCATTAATTGTTAGAATTCACGGCCTACCTTTTGCAAGTCAGGACTATACTGCCTTTGTAAGCCGCTGGTTTGATACTATAAAAACAGGTGGTGGTTTTAGCTCTTTAAAAAACTCAATGGGTGATTACACCCCGCCATATATGTACTTATTAACACTAGGCACATACACAAGTATAAATAAGTTGTTTTATGTAAAAATGACAACTTTTGTTTTTGAAATAATGACTGCTTTTTTCGTTATGAAAATTGTTAATATTAAATATAGAAATGAAAAAGCTAACTATCTAGCTTTTGGACTTCTACTTTTTATCCCAACAGTTATATTTAACGGATCTGTATGGGCTCAATGCGATATAATATTTACTTCCTTTGTTATTGGTTCTATCTATTATATTTTGCGTGAAAAACCAATCACATCATTAATATTTTATGGCATTGCAGTATCCTTTAAACTCCAAGCAATCTTTTTACTACCATTATTCGGTATTTTGTTGTTTAAACATAGGATTAAAATATATCATCTACTACTTTTACCCATATCCTATTTGTTTCTAAGCATACCCAGTTTAATTGTTGGCAGACCATTAAAAGATATTTTGCTTATTTATATTAATCAATCCAGTGAATATAAAAATCTAACCTCTAACGCACCTTCAATATATCAATGGTTTCCTAGCAATTTATTTAGCAATACAACCCTTATAAGTAATATTGGAATTATATTTACCCTTGTGGTTGTTCTTATTATCTTTTATGTAAGCATTAAATATATAAAAGTTATTAAGTATGATAATATTATAGAATTATCCCTATTATTTTCTATAATTATTCCATTTTTGTTACCACATATGCATGAGAGGTATTTCTTTATGGCAGACATAATTTCACTACTATATGCCTTTTCTTTTCCAAAGAAATTTTATATAGCTATAATAATACCTTTAGCTTCATTAGTATGTTATCTACCATTTTTATATAACGCATCAACTAATTTTATAATTGCAGCTTCTGTAGTGTTGTTTCTAGTTATAATCGATTTAATTTACTCATTTAAAATTCATTTAGTTAATGAGCAAGGAAATTATAAATAAAGTATGTATACCACAATCTTATGTTCACATTGTGTTTGCAATTGCCACAGCTTTCCCACATTATTGCCACATATCTACGGTATACTTAGACAATCTATATTAGGTAAATAAATGCTATTAGTTCAAGCAAGGATGATGAAAAAACAAAAACGGCCAAAGCTTTAGTTATTGAAGCTAAAATACAGCAAATCGAATCACAAATTGCTCAAAAGCAATCTGGAAAAACAGAGCAAACATCTAGTACGGAGCAAACATCAAAAACTAACGATAGTAGTTTAAACCTTTTAAAAAGTAGTTCTACAAAATCTACTAATTCTACTAGTGATAACATACTTGATGTGTACGCTTAATAAAGATAAAGCATCTAAAAAATAACCAACAAATTAAATTGTTGGTTATTTTTTCTTTTTGATAATATTCCTTATTTATTTGCATTATTATACTATGAGCAATTCTATGTAACCCATAATTATTTCTGACCATATAATATACTGTGCCATAAATACTTGTTTATTAGGAGGTTTTTACATGAAAGGTAAATATAAAATTTGCGTATATGCAATCTGCAAAAATGAAGAACAGTTTGTTGACCGCTTTATGGATCATGTTAGTAACGCTGATGTTGTTATAGTTGTAGATACTGGCTCTACTGATGATACAATTAATAAGCTAAAAGAAAGAGGTGCTGTTGTTTATTCTATAAATGCTACCCCCTTTCGATTTGATTACTCAAGAAATGAATGTTTAAAATTTATTCCAGAATATATGGATATATGTGTATCTTCAGATCTTGATGATGTAATTGAGGATGGTTGGAGAGAGCATTTAGAAAATGCATGGACAAAAGAAACCACAAGAGGATCATATCTATATAATTGGAGCATTAATGCTGATGGTACGCCCGCCGTTCAATATACTTGGTCAAGAATTCACTCAAGGCATGGTTATAAATGGATATATCCAACACATGAAATCTTAGAATATATAGGTGAAGGTGAAGAAAATCAAGTATATATTAAGGGACTAGTGTACAACCATTACCCTGATGTTAACAAAAATAGAAGTTTAAATCTTCCATTATTAAAATTAGCCGTGGAAGAAAATCCTAACAATAGTAGAAATTTGTATTATCTTGGTCGCGAGTATATGTTTGCTAATAGCTGGGATGATTGCATTTTAACCTTAAAAGAGTATTTAGCATTACCAACATCAACTTGGGAAGATGAAAGATCCTCTTCCATGAGATTTATTGGAAAATCATATTTTGAAAAAGCTGAAATAATAAATGCTAAAAAATGGTTCCATAAAGCAATAAGTGAATCTATTTCCTCAAGAGAGCCTTATATAGACCTCTCTTTACTAGCATACAGCGAGGAAGATTGGTGTAGTGTTTATTATTATGCCAATGAAGCATTAAAAATCAAAGAGAAATCATTTGACTTTGCTAACGATGCAAATGCTTGGGACTATACACCTTATGATTTGGCAGCTTTAGGCTGTTACCATTTAAATATGCTAGATAAAGCGATAGAATTCTCAAAGCTTGCAATTAATCTTTCGCCTAATGATGAAAGATTATTGAATAATCATAAAATATATTTAGATAGCTTATAAACTTATTTATTTTACTTTCATCGTTTAGAAATATAGATTATAATTTAATCTATATTTTTTTGAATTGATTAAATTCTTACTATCTCTGTTTAACACAAAAACGAAGTATCCGCATACTATGTATAGAAAGTACAAGCTTTATATAAAAAAGTACAAGCATACTAATAAAAGAGAATAAAACGTTTTAAATAAATATAGAAAATATTATCAATAAGGAAGGTGTCTAATATTGATTAAAAATAAATCAGATGAAACTTATGACTATTTTACTCCGCCCAAAAACGATTGTTATGACAAACAAGATTCTTGTAAAAAACATGATCCTTGTAAAAAACACGATCCTTGTGATCCTTGCCATCCAAAATGTATAGTTGGACCAACTGGCCCGACTGGTCCAATTGGACCTACTGGACGAACTGGCCCTACTGGTCCTGCTGGAGAAACTGGTCCTACTGGACGAACTGGCCCTACTGGTCCCGCTGGAGCAACCGGTCCTACTGGACGAACTGGTCCTGCTGGTCCTGCTGGTCCCGCTGGCCCTAATGGTACTAACGGAACTAATGGAACTAACGGAGCCACTGGCCCTGCTGGCCCTTCTGGCACTAATGGTGCTACCGGACCTACTGGTCCTGCTGGCCCCGCTGGTCCTACTGGTCCTACTGGTCCTACTGGTCCTGCTGGCCCCACTGGAGCTACTGGTCCTGGTTTTAATTCGTATTTAAATGGTGTTATAACAACAAATAAAATATCTATTCCAGTTGGAGGCACTATTATTTATGATACTGTAAATGTTGTAGGTACAGATTTAAGCTACAATTCAACAACAGGTATATTTACAGTTAATAAAACAGGCCTTTATACAATCGACTGGAAGATGTCTGTTACTCCAAATCCTTTAACCACTGCTATAGAAATTGATTTGCAAAAATCACCTTCAACCTTTATTGCTGGTATATCTATTACAGTAACAAATCCAACAGTAACTGGTTCTAATGTAATTTATCAAGCAACAGCAGGAGATAATTTTAGATTTGTAAACAATTCAAATGGCCCAGTTAGTATAGTACTTGCAGGTTTAGTTGGACCTATTGGAACATTATCTATTTTAAGAACTGCTTAATAAAATCAATTTTTGTTTAGTCCTAACAATTTATAAATAATTTTATTACCTTAAAAGGTTGCCTATTATCGGCAACCTTTTATTTGAGTTATCACATAAAGTTCACATATTGATTTGATACTGATTCTACAATTTACCCTTATAATTTTAATTATAGAGAAACATTAAAAGCGAATTTAAAAATATAATTTGAAGGGAATGATAACAATGAGTAATGGGATTATTTATTCAGTAGTAGTACCTTTATATAATGAAGAACTTGTTATAGATGAGAGTTATAAAAGATTAAAATCTGTTATGGATAATGCAAACGGAAATTATGAAATTCTATTTGTTAATGATGGTAGTCATGATGCGACAAGAAATAAAGTCGAAAACATATGCAGAATAGACAAAAATATAAAACTTATAAATTTTTCAAGAAATTTTGGACATCAAGCTGCCATCACTGCAGGAATGAAGCAGGCAATAGGTGATGCTGTTGTAGTAATAGATGCTGATCTTCAAGACCCACCTGAAGCAATACTCGACATGATATCAAAATGGAAAGAAGGTTATGATGTAGTCTATGGGAAAAGGGTCAAAAGGGTTGGCGAAACCTTTTTTAAAAAGTTCACATCTAGTGTATACTACAGACTACTAAAAAGCATGACAACTATAGATATTCCAGTTGATACTGGAGATTTTAGACTTATTGACAGAAAAGTATGTGATGCTCTTAATTCATTACCAGAAAAGAACAGATATATAAGAGGTTTGGTTAGTTGGATTGGGTACAAACAAACATTTGTAAAATTTGTACGTAAAGAAAGATTTGCCGGCGAAACAAAATATTCTCTTAAAAAGATGTTTACATTAGCATTTGACGGAATAACTTCATTTTCTTATAAGCCATTGGTAATTGATGGATACTTTGGCGTCTTCAGTGGCTTAATAGGAACTGTTTTATTAATTAGCACTATCGTAACCTCTATGATCAATAAAAGTGCTATATTAAACTTAGGTTTAATCCTTTCAATTAGCCTTATGATGTTTGGCTTAATGTTCTGCTTTATGGCTATTATGGGACAATATATTGCAAGAATTTCTGATGAGAGTAAAAATAGACCTTTATATATTGTGTCAAGCACATTAAGCTATAAAGAACTTAAAAACACTGTGACTTTTAAAGGAAATAGATCACCTGAAATATACGATTTGAAAATAACTTCAAAAGGTGAAGCCATAGGTAATTAAGTAGACCTCATATTTACAAGAATCCTCCTATAAATGATGTATGCATCATTTATAGGAGGATTTTTTTACTCAATATGTTAAATCATCTCCTGCGGAGTTGCATATTAACGACTTCATAAGGAGATTTATACTCCTACTTAAGTTTTATTTCTACTAATGTATTTGACTTCAACTTATAGAAGTAGGAGACTTTCCTTCTGAAATCTCGTTAAAACTAATTAAATGATTCTATTCTTATTATACTTTCCACATTGTTTACACTATCTAATTGTATTATTTTATTAAGTGAATTTCTGATATTCTTTTCTGCACTTTTATGTGTTATAAATGCAAGTGAAGAATGGTAAACCCTCTCGACATCTTGAGTAATTGATACAATACTAACATCGTTTTCTCCAAATATATTGGCCGCGTCTCCTAAAACCCGCGCTTGATCTTTAAAATCGAGTCTTATATAAAATTCAGATTCATTTTCCTGTTCTTTTTTCACTTGTTTAAACTCAAAGGCTCCACCTAATTTTTTTATCTCAGCTGGCTTTACATTATTTCTAAGTATTGATATTATATCCCCAACAACGGCACTCCCTGTTGGCAGATCCCCTGCACCTTTTCCGTACAGCATTAATTCTCCAACTGCATTTCCTTTTATCATAATTGCATTATATGCATCATTTACATTTGCCATAGGATGAGTTGACGGAACTAGAGTTGGATGTACTCTTAGCTCTAACTTGTTATCTCTCTCCTTAGCTATTGCTAAAAGTTTTATAGTATAACCAAATTTTTTAGCATATTCTATGTCTACTGCACTTATATTTCTTATCCCTTCTCTATATATACAATCATGGTCTACTTCAGTTCCAAAAGCTAATGAAGACATTATAGCAAGTTTATATACGGCATCATAACCATCAACATCAGAAGTTGGATCAGCTTCTGCATAACCCTTATCTTGGGCCTCTTTTAATGCCTCATTGAAACTACTTCCATCTATAGTCATTTTACTTAATATATAATTAGTTGTCCCATTTATAATTCCTATTATCTGCTCAATCCTATTCGCTGTAAGACTCTCATTAATTTCACGTATTATCGGTATTCCACCAGCTACGCTTGCTTCATAACAAAATAATACATTTTCTGCGTCAGCTATTTTGAATAATTCCTTGCCCCAGTTTGCAATTACTAATTTATTAGCAGTTACAATATGTTTTTTAGCTTTCATCGCACGTATCATATAATCCTTAGCCTCATTACGTCCACCTATAAGTTCAACAACAATCTTTATACTCTCATCGTTAATAATATCATCAATATTATCTGTTAATATTCCAGGAGCTATTTTAATATCTCTCTTTTTATTTATGTCTTTTACAAGTATTTTAGCTACCTCTATTTCATAATTTGAACGTTTCATAATTTCTTTTTTATTCTCATGTAATATTTTCCATACACCTGTACCTACATTACCAAACCCTAAAATAGCTATTTTGACCTTTTCCATGTCTAATTCTCCTTTCCCAAACCCTTATATAAATCACCATTTGAAATGCCATTAAATATTAAGAATCTTTTCAATTTCCATTTGCATTTCATTCTTTTTACAGACAATTTTATGAAGTATAGGTCTTGTTTCTAAATCCTTAATACCCACTGGAATATCTTCTTTTGTTAATTTACTAAGTTCTTTTATTAATTTAAAATCATTTAAACCAAAGTACTTTGAATCTATTGATTTCATAACATCAGGCGTAAATTTATATGGACTTGCAGTAGATACTATAATTGTCTTTGTAGTATCGTTTGTTTCTTCTAAATATTTTTTATAAACAGAATAAGCAACCGCAGTATGAGTATCAATTACGTAATTAGTATCTTTATAAACCGCAGTTATTGCTTTTGCTGTATCCTCTTCACTCGCATATCCTCCGAAGAAGTCTTTTAACTCTTTTTTCATATTATCATCTATCTCATATTTACCATCTTTTTTAAGCTTATCCATAAGATCTTTTATCTTAGATGTATTTTCCCCACTAATAGCATATAAAAGTCTTTCAAGGTTACTTGAAATTAATATATCCATTGAAGGAGACATTGTAATTACAAAATCACGCACCCTATCGTATGTACCTATATTTATAAAATCAAATAAAACTTTATTTTCATTTGAAGCACAAATTAGCTTTTTAATTGGAAGTCCCATTTTCTTTGCATAATATCCAGCTAATATGTTTCCAAAATTTCCAGTAGGAACACAGAAATTTATCTCTTCCCCTACTTTTATTTCACCCTTGTTACAGAGCTGAGTATATGCATAAAAATAATAAACCACCTGAGGTATTAACCTTCCAATATTTATTGAATTTGCTGAAGAGAACATCATATTGTTAGATTCTAATTTTTCAAGAAGACTGTCATCTGTGAGCATCTGCTTAACTCCATTTTGAGCATCATCAAAATTCCCTTCAATTCCTATAACAAAAGTATTATCTCCAGTTTGAGTTAGCATCTGTCTTTTTTGAATCTCGCTTACACCCTCTTGCGGGAAAAATACTATTATCTTTGTTCCCTCTACATTTGCAAAACCTTCAAGTGCTGCTTTTCCTGTATCGCCAGATGTTGCTGTAAGAATAATCATTTCTTTATTTATGTTTAATTTTTTTACCGCGTTTTTTAATAAATAAGGTAAGATTGATAAAGCCATATCCTTAAATGCTAAAGTTGGTCCATGATATAATTCAAGGAAATATGTTTCTCCATGCTTTACAAGTGGTGCAATAACTTCTGTATCAAATTTTTCATCATATGACTTGTCAATTGACTCTATTAAATCTTTTTCATCATAATCAGTTAAAAATTCCTTCATTATAGTAAATGCTAATTTTTTATAATCCATTTCTTTTAATTCTTCAAGGGATGCAGTAAGTTTTGGTATTAATGTTGGTACAAAAAGTCCACCATCCTCGCTAAGCCCTCTTGCAATAGCTTCTGCTGATTTTACTAGTTTTTCATTTCCACGAGTACTCTTATAATATATTTGATTCATAATATTATTCCTCCCATTTCACATTTTATAAACTACATTCACAATTTTTATATTAATATCTATTATTTTTCGCCTTTTATAAAATAATCCATTAACTTATGTCCTTGTGGAAAATATAAACCAGTATCTTTCGCCGTAAATTCATCATAAGTGTCATTTCCACTTTCTTTTTCATCATTGCTCTGATATATTAAAAATGGTACAGGATCACTTGTATGTGTTCTAAGAGATAATGGAGTTGGATGATCTGGAAGTATTATCATTTTATAATCTTCACCTAATTTCTCCATCTCATCTTTAATAACCTGTACTATCTGGTTATCTATAAACTCTATAGCTTTGTATTTATTTTGTATTTCACATCTATGACCACATTCATCAGGAGCCTCAATATGAACATAAACAAAATCATTGCCCTTTTTCAATTCTTCTATAGCAGCTTTTGCTTTACCTTTAAAATTAGTATTAATATTTCCGGTAGCACCTTCTACCTCAATAATATCCATTCCTGCACACATGCCAATTCCTTTTACTAAATCAACAGCAGAAATTACTGACCCTTTTAAATTATATTTTTTATAAAAACTAGATAGGAGTGGTTTTTTTCCTTCTCCCCAAATCCATATTGAATTAGCTGGTTTAAGCCCTCTTGCAACTCTCTTTTTGTTTATATCGTGATTTGATAAAAATTTATTGCTTTTTCTTGTCATAACATCGAATATTTCGCTACCTGGCCCCTTAGGCATATATTCTTTTACCTTTTGGCCTAATATATCGTGAGGTGGTGTAAGTGTCCATGAGTAAGGCCCCTTGTCCCATATTATTAAATGCCTATAACTAATCCCTGAATAAAACTTTATAGACTCAGTCCCTAAATACTCACCTAAATCTTTTATTAATACCCTTGCCTCGTCAGTTGTAATTTCATCTGAACTATGATCAATCATAATCTTTTCCTCATATGGCTCATCCTCTGACACTGTTACTAAATTACATCTAAAAGTAACATCTGTATCTAACATTGGTATTCGCATACTTGCTGCCTCAAAAGGTGAACGTCCACTATAATACACTGCTGTATCATATCCAAAGACAGTCATATTTGCTGTATCGCTTCCTGCAGGCATACCCTTTGGAACAGTTTTAACCAATCCTTGCATGCCGTGCTTTGCCATATAGTCCATAGCAGGTGTCTTTGCATATTGAAGAGGTGTTTTATTATCTAGTTCCTTAATTGGGTAATCCGCCATTCCATCACCGAGTACTACAATATATTTCATTTCCACTCTCCTTTTATTCCTTTTGTAGACATTATTTAAAATTATTCAAATTTTCTAATAATTTTTTTTATTTTTAATTCTATTAAATCATCTCCGGCGGAGCTGAATATTAATGACTTCAGAAGGAGATTTACCCCTACGTAGTTCTCTGGAGTAGATAACAATTCTCAATTGTTATCCCCCTTCTGAAGTTTTATTTCCACTAAGGTAGTTAACTTACATTTATAGATGTGGGCGACTTTCCTTCTGAAATGTCATTAAAAAAACTGCCTTCGGGTAAGAAAGCAGTTTTCTATATTACTATAGGTAAAACTGATTTCTTATTATTCAGAACTACGTTCTGCAGGAATTGACACCAATACATCCAAAATAAATGTTGGTTGTCGGGTTTCATAGGGCCAGTCCCTCCACCTCTCTAAATAAGAAATTTATTAAATTATTGTTTTTTATTGTAACTCATGTATGTATAAATGTCAATGCAAACATAACCCTATTAAATGTAATTAATAAATAATATATTTGCAATTATTGTATTTATACCTTATTCTAGTATAAAACTAAGTGGAGGCTCCTATGGAAATCGATAAAAACGAGGTTTTAAGATATTTGGGATATAAGAACCAAAAAATAGATACAAATATGATAAATTTAATTGATGAATGTATTCAAGAAATAATTGGTATAATCGAATCTAATTCTGTATATGAAATCTTTGATATTGAAAGAAAAGATGATAAACTTTTTCTATTAGGAAGCACTTTAGTTTTAAAAGATAAAGATATAAAAAATCTTTTAATAAACTGTGATAAGTGCATCGTTATGGCTGCGACTCTTGGAACTGCTATTGACAGCAAACTAGCTTACTACTCAAGATTTGATATCACAAAAGGTGTAATTATGGATGCCTGTGCAAGTACCGCTATAGAGTATATATGTGATGAGTTGCAAGATAAATTTATGAAAAATGCATTAAAAGAGGAGCTATATATTACAACTAGATATAGCCCAGGTTATGGAGACTTTGCTATTGATAATGGATCCGAAATACTAAATGTATTAGATGCATATAAAAAAATAGGACTATCAATTACTGAAAATAGTATAATGCTTCCAAGAAAATCGGTAACCGCACTTATAGGCCTTAGCAAAATTAAAAGTTCTAAAAAACATACTGGATGTCAAGTTTGCAAAAACATAGGCTGTGAATTCAGAAAGGATGGTGGATGTTGTGAATAAAAAAATAAATTTTAATAATTTTTTACTGTTTGATGGTGCTATGGGAACAATGCTCCAAAAATATGGAATTAAAAGGGGTGAATTACCCGAAAGTTATAATATATTGCACCCAGAAATCATAGAAAAAATTCATTTAGAATACCTAGATGTAGGTAGTGATATAATAACTACTAATACATTTGGTGCAAATAGATATAAACTTAAAAATACATTATATAGCGTTGAAGATATTGTGGGAAGTGCTGTAAGAATAGCAAGAAATGCTGCTAAAGATAAACTTGTTGCACTTGATATTGGACCTATAGGTCAATTGATGCAGCCACTTGGAACCTTGTCATTTAGTGATGCCTATGACACTTTTGCTGAGCAAATAAAAATTGGTGCAAAAGAAGGTGCGGATATAATCATTATTGAAACAATGTCAGATATTTATGAGGCTAAGGCAGCTATTCTTGCAGCAAAAGAAAATAGTAGTCTTCCAGTAATATGTACAATGTCTTATCAATGCAATGGACGAACCTTAACAGGTACAGACCCACTAACTATGGTTAATATAATTCAAAGCCTTGGGGTGGACGCTCTTGGGGTAAATTGCTCTCTAGGTCCAAATGAGATGCTTCCAATAATTACAGAAATACTTAAGTACTCAAGCATCCCAGTTATAGTTCAACCTAATGCAGGTCTTCCTAAACTTAAAAATGGAGAAGCATTTTATGATGTTCATGCACATGAATTTGCAGAGTATGCAAAAATCATGGCAGAAATGGGTGTTACAATATTCGGTGGTTGCTGTGGAACTACGAGTGAGCACATAAAAGATATATATGAAATGTTAAAAGAATTGAAACCTGTAAAACGCAACGTTAAAAAAATTACAGCAGTTAGTTCACCTTCATTAACAGTAGTACTTGGGGAAGATATAAGAGTTATTGGTGAGCGAATAAATCCAACAGGCAAAAAAAAGCTCAAAGAAGCATTAAAAAATAATAATCTAGACTATATACTTAAAGAAGGTATAAATCAAAGAGACGCTGGAGCAGATATACTAGATGTTAATGTGGGACTTCCTGAAATTGATGAACTTGCAGTTATGGTTGAAGTCATTAAAGAACTACAAAGCGTTGTTAATCTCCCTCTTCAAATTGATAGTGTACGGCCTGATGTAATTGAAGCAGCAGTTCGAATTTATAATGGAAAACCACTAATAAATTCTGTTAATGGTAAAAACGAAACAATGGACGCAGTATTTCCAATAGTTAAAAAATATGGAGCTTGTGTAATAGGCCTCACCATTGATGAGTCTGGCATTCCCTCAACAGCTGAAGGTAGACTTAAAGTAGCCAAGAAAATTGTTAAAAGGGCGGCTGAATATGGAATAGATAAATCAGATATTATCATAGATTGTCTTGTTTTAACTGCCTCTGCTCAACAAAGTGAGGTTAAAGAAACTATTCGTGCAGTTCAGCTTGTTAAAAACACACTAGGTGTTAAAACCACGCTTGGAGTAAGTAATGTATCCTTTGGTTTGCCTCGTCGAGGAATACTAAACAGAACCTTCCTCGCTGCTGCATTAACTGCTGGACTTGATGCTCCAATACTCAATCCTCTATCTGAGGATATGATGTCTACAATTAATGCATTTAACGTTTTATGGAATAATGACATAGCATCAAAAAAATATATAGATGGTTACTCAACCTTTGAAGGAAATACAGCAACTAAAGAAATTGTCGCAAATAAAGATTTAAAGAGCATAATTATTGATGGTATGAAGGAAGAAGCTTCAAAAATAACAAAAGAACTTTTAAAAACAATGACTGAAATGGAAGTTGTGAATACCTATTTAATACCATCACTTGATATTGTAGGTCAAAAATATGAAAGTGGAGAAATATTTCTTCCTCAATTATTACAATCTGCAGAAACAGTAAAAAAATCATTCCAGATAATTAAAGAAAGAATGATGGAAAGTACTGATAAAAAAATAAGCAAAGGCACAATTGTTCTTGCAACAGTTAGGGGTGACATTCACGATATCGGTAAAAATATAGTTAAAATTCTACTCGAAAATTATGGATTTGATGTAATAGATCTTGGAAAAGATGTCCACGAGGATGTCGTTGTTGAAGCAGTACGTAGTGGTAACATTAAATTAGTTGGTTTAAGTGCACTTATGACCACCACTGTTAGAAGCATGGGTGAAACAATAAAAGCACTTAGGGATAATAACCTTGATTGCACCGTTCTTGTCGGAGGCGCAGTTTTAAATGAAGAATACGCAAAAATGATAGGCGCAGATTATTATGCAAAAGACGCAACTCAAACTGTTAAATTTGCACGCAAATTATTCAAATGTGAATAATGGCATTACCTATGAAGCTTTTCCTGCATGACTCCAAATAAGCGGAAGTTTTAACTAAACACTAACTTCTGCTTATTTCTATTTTTAAAATCTTCGTTATTCAATAAATAATAAAAAATAACATGCTAATTATAGTATTAATTAACATGTTAAATATTATTTGATCAACTCTTCTTAAATCTCGATTGAAACGATCGCTTTACAACATCAAAAAAGCTTAATGAATTAACCATATTACTTGGCTCAACATATTTTCGAATAGCACGAAGCACTTTTTTGGGATCTTTAGAAGAAAAAATATAGTTAACATTTTTCTTGTTTTTAATCGCATATCGTGGAATCCACTTTCCTTTTAGCATTACGGATGCAATGACTTTGTCAACCTCTTCCCAAGGAATTTGAACATTTTTGCGAGAATCACGAGAACAATAAAACTCAAACCCTTTGTCGCCAATCATAATTTTCCCATAATCTGTAGCGCCTGTAAGCCATGTTGCATCAATTACTAGATCCACCTTTGTATTGAGTGATTGAACCATACGATCTACCTCTTTTCTATTTATAAATACAATTATTTATGTTAAATGTATTTCAATTATATGTTTCTTATTTGTTTCCATTACTCAATTATTGTACTTATTGACTATAGTATATAATATACCTTCTTATGATGCAATGATCAAGTGCCACAAGATACAACCGTCAAAAACCAGTTTTAATAGACCTAAAATTAAATCATCTCCTGGCATGCTACAATATTAATATAGAGGTAATAAAAAAAACCCAGGCCGAAAGCCTAGGTTGAGTAAAAAATATTACATTAAGCCGATTAAGTGGAAAATAATACCCACTGCGAACAACCCAAAAATAATTGTAATTGGATTAACTTTCTTCTTAAGCAACCACATACAAAGTAATGTCAATCCTAATCCTGCAATTCCAGGGATCAAAGAATCTAAGTTATTTTGTAGTGTAGTAACCTTATCAGGAGTTAATGACATACCACTTCCTTGTTGCAAAAGTGCTTCTTTAATACCTTGTGCTCCAGCAGGAAGTTTGTCCCAAACAATAAATGCACCCTTAGCTAACTTAACGGTTGATACTACAGGTGTAAATACAACAGTTACCCATCTGTTAACTAATGATCCCAAAATGAACATACCAAGGATGGATGCTCCTTTTGTAACATCTTGTAGTAAATTACCTGATACATCATCAGTAATTTTAGAACCTGCTCTGTAACCAAACTCTTGTGTATACCATGTAAATGACATACGGATGGCATTCCAAACAACGAAAAAGATAATTGGTCCAAGTATGTTACCAGCCATAGCAAGAGAACCAGCTAATGCCCCTAAAATCGGTCTAACAGTAAACCAGAACACTGGATCACCTACGCCTGCTAAAGGTCCCATCATACCAATTTTAACACCTTGAATAGTTACATCATCAATTGGTAAACCATTTGCACGGTCTTCTTCTAATGCTAATGTTACACCAATGATTGGTGAAGCCACATATGGATGAGTGTTAAAGAACTCCAAGTGACGTTTTAGTGCAGCTGCACGATCTTCTTTAGTCTTATATAATTTTTTGATTGCGGGTATTAATGTATATGCCCAGCCACCGTTTTGCATTCTTTCGTAGTTCCAAGAACCTTGAATGAAAGTTGAATGCCACCAAACAGAAATACGATCTTTTTTTGTTAATGATACTTTCTTTTCTATTTTTAATTCTTTTATTTTCTTTTCTAATTTTAATTTTTTCTCCATTTTGTATTCCCCCCCTTCTTAGTAAGTGTCAATAATATCGCCTAATGGATCACCAGTATTTGAGCTTCCACCATTACCTGAGCCACCTTGTTTCGTAAGCTTCAAGTAAATAAGAGCCACACATACACCGATTGCCCCTAGTCCGATAAGTGTAATTTGTGAAATAGTTGCTAATACAAAACCAATTGCAAAGAATGGCCATACTTCTTTTGTAGCCATCATGTTGATTACCATTGCATAACCAACAGCTACAACCATTCCACCACCAATTGCGAGTCCACCTGTGAGCCATGTAGGCATAGCTTCAAGTACTGAACGAATTGGACCAGCGCCAACTGCTAATATCAAAGCTGCTGGGATTGCAATACGTACACCTTGCATGCAAATAGCAATTATATGCCACATTTCAACTTTTCTGATATCTCCTTGTGCAGCAGCAGCATCCATAAAATGTACAAACACTGTAGCAATGGTACGACAAATAATTGTTAATAATAGCCCTAAAACTGCTAGTGGAACAGCAATAGCGATAGCTGCTGGAACTCCTGCTGTGCCTTGGCCACCAAGAACTAGAATAATTGCAGATGCAACAGATGCAAGCGCTGCATCGGGTGCTACGGCAGCACCTATGTTTGCCCAACCTAAAGCAATCATTTGAAGAGTACCGCCTAAAATTAGGCATGGTAATAAGTTACCTGTAACTAAGCCGATTAACGTACAAGCAATTACTGGTTGATGGAAATCAAATGCATCCAAGATACCTTCCATACCAGCTAGAAATGCCACGATAACGACTAATATCATTTGGATTATATTTATATCCATGATTATTAATCCCCCTTTTTCATTTTAATAGTTTAATTAAATTATTTTAATTTATTTAATTCAGCTTGTGCTTTTTTAAGGATTTCGTCCATATTTCCCTTTGAATCATTAGGAACTTTACGAACATCAAAAGTAAGTCCAGCTTCTTTAAGCTTCTTGAAGGTATCAATATCATCTTGATTAAAAGCAAGTACTTTGTTTGGCTGAACTTTTCCTACAGCGTGAGCCATAGAGCCAATATTGATTGTCTTAAGTGGTACTCCACCTTCTACTGCGCGAAGTACATCTTGTGGATTTTCAAAAAGAAGTAACGCACGTTGTCCGCCAAACTGTTTATCATTTTTTGCAAGTTTAATCATTTGACTAACTGGAACAACATGAGCTTTAACACCTGGAGGAGCAGCTTGAGTTATTAATTTGCTACGAAGCTCATCTTTGGCTACTTCATCTGACACAACAATAATTCGTGTAGGTAGCACATCTTTTGACCAAGCAGTGGCTATTTGTCCATGAAGTAAACGAGAATCAATACGAGCTAAAACATATTCGAATGATCCAGGTGCACCAGCACTCGAAACCCCTGCGTTCGCCTCTGAAGATTTACCATTATCTGCTGGTTCTAATTCTTCAGGCTTAACTTTAATGCCTTCTTTAGCTGAATTTAAGATAAAAGCTGCAATTTCATGTGCGGATTCCATTGAAGAACGTGAAGAATAAGCTTCAATTACCATTGGTAAATTCATACCAGCTACGATTGCCCATTTGTCTTTGTGTTCTTCAAATAGACTATTTGCTTGGTTAAATGGTGTACCACCCCAAAGATCAACTAAGAATAAAATTTCATCTTGGTTGTCAAAGGATGCGATTGCATCTTTCATTTTTGCTTTAACATCATCAGGGCCTTCACTAGGCATCAACGTAACAGCTTGTACGTTTTCTTGTTCTCCGAAAATCATTGCACCAGATTGCAAGATGCCTTTAGCAAATTCTCCATGACTAGCAAGAATAATTCCTACCATCTTTTATACCTCCTATTTTTTATTTGTTACAGTAAAATCTATATAAAAGTTTTTGAAAAACCTGTAACCAAAATCAGTAAATAATCGTAACGATTACAACTAAAAGACATTAATTTTATAGCTTTGACATTAAATCTACTTTTGAATCTGAAGAAATTTTTCTTATTTCTAGTTCAATACCTATTTCATTTAATTTCTTAAAAGCTTTAATATCTGTGTCATCTACTGATACCACACTAGTTATTTGTTTCTTTCCTTGTTTAAATGACATCCCACCAATATTTACACTCTTTATTACTACCCCGCCCTCAACCATTCTTACAACATCAGTTGGATTAGTGAATAGAAATAGTACTCTATCGTTTTGATATCTTGGATTATTATAAACTCTTATTGCCTCATCAATTCCTACAACACTTGATTTAATTCCTGGAGGTGCAACTTGCTCTAAAAGTGTCTTTCTAATTGAATCCTTTATTACATCATCATTGCATACAATTATTCTTTGACATTTTGTGTCTTTTGACCAAATTGTCGCTACTTGACCATGTATTAATCTGTCATCAATTCTTGCTAAAACTATATTCATTATAAATCATCCTCCTTATCAGCACTTTCACCTAAGTTGTCTTACTATTACATATAGCAATTGCCGTGCCAAAATAGTGTATTGTTTTTTTATATTTGTGTTAACTCTTTTAAAACAGTCATTTTTTATTTCAAACTCTTTTTTATTTTTTTATATTGATACACTTTTTCTTTAATTTTAATACTGTTCTTAATTTTGGGCTGATAAAAAGTGTATCAATATAGAAGTGTATCAATATATTATTTTCTATTCTACCATTTCTGCTAAAAACAATATTTCATCTTCGCTTAAACTTACATTTATTGCGTCTTTAAACACTTTATTTGCCTCTGTTATAATCTCTACCAAATGTGAATTTAGTTTGGATTTTTCCCTCTTGTACTTTAACCCATCCTTTATTATCATTCTCTCTAGCGCACAACCTACATGCACCATTATTCTTATTTTGGTTGCATTATTAAATCTTATTTTTGTATTTTCTTCCAAAATATTTACAAATTGATACAATACGCCTATTATTTTAGAAGGATTTAAATAAGTTAAAAATTGATTTAAACTGTCTTCACATAGATCCTTAACTACTGTATTTTCATGACCTTTTTCAATTTTAAAATTTTTCTTCTGTATTATGCTCATTAGAATACTTTCACCATTGCCACTAATTAGCTCTTTAAGGGAGATAAATGTCGCTTCAATTTTAGGATTTATTATACCAACAGAAGCTATAATAGTATGGTTATTTTTTATTTTTATTATTTCCCTTTTTATGTCTTTTATGCTTATCGGGAAAATATCAATTTCTTTTTCATCTGTGCTTCTAACAATATTTTCCACAAGTTCTTTTAGCTTTAATGCAGTCCCCTCACCTGTTGCGCATATTGTTATTATTGCCCTTTTCTTATTTTCATCATCTTCATTAATAACTTTCTCTTCTTCCTCAATCTTTGAATACCCCCTAAATTGCTTTAGAGAATTATATAACCCATCTAAATTCATATCTAGAATAGTTGCTTTCCTTATGGCTTCTAATACTAATGAGGTAGTAACCATATCTAGTGTCTTAACCTTTATATCTGTTTTTTCCATTATTATAGACTCAAAGTTAACAAGCGAACCCATATCCACAAGTAATAGAACTCCCTTACCCATATCTATTTCCCTAACCTTCTCAATAACTTCATCTAAAGTTTTAGTAGGACTAACTTCGAGTGGCATATCTATTGCTTCGATTACACCCTCCCCTAGAAGCTGTTTTGCCACATTAACCATACTACTTGCTGTGCTGCTTCCATGCGCCGCTACAATTATTGCCACATGCTGATTTGTTTGTTCCTCTGTGATGGAACTTATTAACAATGTAAGATATATAACTTCAATCTTTGGAACAACCACATTATATTTTTTTTCAACCATGCCCTTTACGTCTACTGCAATATTGAATTCTGTACGTTTATTATCTATTATACCTTCTATATTTTTATACTTAAGATTTTGATGATTACTTAATCTATTTAAAAATGAGCTTAAATGTAGACTTAATGCATATAAAAATCTATCAGTTAGTGTTTTATCAAGCTTTTTTTCAATCATATCCATTATTTCTTCTGAAAATTCTAAAATATCTTCATCTACTATTTTTAATATTTTACTTCTACCATCCTCATCATTTTTAACCTTATTATAAAAGGATTTAATATGCACATTAATGTCAGTTGTAATAAAATTGTTTATATACTCCTCATCTGCACCTCCTTCTTTTAAAATTGCTGCCTTATCCTCTATTATCTTGTATAAATTAAAAGGTGGATCATAAGGATCTTTTTCAATTAATACACTGTGACCTTCTGGCGTAACTATCAGTTGCGAATCTAAATAGCCAGATATTTCTTCCATCTCTTTACGTTTGCCACTTAGATAAAATAATCCACTTTTAATATCTGAAGGCAACGAATTAAAATCTATTTCTATAAACTCCTTATTATTGATACTATTTAAAAAACCCTTAGCGCAAATAAGTTGAATATTTGATTTCATCTGACCAATATTCCCATAAGATGTGCTTCCAATAATCGCCTTAACCGCTTCATCTTCAATTTTTATTACTTTATTTACTCTATGGGCCTCATTAGCTAATAAAAATTTTATAAAATCAACTTTATCACTAGCTGTCCTTTTATCAAAGTTAGGAATAGTTATAATTATTGGTATTCTTCTTACAAATGTCTTTAGTAGTGATGAATTGGGGTCCTCTGTAGTGGCTCCAATTATTAAAACGCAAGATTTTCTGTTTCTCTCTGTCTCACCTAATCTATTAAACATACCTGTATCCATAAAATAAAACAACATTTCCTGTCCTTCTGGTGGTAATCTATGTATTTCATCTAGAAATAATATACCTGTATCTGCTTTTTCTACAATTCCAGCCTTTTCGCTGTCAGCGCCGGTGTATGCTCCTTTAATATGTCCAAACAAATGTGAAATTAAAAGTTGAGGATTGTTATAATAATCAGCACAATTAAATACTATAAATGGTGATCTCTCATCCAATTTTTTCGAATACTTTGCTTGTTTGTACATCATATTTGCAAACAAGGTTTTTCCAACTCCTGTTTGACCAACAATTAATGTGTGCAGACCATTTGGAGGATAAAGTATTGCAGCTTTTGCCTGTTCAATTTGATTTTTAAGACTAGTTTGTGCTCCAATAAGTTTATCAAAAGGACATTCTTCCTTGCTGATTTTATTTTTTTCAAAGAATAACTCACTTAAATTTTTTACTTCTATTGGTCCAACTGGCAACTTTTTATTCAAAATTCTTTCTAAGCAAACATTATCAACATATAACACAGGTCTAGATTTTATTTTTATAATTTTATCTCGCCTGAGTAATTCATTTAATTCCATACTTACGTTATTTCTTAAAATATTTAAACTTTGAGATATTTCAGCTGCGCTAAAACCGATTTTTTCCTCTAAGTTTTCACGATTAAACTTTTCTGTTTTCCCAGAAATATACTCATATATTTTTTCGCTTCTCTTCAAATTAGACCCCCCCCAAAGATTAATACACTTAATACATCTTGTAATACACTTTCTTTATTATAAACTGTATTGAAATAAATATTCAAGCTTTAAATGTAAAAAAAAACTCCTTAGCATCAATTTTTTAATTTCAATGCTAAAAAGTATCAATTTAAACTATTAAATATAAATTTGTTTATAGATCTGTTGTACTCTGAGTAAATTCTTTTTTTATTTTAGAAAGCAACTCACTATTTGTAATAACATCATATCCTGTAAGTGCAAGTGCCGTAGCTCCTATAATTAAAGCATTATGAGCCTTATCAGTTATTGTAGCTTTTGCCATTTCCTTAGTATGTAAATTTAAGTTTGGATCGCCTATTCCAAGTAGTGGATGAATTGATGGCACAATATAACTTACATTCCCCATATCTAAGGATCCAATATTCTCTGATGGATTAATATCTGTTATACCGAGACTTCTCAAATTATCATTAAAAGACTTAGATAGATTTTCATTTGTGTTCATATCATCAAACGGAGATTCATATGAACTTACTTTAAGATTTGCCCCAGTCATAAGTGCCGCTCCACTTGCAATGTTTTTAACCTTTTGAATTACTTGCTTTAAGTAACTCTTTTTAAGAGCTCTTACATAAAATTTTGCAACTGCTTTGTCAGGAACTATATTAGCAGCAATACCGCCTTCGCTTATAATCCCATGTATTCGTACATCCGATGTTACATGTTGCCTTATAGCATTTACCCCATTAAACATTAATATAACAGCATCCAAAGCATTAATTCCATCTTCAGGTGAACTTGCTGCATGACTAGACTTTCCAGTAAATTCAAACTGTAAAGCCTCCATTGCTAGTGCCGGACCACTTCTACATGTTTTCCCATATGGATGCATCATCATAGCAACATCAACATTGTCAAAAACGCCTTGCTCCACCATGTCACTTTTCGCACCATTAGTTTCCTCAGCAGGTGTTCCATAAACCTCTATCTTACCACCTACTTCGCCTAGTACCTTACTTAACCCTATAGCTGCTCCTATACTAATTGTACCAATCATATCGTGCCCACAACCATGCCCTATTTCTGGCAGTGCATCATATTCACATAAAAAAGCAATAGTTGGCCCTTTTATATGGCTGTCATATACTGCCTTAAATGCTGTTTTTCTATTTACTATCCCATTCTCAATTTCAAAAGAATATTCTGATAATAGAGAAGTTAATTTATAAGCAGCCTTAAATTCTTGATTACCCAGTTCTGGATTATAATAAATGTAATCATTTATTTCCCATAGTTTTTCTTTTATACTTTGAACTTGATTAATAATTTGATTTTTCATTTATTTATACTCCTTTTTACACAAGCAACTAACAAATTGTTAGTTGCTTGTGCTTTGTTCATCTTATATAATTTTCTTATATTTACTTTTTCAGCTACTTCCTAATTAATTAAATGATTCTATTCTTATTATGCTTTCTATTTCATTAACATTTTCGAGTTCTTCTATTTTCTTAAGTGACTCTCTTATGCTTTTTTCTGAGCTTTTATGTGTAATAAATGCTAGCAATACATAATCTTTATGGACTACATCTTGAGTAAGAGATGTAATACTAACGTTATTTTTTCCAAATATTTTTGCCGTATCCCCTAAAACTCCTGCCATATCTTTAACATTAAGCCTTATATAAAATTCAGATTCATTTTCCTCTGAGTTTTTCACTTCTTTAAAATCTTCTTCACCACTTATAGCCTTTATATCAGAAGGCTTTACATTATTTCGAAGTATTGATATTATATCACCTACAACCGCACTCCCAGTTGGAAGATCCCCCGCTCCTTTTCCATATAACATTAATTCACCAACTGCATTGCCTTTTATTAATATTGCGTTAAAAACATCATTCACATTTGCCATTGGATGGTTAGAAGGTATTAATGTTGGATGTACTCTAAGCTCTAACTTATTATTTTTTTCCTTAGCTATAGCTAAAAGTTTTATTGTATAACCGAACTTTTGTGCATATTCTATATCTACAGCGCTTATATTTCTTATACCTTCCCTATAAATACAATCATGGTCAACCTTAGTTCCAAATGCTAATGATGCCATTATAGCAAGCTTATATACTGCATCAAACCCATCAACATCAGACGTTGGTTCTGCCTCTGCATACCCCTTATCTTGAGCCTCTTTTAAAGCCTCCTCAAAACTAATTCCATCGTTTGTCATTTTACTTAATATATAATTAGTTGTTCCATTTATAATTCCAATTATCTGCTCAATTCTGTTAGCTGTAAGACTCTCATTAATTTCTCTTATTATTGGTATTCCACCAGCTACACTTGCCTCATAATAAAACAAAACATTTTCTTCTTCAGCTATTTTAAATAACTCTTCACCCCAGTTTGCAATAACTAATTTATTAGCAGTTACAATATGTTTTTTAGCTCTCATAGCTCTTATCATATATTCCTTGGCCTCGCCACTTCCACCAATAAGTTCAACTACAATTTTTATACTCTCATCATTAATAATATCATCGATATTATTTGTTAATATTCCCTTAGGCAGTTCAATTTCTCTCTTCTTATTTATATCACTAACTAATATTTTAGCTACCTCTATATCATAATTTGAACGTTTCATTATTTCTTTCCGATTTTCTTGTAATATCTTCCATACTCCTGTTCCAACATTTCCAAAACCTAAAATTGCTATCTTTATCTTTTCCATATAATTCCCTCCTAAAAAGCTTTAGTTTTTTTTAGCTACGCAACTAATGATTGTAACACTTCAACTTACTATTAATTCTCAAAGGCCTTATAAACTGCCCTTATTGCATTTTCAAAATCTTCGTTTTCTACTCCAACAATTATACTTAGCTCACTAGACCCTTGATTTATCATTCTGATATTTATATCATTTACTGCTAATGCACTAAATACTTTGGCAGATATGCCTTTGGTCCTTATCATTCCTTCTCCAACAACAGCAATTAATGCCATATTAGGATGTACTATTAATGAATCTGGATTACACTGGTTTTCGATTTCTTCTAATATTTTATCTGTTTTATTTTCTAGTTCATCGTCATCTATTACTAGTGAAATCGAATCTATCCCTGATGGCATATGCTCAAATGATACACCATTACTTTCAAGAACTGTAAGAACCCGTCTACAGTATCCTATATCTTTATCCATAAGTGTCTTCTCTAGAGCAATTACAGTAAAATCTTTTTTTCCTGCTATTCCTGTAATATTGCCAGATTTCGCTTCTGTTTTATCATTTAAAATAAATGTTCCCTTTTCTTCTGGTTTATTGGTGTTTTTTATATTTATCGGAATTCCCTCATTTTTAACAGGAAAAACTGCTTCTTCATGAAAAACATGTGCACCCATATATGATAATTCTCTAAGTTCTTTATATGTTACCTCTTTAATAGGTTTAGGATTATTTACAATTCTTGGATCAGCCATCAAGAAACCTGATACATCAGTCCAATTTTCATAAACCACTGCACCTACACCCTTAGCAATTATTGCCCCAGTTATGTCAGATCCTCCTCTTGAAAAGGTTCTTATTTCCCCATCAGAGGACGCACCATAAAACCCTGGTATTACTGCTTTTTTAACTTTTGATAATCTAACATCTATTGCAGCGTATGTTGCTTTTTCATCAAATCGTCCACTTTTTGTAAAAACAATAACCTCGGCAGCATCTACAAATTCATACCCCAAATACTCAGCAAGCATTAAAGCATTTAAATATTCTCCCCTGCTTGCAACAAAGTCTGCAGTTGCTCCATCAATTATTTTTTCCTTAAGGACTCTTAAATATTCTAACATATCAATAGAAAGCTTTAAATCCCTACATAAACTAATATATCTCTCTTCAATTAATTTGAATAATTCATCGAATGGTAAAGATTTACTAACATGTTGTTGACACAAATACAAAAGATCTGTAATCTTATAGTCACTTTTGCTCCTCTTACCTGGAGCTGATGGGACAATATAGCACCTCGTATCATCTGATAATACAATGTCTTTCACTTTTTGAAATTGTTTACTATCACATAATGAACTCCCACCAAATTTTGAAACTTTAACTTGCATAATTTTTACCCCCTACTGTCTTAATTTAAAAAGTTATGAATTACAACTTATAGAAGGCAACCCTATATTACCTTTTATAAAAAAGTCCATTAATCTAACCACAACTTGAACTTATTTTATAACTATATTAACATCGTAAATTAGCATTGAATTAATTATACTCGTTTTTTTCAAAATGTCACATGGTTTTTACGTCTTTTGGCGAAATATTCTGTTTTTATCTATTCTTCAACTACAAGTTAAAGCTAAGTCTCCTTTATTTAAATAAAAAAAAATGGCGTAGATTTTATTCTACACCATTTTGAGCTAATTTAATTTCTGGTTCTACATGAACCACTGCTTCAGTAATATCAAGCTCACTTCTCAATTTCCCTTCAATCTCTTCCGTGATATTGTGCCCTTCAACAACACTTAAATCTGCACTAACTACTACTATTATATCAAGGAAAATATTGTTTCCATTAACCCTAGCCCTGACATCCTTTACTTTTCTAACTCTCGTAACCTCATTTATGCATTCAGTTATATTATCTAATTGCTTCTTATCGAAACCATCTGTTAAGTTAAGTGTTGCCTCCCTAAAAATATCCCAACCAGTCTTTACTATTAATATGCCAACTAACACTGCAGCCAATGGATCTACCCAAGGTAATCCAAATTGAGAAGCAATAATACCTACAGATGTACCTATACCAACCCAGGCATCTGAAAGATTATCTTTAGCCGCAGCCATAAGCCCTGAGCTGTTTATTTGAATTGCAATCTTTTTATTATAACGGTAAACAAAATATATTCCTACAGCACAAACTATACCAACTAAAGCTGCCTTTAAGTCTGGTACCTGCGCTTTAAAAAAGATAATAGAATTGGCAGCATTATATAAAACATTTAGACCTACTGCTATCATAATTAAGGAAGCAATAAGTGATGCCATAGTCTCCGCTCTAAAATGACCATAAAGATGATCATCATCAGCAGGCTTTCTAGAAATCTTTAATCCAATTAATACTGCTAGTGAAGAAACTATATCTGTTGTATTGTTTAGTCCATCTGCTGCTAGACCCTTTGAATTAGATAAATACCCAATGCCGAGCTTTAGTGCAGCAAGAAATATATAAGCAATAATACTTATACGAGCACCTCTCTCTGCAATTTTCAAATTATTATATTTTTCTTCCATATTTTCCACTCCTAGATTTATATACTATTACACAAAACTGATATTATTATTGTCTATATAGACTTATTTTTACGGTTTTAAACCTTTTCGAGAGCCTAATTACTTAAAATAAATCAACTTACATTATATCATAAATTTTCCTAATTATAAACTTTATTCTATAATAACCTAAAAAATAACCATCTTAATTAAAAGAATGGTTACCAAACAAGTTATTTATATTTTTTCACTTATTTTTCCCTTGGTTTCATCCTATTTGTACACTTGTCATAGACATAGAACTATGTTGTACCCCCTTATATATAAACTTAACTTCATCTTCTTCATCCTGCATTCCAGCTATATAGAGTAATGGTAAATAATGTTCCTTTGTAGGTACAGATAATTTGGCACTTGCCCCTATTTTTTGATAATTTATAATATTATCATGCTTTCTATTTACAATAGCATCACAAATGTAATTATCAAATTCAGACGCCCATTCAAATGGAGTTACATTCATATCATAATCCATTCTTCCTAAATTATGCACAATATCTCCACTTCCTATTATCAAAATTCCTTTCTCACGGAGTATCGAAAGTTTTCTACCAAGATCATAATGGTACTGTTCATTTCCTAGTTTATTCAGACTCATTTGAAATACTGGTATTTCAGCCTTAGGATACAAATGTGATAGCACTGACCAAGCACCATGATCCAATCCCCATTTTTCTGTTAGCATCACGTTTGAATCCTTAAGTTCCGCGGCTACCATCTGTGCATATTTTTTTGATCCAGTAGGCTTATATTTAAGATTATATAGTTCCTCTGGAAAACCATAAAAATCATAGATCTGTTCTGGTTCATCTGATGATGTAATAAATGTACCTTCAGTCTCCCAATGAGCCGAAATTACTAAAATTGCTTCAGGCTTTGGGATATTTTGGGTTGATTTACTAATCGCCTCTGTATATTCATTATTTAATACTGCATTCATAGGACTTCCGTGACCAATAAATAATACTGGCATTTTTTTATTCATTATCAAATCCCCCTATTTATATCCATTTATTCATATTAACCCTTGTTTTAACAAAATAATTTAACACTCTTACTTATTTACAATTTTAACTAATTTAATATTATTATTCAAACATAAAATAAAAAAGAGACCCTTAACATAATTCAAAAGAATTATGTTAAAAGTCTCGTTACCTTTAAGGTCATAAAGCCAGGTGTTATATGCACCAGTATGTTGACTTTATTGTTATAACTACTCCCTTTTAACAATTTAATTATATAAAAAATATCCGTACTTGTCAATAAAATCTATTTCAACACAAACTTTTACTCTTTGTTTCTAATATATTTAAGACTTATACTTGGATTACTTGTTTTTGTTGACCTAATCTCAAAAATATTTAGAGATGCAACAAACGGTGTAAGTTTTGTATAACCATAATTTCTAGTATCAAAATCTGGATATCTCTTATTAAGCGTACTACCTAGTTCTCCTAAAAACGCCCAACCATCTTCATCTGAAATCTCAGTTATAATAGTTTTAATAGCCTCTACTAATTTAACAGAACTTATCATGCCACCCTTTAAATCTTCCTGAGCTTGTGTTCCCTTAGTACTAGGCACCTCAGTATGTTTTGGTGCCATAGATGCTAATACTTCAAGATATTTAAACTTCTCACAAGCAGAAATGAATGGCGTAGGAGTCTTTTTCTCTCCCATTCCAATAACATACATACCAGCTTCTCGAAGCCTAGCTGCTAGTTTAGTAAAATCACTATCACTAGATACTATACAAAATCCATCAACATTATTAGAATAGAGTATATCCATAGCATCTATTATAAGTGCTGCATCTGTTGAATTTTTCCCTGTTGTATAGCTATATTGTTGTATTGGGCTTATAGAATAATTAAGCAACACATTTTTCCATGAAGCTAATTGAGGTTTAGTCCAATCTCCATAAATTCTTTTATAAGTAGGTGTCCCATGATTTGAAATTTCATCAATGATATATTTTATATATTTATCAGATACGTTATCAGCATCAATCAAAACTGCAATTCTCTTATCTTTCTCCATTTATTTCTCCTTCACACTTTAATAGACTTAAGCTATTTCACACTTAATTTATAGTTGTAATATTAAAATAGCACACTCTAATATAAGATTCTACAACATTATAAATATTCCTTCTTTATTTATAAAATCTTCTATAAGTACAAAGATAATGTCATCAATGTATTCTTCCTTCTGTATGCCTTATTACAATCTTCATTAGGAATAATTTGATTATACCCGCAATGGGTACAGATAAAAGCATCCCAAGTATACCTGCTATTGAACCACCTATAGTAATTGCCATAATTACAAATATAGGATGAAGTCCCATACTATCACCTACAACCTTTGGCGATATAACAGCGCTATCAAGTTGCTGGACTGCAAGTAATAAAAGCACTGCCCATAAAGCAATAATCGGATTTGGACTAAGTAGGCCAATAATAATAGCTGGAATACAACCAATTATTGGGCCAACATATGGAATTATATTTGCAATACCTGCAGTTAACCCTATAAGAAAAGCAAAATCGAGTCCCATAATGGATAATCCAATACTACTAATTAAGCCAACTATTAAACCATCAAGCAATTGCCCTCTTATAAAGCTAAATATAATATCATTAATTTCAAAAATGGTTTTGTTAAGCCTCCTAAATTTACTTTCCTTCATTACAATACCTACAGAGTTAATATAAAGTTTCTTAAAAAACTCATGATCTTTTAATAAATAGAAGGAAATAAACAAACCAATAAAACCATTAAGCACTACGTTTCCAATACCTGCAAATAAAGCGATAATACCATTTATAGAAACTGATAGATATGCATATACTTGCTTTATAGCTTGAGATAAATACCCTTTTATATCAATTGAAAGACCACTTTGTGTAATTTTCCTATTAATATAATCAAAAAGTTCGTTATATTGTTTTATATAATCTCCAATAGTAGCAAACATAGCTGTTAATGTTTGATTACTACTTATTTGTCCACCAATCATTGCATAAATACTATAAATAAGTATAACAAATAATATAATCACCACTAAATATGTTAGTACAATACTAATTAAATGAGGCCTATATTTCAGTTTTAGCTGTTTAACAAGAAAAGTATTTATAATTTTTGATAACGGATATAGTAAATAAGCAATTACGCAACCAACAATAAGTGGAGATATAATTGAAACTATAACCCCTATTATACCGATGATATTTGTAAATAATGCTTTAAAATTAAAGACTACATTATAACTTATAAATATTAGGGTTGCCCCTAATGCAACATATAATACCCACTCAAGATATCTTTTATCTAATTTATCTTTCAAATTTATATTCTCCTTAGTAATTATTTTAAAAAGTTATGTTATAATTCATATTTATATAATATGAATCACTATAGCTAGTAATAAAACAAATGCCATAGTACGGTGAATTTTAAGCCACATTCCTTTACGATTTTTATTTATAAACGCACCATAAACACCTAAAAAGAATATGGTGACCATAAATGATGCTGCAATTATACCAGTTATACTAATTCGAATTGATGAAAAAGCAATAATAAAATGAGTAAGTACAGTAAATATTGCTATTGTACCTGCCAACTTATGATATTTAATAATTATTTTCATTAATTTTCTATATAAATCAACTATTTGTTTTTTTTCTTTTCCAAGTTTGCTAATATATTTTTTATTAATAAACTTCACAAAATAATTTGAAATTGCTATACCAAAACATATAACTGTCACCCAACCTAAAAATCCAAATAAAGCTCTTAATTGCATAATACAATTTCTCCCCCTTGTAACCTCTTTAATATTTCGTCCTTATTACTAATAACTTAAGCAATAAATTCTTCCACCATCTTTTATTGTGTCCACAATCATTTAAAATTTATCATAATTAGGATTATATTTGCATTTATATTAAAAATGAGTATAAAAAAAGCCGTAACCATTTACTTTAGGAACTATTTTCATATAAAAACTTTTGGTATACTATCATTCACAGTTAAGTACATCATTGGTGGGTAATACATTAAAAAGCCAAGAATATCTCCTAATTTAGGTTCAACTTCACAATCTTCAATATCTACAATTAAGTGATCTGAACTACTTCCTATAATTTTAACACCTTGTTTTTGTGGAATTAGCTTATCATGTAATCCAAAATCCTGTTTTCCCACTGCAAGTAGTGCCCTTTTTCTTATACCTTTATCATCATAAGTTGGTTTAGTCCCAAAAGCATCAATAAACACCTCTCCAATAGGATGCGTAGGTTTATTTTTTATTTCAACAATCTGTGCCTTTAGTACAAATGTATCCTTATGCATATGGTTCATATCATATCCCCAAAATTCTTCTAAATCCTCTGCTAACAGTATTCCTTCTCCTACTCTTAAATTATTTATTCTCTTAGGCATTTTACCATCTAATATTAGTGGTAACGAACTTGTAGCCCCTCCAGAAATTATATCAAGTCTTCTATTTATCTTACTTTCAATTATTTCGGCAATACTACAAAGCCTCCCTAAATTCTTAACAGTTGGGACTATAGACCCATAACAACCTAGATTTGTTCCAACCCCATACAATTCAACATTTTTAAGATGACTTTCTACGTGTATAGCTAAGTTAATAAATTTATCTTGATCATATACGCCTTCTCTTAAATCTCCAAGGTCAAGCATTAATATTACCTTATGCTTTTTCCTTTGCAATTCGCATTCCTTTTCAATCATATTCAATGTTTCAATTTCAGAATTTAAACTAACCTGTGCAAATTTAACTAGTTTTTTTATTTCACTAAACATTGGAATTCTAAGCATCATAAAAGGCTTGTTTAAACCATATTCCTCTAGTTTAATTATCTGATCCATTCTTGAACTTGCTATATATGTGCATCCTGCATTTACGAATTGCATAGATACCTCAGGTATTGCATTAAATCCCTTAACTACTCCAGCAATGCTTATACCTTGGGTTTTACATAAATCTACCATACTTTTCACATTTTCATATACTTTTTTTAGGTTTATTTCAAGTATTGGATATATAATATCTGAATAAGTTTTCTGATTCATACCTGTTCTCCCTTAAAAGTTTTTATATTTAAAATATATTCTATAACTCTAATCATGTGATTTTCTCTTTTTCATATTTTTTAACTTACAATAGCAGATTCCAAACTAAGATATATTTTAACAAAATTATAATATTGCTATCTATTAATGATAGCGATATTTATAAAATCATAAAATAAAAATATAGTTAAGATGAGTTTATTACACCTTAACTATATCTCTTAGAATTTAATTTTAAACAAAGTCTGATATAACAAAAAAATGTTGTATATTCTTACTTTTTTATCATTAATAATAATTTAATAATAATTTTTATTTATTAACATAATTATTATAAAACTTTTCGTCACTTGCCGTTAGATAAATAATTCCTTCTATTATACCAATAAAAGCAGGTATATAAGTCCAACAAAAAATCAAATATAAAATTCCTATTTTAATCTTCCCCAAATAGAATTTGTGTACACCTAGACCTCCAAGTAAAATAGCAAGTATTCCAGCTGTAGTTTTGCTCTTACCTATAATAGGAACCCCTGTTGGCGTGTAAATTGGAGATTCTTGATATTGTGGTGACTGGCGTTGGTGTACTTGATTTGTATTGTATTGTGGTGCCTGTTGGCTTATAGCTTGCCCGCAGTACTTACACTCAGTTGCATTTAAATCTATTGATGCCCCACATGCTGAACATTGTTTTTCACTCATTAACATCTCTCCCCTAAAAATTAATTTTTACTAAATAATATATTAATAGCAAATTAAAATTTGTTAGGAAATTGCTTCTTATTTTTTTCCAAATTATAATACCAGTAATTACCTTTAAGTCCCCAAAGCACAGAAATTACTAAAGCTAACCAAGTCAATTTCACGCTTGAGAGTAGAATATTTATTCCTAAAGTTACTAAAGCTAAACCCCATAATCCTTTAGTAAATGCCCAAATCCATGTAAAGAGAAATGAACACCAATTCCACTTTCCTTTATATACTTCATTACTATCACTTATCTTTTGAAATTCTTGTTGATAATATGGTTTAATATAGTTGTTTTGACTATAAGAATTTTGTGCATTATTATTTATGCTTTGTTGTTGAGGTACTTTATATTGTGGTGCTTTAGCTGTTATTGCTTCACCACAGTATTTACATTCAGTCGCATTTAAATCAATTGATGCCCCACAAGCAGGGCATTTTTGCTCGCTCATTAAAATCACTCCCTATATTCTTTATTTAATATTTAATATTTCTCTATTTACAACAAGTGTTCGTGTATCTTCAAGTAATCCTTTAAGCTCTGACAACATGTTATCTGTTAAAGTAACTTCAAGACCTGCTTGCACTGCTACTAAATTATCCTTAATCTGCTTTTCTAATTCTAAAACAGCACTGTTTTCAGTAATTCTACCAAAAGGTGTGGAAGCCTGAATACGTTCTTTTAAAATTTTAAAAACATTAATAATTGATAAAATAGACTTTTCTTTTTCTTTCTTGTTAAGTGTCGCTTCAATTTTTAATAATTGTAACATAACCAAAGATTTATCTGTCTTTTCTTTTTCTATTTTCATAGTATTTTCTATTTCACATTTTAAAAATCTAGAAATTGTAGAAAGTGCAATAAGTAAAACTGCAAAAATAATTAATTCCCAAACCATATACCACACGGTACTTCCTGTTATGAAAAAAAGAGAAAAAACATTAGCTATAATTACATACAATAATAGTAAAGTTACAGTTGACGCTAAATAAGGCATTCCTATGTTTTTAAATATCATACTTGGAAATATAACTACGCCATTAAAGATTATAATCCCAACAAGTAAAACGCCTAACATAAAAATAGATTTACCAGGTGCAATAATAAAAAATAAGCCATATACTTTAAAAAAAGCTAATATTACTGCAATATCAAAAATAAAACATCCTGAAATTTTCAATCCGCCAATAGATGACATTTTGCTATTTTTCATTATTAACCCTCCATTTTAGTACCGCATTCACAGCAGAACTTGGTTCCATTCAAGTTCTCAACATGACAATTTGGACATATTTTTTTCAGCATTGAACACCCACAGTTAGGACAAAATTTTGTATTAGCCTCAACTAATGTTTTACAAGAACTACATTTAATCTTTTCAATTGCGAGTCTTTCTCCACAATTGGAGCAGAATTTATCTCCTTGTAAATTCATCATCCCACACTTTTTACACGCTATATTTTTTCCATGTGTATCCATAACACTTCCAGCCGAAGAAGCGAAACTGTTTCCCACAGCAATACCTGCTCCAGCACCTATCCCAAGTCCAATACCTGCTGTAGCCAAATTTCCTCCACCTTCATTAGATGCTGCAGATTCCATAACATCAAATGACCGCTTAACATTATAACGGTTATCTCCAATAATATCAAAAGCTGCTTTTTCTCCTAGTATTTTATTTACAATATCAAAATCTTCATCTGGGAAATTAACCGAGGCAATATAGAAATTAACAATGTTTATTCCGAACCTCTCGAATTCAAAAGCTAACTTTTCCTTTGATACACTTGATATTTCTTCTAATCGCGGAGTTATTTCAAGTACCGATATCTTCTGATTAATTATTATATCTGCAATAATAGTCTTAACTTTTGTTACTATAACACCTTTGAAATATTTAATTACAAGATCATATTTTACAATTTGACTATCTCCAAGAGCACCAATTAATTCTGTTAAAAACACACGATAATCAGAAATTTTAATTGCAAATTGACCAAATGCACGTACCCTCAATCTAACAGCGTACTTCGGATCAATTAAACTAATTGGGTCTGTGGTTCCCCATAAAATGTCTAACTTTGCAGTATTGTTTATAAAAAACACTTCTGCCGTAAATGGAGTTCTTCCTCCAAATGGAATATTAATTAAAGTCTTCAGAATAGGTATATTCTGAGTACTTAGAGTGTATGTGCCTGGAGAGAAATAATCTAATGCCTTTCCACCCTTAACAAAAACCGCAACTTGACCTTCGCCTACAATAAGTTGTGTACCAAATACAAAACTGTCTCCTGGGTAGCGATAAACTAACCAATCTCGATTTACTATGCCATTAAATTTTATAACGTCTATAATAGCCAAAATTATCACCTCTCAATTTTTAAGAATACATATTAAGCACACTGTTCCATATAATATACGTATTTTCTATATTCTCTAATAATTCTATTATTCCTTTATTTTATATGTATAATTTGGCGAAATATATGTCTTTTTGGTGTTCATGCCAATTAAGTCTTAAATTAAACTTTTTTTAAATACATATATACTTTTAATATATTCCATTGAATGTGATATTATTATTAAATAATTATAGCCAGGTTGTACTATTACAATAGACTATTTTTTCTGGTTTTAACCACATTATTAGTTTATCTTATAACAAGATATTCTACATATTCCTCTTCTTTCCACTCTCCCCAATTTATTATACACCTAAATGACTGCACTTATATATGTTAATATGTATGTTACATAAATGATGTTATAATAAAGCAGTAGAAAATAACTATAGAAGAAGAAAAAAACTATAAAAATACGAATAAAGAAGGAATTATAATGAATGAATTATTATTTAAGGCAAGTAATATTATATATAATATTAATCTAACTTATAATGATATAAAAATTAAGAAAGGTAAAATTAATTTTATTGTTGGAGAAAGTGGATCAGGTAAAAGCACTTTTCTAAAATTATTGAACCAGTCTATTAATCCAGATTCTGGTGAACTGTTATATAAAGGGCTTTCAATTGATACATATGACCCAATTGCTTTACGCCGAGAAGTAAGCCTCGTTTCTCAAGAACCATTTCTTTTTAATGCGAGCATATTAGACAATTTCAAAACATTTTATTCATTAAGACAAAAAACTATGCCTAGCAGTGATTACATAGATTACATAACTCGACTTTGCTGCGTAAATGTTTCCCTAGACCAACCTGCGTCTACACTTTCAGGTGGAGAACGTCAAAGAGTTTATATATCAATTTTTTTATCATTATGTCCAAAAGTTATATTGCTAGATGAACCAACATCAGCTTTAGATGAAATAACTGGGCATAGGGTAATGAAAAATATAATAGCTTTCTGCAAAACTAAAAATATTGAGCTTGTAATTGTAAGTCACAATAAAACTATAGTTAACGAATTTTGTGAAAATAAAATTGAAATAATTAAGGAGGTTTAAATATGGAAGGCATTGTGAAATTAAGCATTTCTCATTTTCTGCTTATTTATCTACTATTAATTATAGTACTTTTAATTATGAAAAAATCAAAAGTTACTCAAACAAAGCTTCTTCTAGTTGCTAGTTTAAGAATGACGATTCAACTTATAATTATTGGATACATACTTCAATATGTCTTTAGTAATCCAAATCCTATATTTACTGTTGCTTTTTTAGTTATTATGATAATTTTTTCTATACATAGAGTAATTACAAGTAGAAAGGACTTAAACAATAATTTTAAAATTGCAATTGGGATTTCTTTAACATTTTCCGGACTTTTTGTTTTAATCTTCTTTGTTACAATAGTTGTTGGTAAATCTATTTCTAACCCCCAATACACTATACCACTCGCTGGTATGATTATTGGTAACGCTATGACCGGAGTAAATATTGCGATAAAAACCTTCATGGATGATATAAGCAAAGAAAAGGATAAAATTAACACTTTGCTTAATTTAGGCGTGGAGCCAAAAAATATATTGAAGCCATTTGCTAATAATGCTTTCGAAACCGCATTAATTCCTACTATAAATTCAATGCTTGGAATGGGTATAATCTTTTTACCAGGAATGATGACTGGGCAAATGCTCTCTGGTACATTACCTACCACCGCAATTATGTACCAAATATCTATTATGATTGCAATTTGTTGTTCTGTTTGTACAACCGTTTTTCTATCATTAAACTTAGGATATAAGTCTTTGTATAATAATAGGAAACAATTTTTATAAGCTTTACATTCTGTTAGTACTATTAAATTAGTACAAGCTGTGAACCCTAATTTCACAGCTTGTATATTTCTTGTTTTTATGCTTTTTTAACCACTACTCTTCTAACAATTATATAAACAAAACACATTGTTATTATGAATAAACATATAAATGTTAATACACAAATATATGAGTTTTTTGCACTTATCCCCAATATATTATCAATAAAAGCTGTTAATTTTCCTCCGATTTGTGGAGAATTATATATAACATTTGCCAATATAGCCTGAATTGCTATAGGACTTAAACATATAAGAATCCTCATTGTTTTATTACACTTATAAAATATCATAGTTATTAATAATCCTATAGCAAATGCAATGATATACAAAGTAAACAAAAATGTGATTGTTCCAATTAGTATTCGTATACTATTATTTTGTATCCATGCATTCCCATTTATATATATATGTGCACTTTTAAAATTACCATAACTCATATCATAGATTGTTGGACCTACATCAAATATATTATAAATTCTATTTAATATTATATCTATTATTGACATAACTAAAGCTATCGGGAAAATAGTTATAACTATAGATTTAAAATAATCTATTCTAGGTATATTATTAGCTTGACTAAAATAAAAATTTTCTTTGAAAGAATTTAGCCCTAGAACAAATAAAAATATTACAGATGAAAACTCTATTCCCCGAATATGACTACTTTTTCCAGCAGTTATAGATATGAGTATTATTACAACTATAAAAATACAGTAAAATATTAGTATAGATTTAAGACTACTTTTAATATTGTATTTAGCAAGTTTATAACTTTTCATTGTTTTATTCCCCCCTTATTCGTCAAATCTATAAATAGTTTTTGAAGTTCAACCTTTGAAACTTCGAGTCCAAGTTTTTTCTGCTCGCTCTTTTCAACATCTCCATTTTTCCCATTTATAACTACTGATTTAAACGCTGCCATTTCATCTACACTTATACAATTTTTATCTTTAATGTACTCATCTATATCTACATTTAATCCAGATACGTTATAATACTGCGATATTAGTTTCTCTACATTTACGTCATTAATTATTTTTCCATCCTTAAGAACAATTACCTGTTCTATTAATTGTGATACTTCTTCAATAATGTGAGTAGATAAAATAATAGTCTTAGGCTTCTCTATATAACTTTTGGTAAGTTCTTTATAAAATAATTCTCTATGACTCGCATCTAGTCCTAAAACTGGCTCATCAAACATTAAAATTTCAACACCTGATGCCATTGTGTTTATAATTTTACATATGGATGAATACCCTGTTGATAATTCATTAATCCTTTTATTTATATTTAATTCAAATTTTTTAGAAAGTTCAATAGCATATTCCATATCAAATTTCGGATAAAATTCTTTACTCCACTTAAATAAATGTTTTACTCTCATAGCTTGTGGATATAAGTTTTTCTCTGCCATAAAATATATATTGCCTAAAGCATTTTTATTTTCTGATAAATTTTTACCATCTATAGAAATAACACCATTATCTGCAAAAATTCTATTGTTTATAACATTTAATAGAGTTGTCTTTCCAGCTCCATTTCGTCCGAGTATCCCATATATTTTATTTGACTCTATAGTTAATGATATATTGTCTAATGCAAAAGTATCCCCATATCTTTTACTTACATTTGAAAGTTTTATTGTGCCCACATTAAACCCCCCCCTTCAATCATTTTAATAATATCTTCACTTGAAATTTCTAATTTTTCAGCTTCTTCTATTAAAGATACTATATAGTTCTTATAAAAATTTTCTTTCCTTTTCTCCATTAATTTCACTTTACTTCCAGCTACTACAAACATACCTACACCTCTCTTTTTATATATAATTCCTTCGTCTACAAGTAAATTAAATCCTTTAGCCACTGTAGCCGGATTTATCTTATACTTAACAGATATTTCTGTTGTAGATGGAATAGCTGTTTCTTCCTGGAAAATTCCTTTAAGAATGTTATCTTCAATAGTTTGAGCAATCTGCATATATATAGGTACATCATTATTAAAATCCAAATTAACACCTCCATTATCTAATTAGTTAGTTACTTATGTAACTAACTATATAACCAAATAACTTTATTGTCAATAGCTGTATAAAATAAAAAAAGATAAAGAACAGTTTAAGATTCAAACTTCACTTTATCTTTTTATATAACATCTTGATACCTTCAATGTTTATTCACTCTTAAATTGTACTATTTTGAGTTTGTCTCATTTACCCATTCATGATGAAATATTCCTTTCTTATCTACCCTTTCAAATGTATGCGCTCCAAAATAATCTCTCTGAGCTTGAAGCAAGTTTGCTGGTAATTTTTCACTTCTGTAACTGTCATAGTATGTTAAGGCACTTGAAAATGTTGGTACTGGTACTCCCAAATTTACTGCTGTTGATACTACATAACGCAGGTCCTTTTGATAACTATTGATAATATTTTTAAAATATGAATCTAACATTAAATTCTTAAGATTTTCATCATTTTCATATGCTTCATTTATCTTATTGAGAAATTGTGCACGAATTATACATCCACCCCTAAATATTTTAGCTATCTTCCCATATTTAAGATCCCAATTATACTCTTTTGCTGCAGCCATCATAAGTGCAAATCCTTGAGCATATGAACATATTTTGCTTGTATAAAGGGCCCTCCTTATAGCTTCTATAAACTCTTTTTTATCTCCTTTAAATTTAACATCCGGTCCTTTTAAAACACTGCTCGCATAAATTCTTTCATCTTTTAATGATGACATGCAACGTGCGAAAACAGCTTCTGTTATTGTAGGTATAGGAACTGCAAGATCTAGGGCACTTTGACTAGTCCATTTCCCCGTCCCCTTTTGGCCTGCTTTATCTAAAATAATATCAACCATGTACTTTCCTGTTTCATTATCCTTTTTAGCAAATATATCACTAGTTATTTCTATTAGGTAACTATTAAGCTCTCCTTTGTTCCACTGCTTAAAAACATCATGTATTTCATCATTTGTTAGACCTGCAACCCTTTTTAAAAGTGCATATGCCTCACAAATGAGTTGCATATCCCCATACTCTATACCATTATGAACCATTTTAACATAATGTCCTGCTCCATTAGGCCCAATATAAGTACAGCAAGGCTCACCATCCACTTTCGCAGATATAGCATTGAATATAGGTTCAACTGTTTTATAAGCATCAAGTTCTCCGCCAGGCATGATTGCTGGTCCTTTTAAAGCTCCCTCTTCTCCACCCGAAACCCCAGTACCTATAAATTTAAACCCTAATTCCTCAAGTTTCTTGCTTCTACGTATTGTATCCATAAAAAACGAATTACCACCATCGATTAATATATCCCCCTTTGATATATACGGTATTAATTTATCTATAGTTTCATCAACAGGTAATCCTGCTTTAATCATAATAAATATTTTTCTTGGGGTTTCTAAAGAATTCACAAATTCCTCAATAGAATATGCGCCCTTTATGTTTTTTCCTTTTGCCTCTACCAAAAACTCATCTATGGTAACTTTATTCCTTGAATATACACTAACGGATGTCCCTCTGCTCTCAACATTTAATGCTAAATTTTTACCCATGACCGCTATACCTAAAACTCCAAATTGTTGCTTCTCCATTTAAAACTCCTCCCTTAGAACAATTACTCTTCCCGCCTCTTTCTATATATTATACTAGTATATGCCATATATTATTCAGTTATTATTCTGCACTTTTAAGTGATTCTATCATATCTATTTTACCAAATTCCTTATACATAGCTAAATTTACAATTACAGAAAATAAAATTGTAAGTAGAACTGAATACAGAAAATAAATAGGATCTATATTCCTCATAAACATCATTACATTGGTTTCTGATGTAGTAATAACAAAATTATTAAGTAAAATCCCCACGACTATTCCTACTAAACTTCCAATTACCGTTAATATAATATTTTCACGGTATATATATAGCGCAAGTTCGCTATCATAAAATCCTAGAAGCTTTATTGTGGACAATTCTCTCCTTCTTTCATTGATATTTATGTTTGTAAGATTATATATTACAACAAAGGCAAGCACTCCTGCAGATACTATTAATACCAGTACCACTGAATTTATACTCTTTGTTGTTTTGTTAAAATCAAATTGTGATTTATTCTTATAACTTACAGATCCTACATCCTCTATTTTGGTTAATATCTTCGTTGTTTTATCCTCTGAACTATCTGTAATGCTTTTTAGCAGTCCATAAAATCCATTAAATTTAATGTTTTCACTAGTTAATTTTTTATAATAATTAGGACTCATATAAATGTAATGTTGCAAATAGTGCTGCGTTATATCTGATATCGTAGCCTTTACCACCTTATCATTTATAGTTACATCAAAAGTATCTCCAATTTTTTTATTCATAAGTTTTGATAACTTTTCAGTTATTATTACGCCTCTATCATTAAGTTTAAGCTCCTCACCTTTGGTTGATGTAAGCTTAATATAATTATTAATTTCGTTTTTATCTTCTGTAACAACTACATATGCATCTTCACGTCCAGATTTATAAAGATTAACCGTTGCATTTTTAGTATAAGAAAATAGGACTGATTTTACATTGGAATTTTTCATTATTTTATTCTTTATAGTATCTGTTTTATCGCCCTCAATATCCCCTCTAAATGTTGATAACATATCATATTTATATATATCTGTAAATTGACCCTGCGCTGCCCCTATTATTCCAGATTTAAGTCCAAATCCAGTTATCATAAGCCCTGTACAAACTGCAATTCCTATAACTGTCATAAAAAATCTTTGTTTATATCTAAATATATTTCTTGCTGTTACTTTATTTGTAAAACTTAATCTTTTCCATATAAATGTTACTCTTTCGAGTAATATAGTTTTTCCCGCCTTTGGAGGCTTGGGCCTCATTAGTGATGATGGTGCTTCTCTTAATTCTTCAAGCGATGCTGCAACCGCAGCAAGCGAGGTGAATATTATAGCTATCAATGAAGCCTGAAGAGCTAGCCCAGAGTTAAAGGGCGTTAAGGAACTAGGAATAGCATAAAGCGTACCATAAGCATTCATGATAAGTGGTGGGAAAAGTCTAAAACCAAAAGATATACCTATTATTGTTCCTGTGATACTTGCTAAAAGCGCATATATCAAATAATGTGTAGTTATAGCTATCCTTGAGTATCCTAAAGCTTTAAATGTTCCTATTTCAATTCTGTTTTCTTGAACCATTCTCGTCATAGTAGTAAGACTAACTAAAGCTGCCACTAAGAAAAATATAAGTGGAAAGGCTTTCCCAATATTATCTATCCTATCACTATCTTGCCTATATGTTTCGTATCCAAGATTAGTGCTTCGCCCTAATACAAACCACTCAGGTGATTTAATAGCCTTAATTTTATCTTTATTTTTACTGATTTTTAATTGTCCCTCTTTTAATTTATTGTTGACTTTAGCTTGTTCTAATTTAACTTTTTCAACATTTTCATTTACTTCTTTTTCTCCGCTAGCAAGTTTTATTCTTGCTGCGTCTAATTCAACTTTTCCATTTATTATAAGTTTCTTACTCTCATTTAATTGTACTCTTCCCGCATCTATTTTTGATTTTGAAAGATCAAAATTATTTTTTAAACTCTGTATATCAAAATAAGGTTTCATTTGAACTATAGCTTCACTATTTTTTAATGAAGTATACATAGTTTCAAAATCTTTTCCTTTAATGCTTCCTAAATAAATCTGATTTATCCCCTTATATTGAGTAATAAAAACCTCATTTTTAGGATCAGAATCTACTTGTTTTTTTGCCTGTGAAACTTTTAGTGCAATCGACGACGTGATACTTGCTACCGCTTGCTGCTTTCCTGCATTAAGCTTTGCCTCGCTTTCCTTAAGCTTGCTTGTAGCATTTGCAATTTGTTTTTGCCCTTGCAATTTTTTTTGATTATAAATTGTTTGATTTTTTGCAAGTTCTACTTTACCGTCATCAATTTTAGTTTTTGCATTGTTTAACTTTTTATAAACCTCGCTAAATTTATCTACTGCTTCTTTTTTTGACTTATTCAACTTTTCCTGTGCTATATTTATTTTGCTACTAGCATCTGATACTATTTGTTTATATCGTACTTTGCTTCTTATAACTCCGAAGTCTTTAAGGCTTTTCTCCATGTTCTTTGATTCAACTTTATACTCGTCATTTGAAATAAGACTGTCTTTTGATAAACTATTATCCATTTTTAAATACATTTCTGTATAATAATCACTTTTAAATACCTCGGGAAGTATGTATAAAAAACCTTTAACTGATCCATTCCCCACAGAACTTAATTGTCTTTGAGCTGATAGATATAATGGCGAGAGTGCTTCTCCAACTATTTTAAATTTACTTATTTTTAAGGTATCACCTATTTTTTTAGAATCGTTTCCAGATTTAAGCTCTATAAAATCGCCAATTTTGAACTTGTTCGTTTTTAAGAATCCTTTTTCAACTACAACTTCATTACTCGCTTTTGGTAACCTTCCTGTAATAATTTTCATCTGATTTATTCCATTGCCAGGTGGAGTCGAATTAACATTAAGAACTAATGAATGTTTATCCTTTTCAACTACAGCATCTATCGAATATGAACCTTGTGCCGTTTTTACGCCTTTAATTTTCTGAGCCTGTACTATATCATCTTTTGTAAGGCCAAGTGTTGAAATCAATTTAAAATCCATAAATCCAGTTTTATTAAAATAAGCATCTGCTGATTTTTTCATATCAGGACTTGTAGCCCTTACTCCTGCATAAAAAGCTACTCCAATTGCAATAATTATTACTATAGACAAAAACCTGGATAAAGTTTTTTTTATATCTCTAAATAAATTTTTGAAAAATGTCTTTTTCATTTCTACCACTCCAAGCTTTCAATGTCCATTGGATTATCATTTTTGACGACGCTCTCAACTTTCCCACTTTTAACTGTTATTATCTTATCAGCGATGGGAGTTATAGCCGAATTATGTGTAATAACCACAACAGTCATGCCATCTTTTTTTGATGTATCAGATAATAATTTAAGTATTGACTTACCAGTATTATAATCTAGGGCCCCAGTAGGCTCATCACAAAGAAGTAATTTAGGATTTTTTGCAAGTGCTCTTGCTATTGAAACTCTCTGCTGTTCTCCACCTGAAAGCTGAGATGGAAAGTTTTGCATTCTATCCTTAAGTCCAACATTTTTTAATACTTCTACTGGATTCATTGGATTTTTACATATTTCTACTGCCAGCTCAACATTTTCAATTGCATTTAAATTTTGTACCAAATTATAGAACTGAAATACAAATCCTATATCGTCACGCCTATATTTTGTAAGCTTTTTCTTATTATATTCACTTATATCATTTCCATCCACAATTATATTTCCGGTAGTAACTTGATCCATACCACCTAAAAGATTAAGTATTGTAGTTTTACCCGCACCACTAGCACCAATAACTACAACAAATTCACCCTTTTCTATTGTAAATGAAACATCATCTACTGCTTTAATTATTACTTCTCCCGTAGTATAAGTTTTTTTGACATTTTTTAGTTCTATAAATTTTTTCATTATAATCTCCTATCTTCTACTTTATATTTTCATAATCTAATTTGCTTATAATATTATTATAAAATATATCAATAATATATTATACCCGACTTGCGAGTAAACTTAAACTATATCATTAAAAAAACACAAATTAAGCCTAGAGCAAAACCTTTACGATTCACTCTAGACTTAATCTTACATTTTTTTGCTTGTTTTTTACATTATAATCACTCTTTTAATATATAATTGTTTATAGCATACGCTATTCCAGACTCATTATTAGATTTAGTTATATATTTTGCCGCAAGTTTTATATCCTCTACGGCATTTTCCATAGCTATAGGCATTCCCGCACATTTAAACATTTCCATGTCATTGTAATTATCTCCAAAAACTATAATTTCATCTAACCCTACATTTAATTTTTTTGACAATATTTCTAAAGCATTTCCTTTAGAAATATCTGATGCCATAATATCTAAAAGCCCTTTTGCCGAACTCACTACCGTAAGATTATCATATTTTGAAAAATGTTTTTCGAGTAATATGATCTCCTCGTGTTTTTCACAAACTAACAAAACTTTAAAAGCATCTATATCATTAATATTTTCCATTGTTTTATCATCTATATATTTTATAGGTATCTGTTCATCTTTTAATAAAAACTTATTACGGTCTTCATATCTTTTACCTACTGAATTATTTTTAGTGGTATATACAATATCTGCAGTGTATATAATAAACTCTATTTTATTATTACTACAGTAAGTTGTAACCTCTTTTACTGCAATTTTATCCATTAACTTCGAATAAAGAACTTCGCCTGTTTTAATATTCCTAACGAGTCCCCCATTACAAGATATAACAGGTCCTTTTAACCCCAACTGCTTTATATAAACCTTCACCATAAGATCCAATCTTCCTGATGCAATAATTACTTCTACACCCATCTTTTGAAGCTTTTTTAGTGCAACCTCATTATCCTTTGATATAGCATTATCTGAATTTAATAATGTTCCATCCATATCACATACACACCATTTATATTTAATCATATATACTTTCTCCTTTAGTAACTTGCTTTATTTAAATGATATAAAAAATCATATTATATCTAATTATCTACCTTTATAGATTTAATTTCAACCTTAATTTTTATGTACAAAAATTAGTATACTTATATAATAAAACAAAAGCCTCCAATTGCAATCCTAACTTATCATTAGATTTACAATTGAGAGCTATTTTTTATATATTAATAAACAAGATTAGATTCAAGTATGTCTTCAATATATTTCTTTTGAACATCATTAAGTTCAGAAAATGGCTTTCTTAATACTCCAGCATCAATTCCACGAAGAGTAAGAATATACTTTATTGCTGGTATTAATCCTACACTACATAATGCCTCCATTATATTATTTGCTTTAACTTGAAGATTTCTTGCCTCCTCATGATTTAATGATTCAAATGCTTCTTTTATCTTTTTATAATGTGGATACATAAAATTAAATGTACTTCCTATTGCTCCATCTGCACCCATAGCAAGACCTGCCACCAAAATTTCATCAAATCCATTATACATATAAAGAGAATTTTTTAAATTTTTTATTCTCTCGAGTTGATATAAATTAAGATATGTATGTTTTACTCCTGCAATTGCAGGACTTTTGAATATTTCTTTCCATAAGTTTTAGTAAAACTTTATCATTTATTCTGTTCTCCTTATCAAAAGGAGTCACTGATGCCGCAAATATTCCTTTCATATCTATCGTCAAACCATTCATATGATCATCTCCTGTTATTCAGTTCATTAATTTCATGTAAATCAAAGTCTTTTATTTACATACTCAAGAACAATTTTTATTAGTTTTTTATAAAAAAAGGATGCCTTTATGACATCCTTTTCCCAACCTATTTTAAATTAATACTATTTTATAGAGTTACTTATTTTTTCTATAACAATTTGATCATCTTTAGCATCAACACCAATGACTGAACCGTCATTTATGTCTCCTTTAATAATCTTTTTAGAAATAGATGTTTCCAAAACATTTTCAATATATCTCTTGAGTGGTCGTGCTCCATAAACTGGATCATATCCTTCATCTGCCATAAGCTTCTTAGCCTCTGTCGTAACTTTCATAGTTATATTCTTATCCTTAAGCCTATTTTGAATATCTGCAAGGAATATATCAACTATCCCTTCTATTTCCTTTGTTTCTAAAGGTTTAAATAATATGATATCATCCAACCTATTTAAAAATTCCGGTTTAAATTTAGCCTTGAGCTCACTCATAACTTTATCACGAATACTCTTCTCAATGCCACCACTTTCTTTATTTTCTAAAAGATAATCGCTCCCGATATTTGAAGTCATGATTATTATACAATTTTTAAAATCAACTACCTTGCCTTGATTATCAGTTAAACGACCATCATCTAATATTTGAAGGAAGATATTAAATACATCCTCATGTGCTTTTTCTATTTCATCAAATAATATTACACTATAAGGTTTTCTCCTAACAGCTTCAGTAAGTTGTCCACCCTCTTCATAACCTACATAACCAGGTGGAGCTCCTATAAGTCTTGATACAGAATACTTTTCCATGTATTCTGACATATCTATCCTTATTATATTATCTTTACTTTCAAATAATACCATAGCTAAAGTTTTAGCAAGCTCTGTTTTACCAACCCCAGTAGGTCCAAGAAATATGAATGAACCAATAGGTCTCTTAGGATCTTTAAGTCCTGCTCTTGCTCTTATTACAGCATTTGAAACAGCAGTTACTGCTTCTTTTTGACCAATCACTCTCTTCGATAATTCATCTTCAAGCCTTAAGAGCTTTTGCCTTTCGCCTTCTTCTAGATTTGTTACAGGTATACCCGTCCACTTTGACACTATCTGTGCTATTTCCTTTTCAGTTACCTCTTCTTTAAGCATAGACGTTTCATTATTATTATGGATTGCTCCTTCTTTTTCTTTTATCTGAGCCTCTAGTTTTGGAATTACTCCATATTTAAGTTCTGCTACCTTATTTAAATCATACTCTCTTTCCGATTTTTCTATTTCGCCCCTTGAATCATCTAACTTAGCTTTTAAATTTCTGATTTCAACTATCTTAGATTTTTCTTTCTCATATTTTGCTGTCATTTCATTGTCTTTATCTTTTAAATTGCTTAATTCTTTCTCAAGTGTAATAAGCCTTTTCTTTGATGCATCATCATTTTCTTTAGACAATGCCTTTTTCTCAATTTCTAATTGAAATACCTTTCGTTTAAGCATGTCCATCTCAGTTGGCATGCTATCTATATCAGTCCTTATCATAGCACATGCCTCATCTATAAGATCTATTGCTTTGTCTGGTAGAAATCTTTGTGTTATATATCTATCTGAAAGTTTTGCTGCAGCTACTATTGCTGAGTCATGGATTCTTATACCATGGTAAACCTCAAATTTTTCTTTAAGTCCTCTAAGGATTGACACAGTATCTTCCACTGTAGGTTCATCAATTGTTACTGGCTGAAATCTTCTCTCTAAAGCTTTATCTTTTTCTAAATATTTTCTATATTCATCAAAAGTAGTTGCTCCAATGCAATGAAGACTTCCTCTTGCAAGAAGTGGTTTTATCATGTTACCAGCATCCATAGAACCCTCTGATTTACCTGCACCAACAATATTATGAATTTCATCTATAAATAAAATTATTTTTCCTTCACTAGTTTCTACTTCTTTAAGAACTGCTTTGAGTCTTTCCTCAAACTCACCTTTAAATTTAGCACCTGCAATAAGAGCTCCCATGTCTAAAGAAAATATTATTTTATTCTTAAGACCTTCCGGTACATCTCCCTTTACAATTCGTTGAGCCAAGCCCTCAACTATAGCAGTTTTACCAACTCCAGGCTCTCCTATAAGCACTGGGTTATTTTTAGTTCTTCTAGAAAGTATTCTTATAACTCTCCTAATTTCCTCATCACGTCCGATTACTGGATCTAATTTATGTTTTTTCGCTTGTTCTACAAGGTTTGAACCATATTTTACCAGTGCATCATAAGTACCTTCAGGGTCAACATTATCCACTCTTTGACTGCCTCTTACGGTAGAGAGTACACTTAAAAATGCATCTTTAGTTATATTGAATTTTTTTAATATGTCTGCAATCTCTTTAGTTTTTACATCCATAAGTCCAAGCATAACGTGTTCAACACTTATAAATGAATCTTTAAATTTTTTAGCTTCAGCTTCAGCTTTCACAAAAACCTCATCAAGTCTTCTAGTAGCGTATACGGATCCACTATCAGCGCCACTACCAGTAACTTTGGGCATCCTTCCAAGTTCATTTTTAATATCGTAATTAAGCTTAGTTATATCCACTCCCATTTTACTAAATATATTAGGAATGAGTCCATCATCCTGAGCTATGAGTGCTGCAAATAAATGAATCGTATCTACCTGCTGATGATTATTTTTAACAGCTAATGACTGTGCCTCATTTAATGATTGTTGAACCTTTACCGTTAATTTTTCTACATCCATGTATATAATCCTCCCTTTTTTATTTAATTATTATCGTATTATAGAATTTTATATTATTTAAGCACTGCTTGTGTTATCTTAATAAGTTGTTCTTTGCTTAGTGCTTCAAGATACCTTTGACGTTCCGAAAATGTACACTCCTCTAGAAGCTTTCTTTCTCTGCGAGTTTCTATATAAATACCTGAAACCATCAGGTCTTTACTATTTGAATCCATATAATGTCTTCTCCATATATTGTAATATTTAATTGAAGTACCCTCACTATAGCCTTTATTTATTAATTTCATAATACCTGTTTTTCTATCTTGTTTCTCAAAGCATTCACAAAGTTTATATATTTTCTGAAGCATTATCATCGTTATTTTCCTTCCTTCTTAAGCATCCAGGAAACATATAAATAAAAGTTGCTCGTTTATTTTATCCATCCATGCACGATTTCTATTCATCTTATATTATACCATAATTTAGCTTAAATAGCTGTTATTTGTATACAATAGACTAAATTGTTTGACAATATATAAAAGAAAACACAATTTTCTAAAAAAACTGTGCTTTCTTTTATATCATGTAAATATATGGTTTATTATTGTTTTTTTATTTTAATATTTCTATTTAAAACTATTTATAGCCTTTTCTGCCCACTTAGAATCTTTATATATAGCTCTACCTACTCCAATAAGATCAGCTTTTCCAGAAGACAAAAGTCTTTCAGCAGCCTCTGCCTTTGTAATTCCGCCAGTAAGCAAAACTGGGATAGACACAGCCTCCTTTATAGCCTTGCTTAAAGGTGAAAAATACCCTTGGCTAGTGTTACCTGGAATTATAAATCTACAAAAGCCTCCAGAAATATCAAGAATATCTATACCCGCCTTCTCAAAAGATACTGCTGCAATTTTACTATCTCCAATTGTAATACCGCCCTCCATATTATCACTAGCACCAAGCCTTAAAAGTATAGGAAAATCCTCACCAACAACATCACGTACAGCTTTAATAATATCTAAATGTATTTTAATTCTAGAAAGCAAATCTCCGCCATATTCATCATTTCTCTTGTTAGTCAAAGGCGAAAAAAACTGATTTAGAAGATATCCATGAGCAGAATGAATTTCTACACCATCAAATCCAGCTTCTTTAACACGCCTTGCAGCATTTCTGAATTCTAAAATTATATTTTTAATTTCCTTTATTGAAAGTTCATCTGGTACAATACTTGAATTTGGATTTATAATAGCTGTTGGACCTACTGGGTTAAGCCCTGTGATTTCTTTACTTGTTGAACTTCCAGCATGATTTATTTGCATTACTGTTTTAGATCCATTTTTATGAATAGTGTCAGATAATTTTTTTAAACCTGCAACGTTATTATCCTGTGCAATAGAAAGTTGTTTTTCACTAGCCTTTCCAGCCAGTGTAATAAAACTGTGTTCTATAATAATAAGTGAGATATACCCACCCTTAGATTTTTCATCATAATAATCTAACATAGCTTTGCTTACCATACCATTCTGATCTGATTTTGACGTAGCCATTGGTGGCATAACCAATCTGTTGTTTAAAGTTAATTTGCAATTTTCTAAAGTTTTAAGTAAAAAAGACATTTAATGACCTCCATATAGTTAATTATTTTTTTATTACATTGTATTTTCCTATAGTATAATCTTTATCACCCTTAAATTCTATATTACCTTTCAAAGTTACTAATTCATTCACATATCTATAAACTATTCTTAGGGTAGCAAAAAACATATAATCCCTATAGTTACTTATATCTAAGTTACTACAGGGATTATATTAATTTATCATAATTACAATATTAAGCTCACTTTTTTATCATTAATTATGAAAACATATGAGGAAGCATTAGTGACAATCCTGGAACAAAAGTCAAAACTAATAGAACTGCTACCATTACGCCATAGAATGGAAATAATGCTTTTGTAACTTTCTCTATTGATATGTTTCCGATAGAGCAACCTACAAATAATGTTGAACCAACTGGTGGTGTAAGTAAACCTATACCAAGATTTAACATTAATACAATTCCAAATTGAATTGGATCCATGCCGAATTGTATTACTACTGGCAATAATATTGGTGTGGCAATAAGAATTAATGGAGCCATATCCATTATGCATCCAAGGAAAAGTAATATAAGATTTATAAGTAAAAATATTAATATTCTATTATCTGTTATTGATATTAATCCATTTGTTACAAGTGCTGGTAATTGAACCATTGCTATCATCCAACCAAAAGCTGCTGATGCTGCTATTAGACCCATAACCATTCCAATAGTGTTCAATGACTTTCTAAGTATAGCACCCATCCTAGATAGTGGTACATCTTTATATACAAAGAAAGTGATGATAAACGCATAAACTGTTGCAAGTGCTGCTGATTCTGTAGCAGTACAAATACCTGACATAATACCACCCATAATAATTACTGCTGTGAATAATCCAAGAATACCATCTTTTAACATATATAGTTTTTGTTTAAAAGGTATTTTTGCACTTACAGGGTATTTTCTTTTTACAGCCATAAAATAACTGAACACCATTACTGACGCTCCTAGTAAAACTCCTGGTACAATACCAGCTAAGAATAAACTACTAATAGATATTCCACCAGCTGCTAGTGAAAAAAGAATCAAATTATGACTTGGAGGTACAAGTACTCCTTGAGTCGCTGATGCTACGGTTACACAAACTGCAAAGTCTTTATCGTAACCTTCTTTTTCCATCATAGGAATCATAATAGATCCAATGGATGTTGTATCTGCTACTGAGGAACCAGAAAGTCCTCCAAAGAATAAGCAAGCAAGAACATCAACCATAGCTAGTCCGCCTCTTATCCTTCCAACTATTACTCTTGAAAAGTTAACTAGCCGAGTCGAGATACCCCCTTGCCCCATAATCTCGCCTGCAAGTATAAAGAAAGGAATAGTAATTAAAGAAAAAGAACTAATTCCTTTTGCTATTTGCTGTGCAACTGCCATTAATGGGACTTGCAAATATAATGCTGTTGCAACAGCTGATAATCCTAATGAGAAAGTTATTGGTACTTTTGCTAAAAGTAATCCGAAGAATACTCCGAGTAAAATAAAAATCGCTATTGTGTTAGTATCCATAATTTACCTCCATTTTAATTTCCGCTAATTAAATTTAATTTTAACCAAACCTAATTTTGTTTATCTAAAATTAAATCTAAAATTCTTATAATTGTGTAGATAATAATCATTACTCCGCAAACCGGTAAAACCGCATATAAAACACCTGATGGAAGTTGAGTTGCAGGAAGTGTTGAGCTCATTGTATCTGCACTTAATTGTTTACCATAAATAAATATAATGATTCCGAAAAGCATTACTGCTAATTCATCGAAGTAAAATATTATTTTTTGTGCTTTTTTAGGAAATAAATTAACTACTGCACTAATGCTCAAATGTGTACCTTTTTTTACGCCAATAGCTGTAGCTATAAATCCTAGCCATATCATTAATATTACACAAGTTTCTTCAGACCACCGAGGTGTAAATCCAAGTATATACCTAGTAAACACCTGGTAGAAAACTATACAAACCATAATTACTAAGGTTGTCATACATAAGTATTCTATAGCACTATCTATTTTATTAAGTATCTTTTTAATTGTATTCAATTGCATTTCACTCCTTTATTTTATAAAGTGAAGGAACCTGCTTTATCTGTCCAACTTCCTTAATAAAGCAGATTCCCATGATTAATTCTTAATTATTTTGTAGCAAGTATTGCATCAATTGTTTCTTTCCATTCTGGATGTGCTGAATACATTGGTTTAACTGCTTTTTGGAATAATGCTTGTTGATCAGCAGTTAGTTTAGTAATTGTAACTCCACCTTTTTTAACTATTGTAGCTTGTGCTGCATCAGACTGTTTAAGCCATTCTGTTCTTTCTACATTTGCACCAACAACTGCTGCTGCTCTTACTATTTTTTGATCGCTTGCTGATATTTTGTCCCATGATATTTTACTAAATGCTATCATTTCTGGAACTCTTGTATGTTCATCAATTGTGATATGTTTTGCTACTTGGTAATGATTCGATGATAGATAACTTGGCCAATTGTTTTCTGCTCCATCTACAACTCCAGTTTGTAATGCACTATATACATCACCATAAGCCATTGGAGTAGCAGATGCGCCTAAATCTTTAACCATATCCATCATAGGTTTACTTTCTTGTACTCTAATCTTTAAGCCTTTTAAGTCAGTTGGAGTTTTTACATCTTTCTTTGTATTGTAGAAATTTCTTGCTCCAGAATCTACCCAACTAAGTCCTACGATTTTACTATCTGCTGCTAAACTAGCAAACATTTTCTCTCCTACTGGTCCTTCAAGAACTCTAAACATTTGATCTTTATCTTTATAAAGATATGGAAGAATTAAAGCACCTATTTGTTTATTAAACTCAGCAAGTGGTGCAGCACCTATACGTATTGCATCAATCCCACCGAATTGAACTTGTTCTATAGTACTTTTTTCATCCCCAAGTTGTGATCCTAAAAATACTTTTATT
>NZ_CALEVF010000035.1 GCF_937920395.1 uncultured Clostridium sp. | reverse complement strand
TTGTATTAGAACTTAGATTTGTATTTAACTTTTGTACTATATCAGCTTGAGCCATCTCTACTATCTGTATATCTACGCCTTTGTGATCTTTTAAATAAATTGCTTTTGCTTCTTTAGCAGCAACCACATTAAAAGTTCCATCCCATGCCCATATTACAAGTTTTTTGTTTGTAGTAGCTGTTGTAGCGCTCTTTTTACTTGCTGTCCCACACCCTGCCATACTAAGTGTCATAATAGCAGTTAGAGCAATAGCTATTAATTTCTTTGTTTTCATAGTTAAAATCCCCCTTTAAATTTTATTTAAACGTTTACAAATATTCATAACATTATCTTACATCAGATTTTAAAATTCAAATAGTACTATATTTACATAAACTTGTGTTATTTTAATAAATAATAATTTATTGTTAACAATAAATTTGTACTTTTTTAACATTCTATGATTTTCTTTGTATACATTTGCATTCTTGCTTATAGTTATAATTGAAATAACTCTTGCATTACTATATACTGTAAATAAGAATAAAACAAAAATTATTAAGAAATAATTTTAAAGGATCTGATTGCCTTGAGCGACTTATGCAAAATTTTAATAGTAGACGATGAGTATTTGTTAAGACAAGGTATAAAATATCTTGTAGATTGGAATAAAGAAGGCTTCGAAATTATAGGCGAGGCTTCTAATGGAAAGGAAGCTTTAGATTTTATAGAAAAACTTAAACCCCACATAATAATTTCAGATATAGTTATGCCTATTATGGATGGCGTAGATCTAGCAAAGATAGTAAAAACAAAATATTCTGAAATACAAATAGTTATTTTAAGTGGTTATAGTGATTTTAACTATGTAAAAGATACCTTTAAATTAGGTATAAATGATTATATTTTGAAACCAAAATTGGATCCCCAGGAGTTGGTTTTGCTTTTAAAAAACACTGCTAGTAATATTCCTGGTTTTATTATGCCTACTTCTGAAAATAATAATACTTTAAATATTAACAACTTATTAACCAAATTAATTTCTGGCTTTTATTCGAATTCAGATAAAAAAATGCTAGATGATACTTTTTCTCTTGACTCTTTTTTGCTTATTGGGGATAATATCAAAAAAATAAATAACATAAATTCTATGAGTCTTTTATCTTTAAAATCTATTTTATCTAAAGCTGCAAAAAAATATTTAAAAGACTTAATATACTTTGAAGTAGAAGCTGAAAATAATTTTTTCTTACTTGTAATAAATTTAAAATATGAAAATTATTCTGAGGTTTTAGCTCAAATAACTCTTATGCTTTTTGAAGTTTCAAAAGACATTCCAGAAATATTTTTTGTGTTAAGTAAGCTTTTTAATTCCTTGTATGAGTTAGAAGATATTTATATAAATAATTTTAAGCCACTACTTGGGTATAAATTTTATTTTAAGGGAAAAAGTCTTATTACTTATTCGTTATTACCTAAGAATAACCTAAAAGAAAAATTTGATTTTAAATATTATTCAAGCCAAATATATTTACTTAATTTAGATAACGCATTAAATTATTTAAAACAATATCTCGAGTTATCTATAAATAATATCAGCATTAATGAATTCGAATTAAAAACACTTTTTGAGAATGCCCTTTATAATATTATAAATATTTTGGATGAGCTTAATTTTAATATGGATGAAATGGATAACTCAAAACTAGAATATTTCCAAAGGATAGATGAAACTAAATCTCCTGATGAATTATTAGATTTGCTAGATATTATAACCAATGATACAAAATTAATATTAAATAATGATGAAAGTAAATTAAATGATCATATGATAAATAAAATTATTGACTACATCTCAAATCATTATTATGAACAATTGTCTCTTAAACAAGTGGCTGATAAATTTCATTTTAACTATTACTATTTATCTTCATATTTTAGTTCTCATAATGCGGAGGGCTTTAGCGAATATCTTAATAAAATACGCCTTGAAAAAGCTGTTGAGCTTTTAGGCAACAAACAAATTCCAGTTTCAGAAGTAAGTTTTATGGTTGGATATTCAGATCATAGTTATTTTTGCAAAGTGTTTAAAAAATTCAAAAAACTTACTCCTAGTAAATTCAGAAGAAACATTCTAGATGGCAAAAGAGGTTGATCAATGGATAAAATTATAAATAAATTAAGAAACAATAGCTTATTTTTCAAATTAACACTAATCATACTAATCAGTAGTATATGTATTTCAGCTATAACTGCATTTACAATCATGAATATTTCAAAGAAAGTATTTATTAATAATTTTAGTATTACAAACACTAAAAGCTTAAATGAAATTAAAGATAATTCTGCTGATTTAAATGATAAACTTATAAGTCTTATGAACACTATAAACGATAGTTGGGCCTTTCGGCGTTACCTTAGTGAATATGATACTAGTATAATAGATTTATCCAATATTATATATAACATCAAGCAGCATTTAAAAAACGATACTGCTAATTTAAACTCTAAGGACATTGATTTTTTATTAATCGGAGTTAATAATTCTACATATATAGGAAGCTCTGCACTATTAACAACTCCAATAAATGAAATTAAAAAAGATAAAATAACAAAAAACTCTCTTTTAAGCCCAGATAAATTGCTTTACCAATATAATAACACTGGATTTAATAGTTTAACTGAGCATAGAAATGTTATTGTAGCTACAAAGGTATTGCACGATCAAAGGACAAAGCAGCAATTTGGCATGTTATATATAAGTATAAATGAAAATATCTTTAAAAAACTCTATTCTAACTTTACGACTAAGAGCAATGATGTTGTTATAATATCGCCAGACAGTACTATCGTATCCTCTAATAAGGAGAATATTATCGGAACTAAAGATAAAACCTTGCTTAATATAGCAAAAAATATAGATAATAAGAATCTCAAATTTAAAAATGTAAAATTAAATAATAGGAATTATACAATTTTAGCAGAATACATGCCAATTTATAATTTCTATTTAGTAAATCTTATAGATACAAACCTTGCTTTAGAAGATATGTATAATATAAAAGAAATAGTTTTTAATTGCGCCTTAATAATAGCTATTTCAGTTTCAATACTATTTGTAATTACAAGAAAAACTATAAATCCTTTAAGAGTTTTAGTAAAAGAAATGTCTAAAATAACTGAAGGTGATTTTAATAATCATATAAATCTAGCAGGAAGTTCTGAAATAAAAAAATTAAGTAGTTCCTTTAACTATATGTTAGATGATCTAAATAATTATGTAGAAAAGTTACTTATTGCTCAAAAAGAGCAACGAAAATCAGAATTGTCCGCTCTACAAATGCAAATTAATCCCCATTTTATCTATAACACATTAGCCTCTATTAAATTATTGGTTCTAAAAGAGGATAAAGAAAAAGCAAGTGAAACTATAAATTCTTTCATTTCACTATTACAAAATACTATTAGCGAAACCAGTGAAACCATTACAGTAGAACAAGAAATAGAAAATCTAAAAAATTATGTCTTTATAAATGAAACTAGATGTGGTGATAATATAAAAGTTAATTTCCATGTGTTTGAGCAGTGTCTTAATTATAGACTTCCCAAACTAGTACTTCAGCCCTTTATTGAGAATTCTCTTTTTCATGCATTTTCTGGAAATGAAGAAGGACGTATACATGTATTTATATCTGTTAAAAACAACAACCTACTATGTGAAATAATAGATAACGGAATAGGTATAGAAGAAGCTCAACTACAAAGTCTATATTCCTCACCTACCTCTAAGCATATACATTTTACAGGAATAGGAATTAAAAATGTAGATAATAGAATTAAGCTCCTTTATGGAAATGACTATGGTGTAACTATAACTAGCAAAATTAATGTAGGAACTACAATTAATGTTCTTTTGCCTTTAATATAAAGGCTCCAAAGAAGATAATTTACTTAAAACCCTAATATTTTAATTAAAGCCTGCAATAATAACACCATGGTTAATGCTATTAAAATAACTATAGTAATCCAACCAACCCAATTTTTAAATTTATTGTTTATATAATTACCCATAAGATCCTTTTTATTTACCATTATCATCATACAAATTAAAACTACTGGTAGAAGCATTCCATTAATTACTTGAGATCCAAGAGAAATCTGAAGTAATGGTGCACCTGGAATAAGAATAATTGCGGCACCTATAATTATTATTGCTGTAAACAACCAATAAAATTCCGGAGCTTCCTTCATATCTTTATCTATACCAGCTTCAAATCCAAACGCTTCGCATATGTAAAATGCAGTTGCTAATGGAAGAATTGTTGCTGAGAATACGGAAGCAACCAAGAGACCGAAGGCAAAAATGCTTGAAGCTAAATTCCCAGCTAATGGCTTTAATGCCATAGCAGCATCCTTTGCCTCATTTATAGTAATCCCCTGTTTATTTAAAGTCGCAGCGCAAGCTACAATAATAAAGAAAGCAACTACCACAGTTACTGTGCATCCAAGGATAACATCCATAAGTTCATATTTATACTCAGAGATTTTAATGCCTTTTTCTATTACTGAAGACTGCATATAAAATTGCATCCAAGGAGCAATAGTAGTACCGATTAAACCAATTACAGTACCAATCCAAGCAGCATCTATACCTTCTCCATGAGCACCTTTAAATGATGGTATAGGATTAAATAATGAAGTTCCGATTTGATGCCAATCGGGGTGGGCAAGAAGTGCAGAAAAAACATAAGAAAGTAAAAAAACACTAAATACTAAGAATATTTTCTCCACCGATTTATAAGTTCCTTTAACAACAAGTAACCATACTAAAACCACTGCAATTGGCACTGTTATATATTTTGAAAGATTAAACACCTGCAAACTTCCGGCAATACCCGCAAATTCAGTGGCAGTATTACCTATATCTGCTACTAATAATCCTAGAAATATAAAGAAAGTTATCTTTACACCAAAATTTTCACGAATTAAATCAGCTAAACCCTTTTGAGTCACGATACCCATTCTTGCATTCATTTCCTGTACTACAAGTAATGCAATGAAGCAGGGAATCAACGTCCAAAGTAAAAGGTATCCATAATGAGCACCAGCTACAGAGTATGCTGAAATACCACCAGCATCATTATCTACACTTCCTGTGATTAAGCCTGGACCAACCACTGATAGAAATAGCATTAATCCTACCATCCAAGGTTTTTTATTTAAAATTATTTTTTCTTTCATATTAACACCCCCTTATTTAACTAACTTTCTTTTATTTTTAAGTAATTCATAAATAATATCATTTATTATAACATTGCCTAGTAACTTCATTTCATGATCTGTAACCGGAATAGCTACAAGATTATATTTTGAAACATTTTTTATAAGATCATTAATATTATCTGTATCAAACATTGATTGGAATTTTTTATTCATAATTTCACCTATTTTACTAGTTGGATCAGATATTATAAGATCGCGAAGGGAAAGTGTTCCTATTAATTTATTGTTTTTATCTACTACATATAGGTTTAAAATTTCATCTTCTTCAGGTTTTAATTTTCTTAGAGTTTCAATTGCATAATTTATAGTTTTATTGTTTTTAAATGATACAAAATCCGTGCTCATAAGACTTCCTACCGCTTTAGAATCATATTCTAGTAGCTCTCTAATTTCGCCTGCAGCTTCTTTTTCCATGCTATTTAGCAGCTCTTCTACTTTTTCTTTTTCCATATCATCAAGAATATCCGCAGCTTCATCAGCAGGCATATTTTCTAAAACATCTGCTGCTTTATCCGCAGATAAACTTTCAATAAAACTAACTTGAGAATCTTCTTCCATTTGTTCTAAAACGTCTGCAGCTGTTGCATTATCTAGTGAAGAAAAGATAGTAAGACCCGTTTTAGCATCAAAGTCTTCAATAATATCAGCTAAGTCTGATGGATGAAGAATTGATAGTGAATCATAGGTTTTAGATAAAACAATATTTTCATTAGAAGTTATAATAGCCTCTACATCATTCCATAACATTAGTCTAGAAGGAACTTTAAGACCTATCATTTTAAGTGGTTTTGCTATTCCAATTCTTCTAAGAAGGCCATCAATCCCTATGTCTACTGCAACAACAAAAGCTCCTTTTTCTAAATAAGATAATGAAATATCATTTACACGAACTACTTTTCTTCCATTAACATCTATAATCTGTTGATCCAAAATATGCTTTCTTAAAAACAATGTATTACTTGAAGTATATTCCTCTATTTTGTTACATACTATAACGTACTGCCCCTTTTGTTTTGTAATTGAAAAATTCTTAAAGTTGTAATCTTTAATTCCACTATTGGTTTTTACTTTTGCAGTGATAACATGTGGGCTTTTTAATTCATTTACAACACCCAAATCATTTAATTTTCCAACAACTTTCATATCTGTTGTATATACCTTGTTTCCTAAAATTCTACTTAAATAAAAATTATTTTTCATATTACATCCTCCTAGCAATAAACTAAAAAAATCTCCCCACAACAAAGTGAAGAGATTAAAGTACGTAATAAATAAAGACGTCAAAATATATTTCATCTCCACTCGTTGAGTTTTAGCACTGTACAGCTTAGAGATTTAATACTCAGCTACATTAAGTAAAACCTTAATCCGGTAATACCTGCTGACCCGTTGGCGTCTCTCGACATTTCTGGGCAGTAGCGTGTGTCTTATACAGTAACCTCACCTAACAAGAATATTAAATTGTATTTTTATTTAATATTATTCTTATAATATCATGTTATGCATAAGTTTCTATATTGTCAATAATTTAGCCCGAAATTAAACATCTAATTAAAAGTTTTCTTGAATTAAATTTAATCGTATAAAGTTAAAATAGAAAATATGAAATAAATATTATATTGCAATGGAATTTATCCTATGGTATTATTTAAATCAAATGACATATAAAGTAAACTGATTGTATTTTTATAAACTTATAATAAAATATTTAATATCACTAGATACATAAGATTGAAATAAAAAGAGGTGAAAATTATGAAATTACCCTCAATTTTAGGTTTATTAATTGTTATAGGAGGATTGGCCTGCTTATTTTACGCAATACCTATAGAAAAATAATCCTTTTAAAATTTATTAGTTCTGCATAAGTACATAGCCATATGTTCAAACTATATATAGTTCGAATAGGGAAGTGAACGACTATGTTTAAAAACAACATACTAAAAAATTTACTAATTATTAACTTGGTCTTATTAGGAATAATTCTTTTCGGTAAAATGTTTTTTCTTCATAAGTTTATAAGAATACTTTCTAAGTCATTTTTAACTCCTTTGATATTTTCACTTTTTTTATACTATATTATAAAACCATTAAATGTGATTATTATCAAAAACGGTCTAAAACCAACCGCTTCAGCTTTATTAACCTTAACACTTGGACTATCAATTTCCATAGGTGTTATAACGCTTTTTAGCAATTATATTGCAATTGAGTTTAACGGAATAATAAAAGAACTAACAACTATTGTGAAAAATCAAGAATCTATGAATAATATTATAAATAAAATTGATACCTTTATACCAACTTTAGGTATTTATAAAACTTTTACTAGAATTATCAATACTTATATGCAAAACTTGGTTCATAACCTACTGTTAACCGTAAATTATACAATATACACATTTTCAACTCTATTTCTTGTTTTGGTAATATTGTTTTATTTACTTAAGGATGGTCCTAAATTCAAAGATAAAATCATATACATAACACCTAAAAAGTTTAAAAAATTTGTATCACAAACCCTAACAGCTAGTAATAACGTATTGGATTCTTATGTTACAGGGCAAGCAAAAGTAGCTCTTTCTTTATCCATTATGATATTTATTGCTTACAAAATAATAGGGATTCCTAGCGCTCTGCTTTTCTCCTCACTAACTTTTGTTTTAGCTTTTATTCCTTTTATAGGTTTTTTAGTTTCCATGATTATTCCCACTATCATTGCTTTAAGCATGGGGTGGGTCATGCTTTTAAAACTTGTAATTGTGTTTATTATTGTACAAACATTAAAAGGTAGAGTTGTTGTTCCCGCAATTATGTCTAAGGCAATGAATATTCACCCATTAACTGACATCTTCTTAGTTATAGGTGCCGTTGCCGTTGGTGGGCCTTTAGCAGCCTTTGCTATTGTCCCTACTTACGCTATTATTAAAACAATATTTTTTAAATTGCATGAGTGAAAATAAATAAACAAACCTTCGCCTAATAAATCGAAGGTTTGTTTATTTATTTATTTAATTATTTATTTATTTATAACTTTCATAATGAACTCTTTCCTTATCAAATCTATCTACAAACTTGTTTTCCTGACCATCTGGGTACCCTACTGGAATTATTGCAAAAGCTTCAATATTATCAGGTAACTTAAACAAATTTCTTATGTAACTCATTCTTTCATCAATAGAAGCTACACCAAGCCACACTGCTCCAAGACCTAGTTCTACTGCTTGTAAAAGAAGATTTTCTGATGCTGCTCCCATATCTTGTGGTACACAACCTGGTGCTAATAAGCCATCTTTTCTAGATAAAAGAACAAATGTCACCGCTGAAGTCGCAACCATCTTTGAATAAGGGCTTGTTTGAGCTAATTTTTTTAATGTTTCTTTATCTTCAATAACTAAAATTTCCCAAGGTTGTTGATTTGCTGCTGATGGTGCCTGCATTGCAGCTCTTAAAAGTTTTTCTATTTTTTCCTTTTCAATTGGTCTATCCTCATATTTTCTTATACTTCTTCTATTAAATATTGCTTCCATTTTTATTGCCTCCATCTTAATTAAGATTATTTTTATAATTCATTATAATGATTACCATTCTCTCTATATTACTATTTTACTTCCAATGTATCTTAATTGCAAGTACGCACTTTTTTATTGCATAGTTACTAAAATGATACTGTTTAATTTATAAATGAAAAGACATGTCAACATCTCTATTAGAAATATTGGCATGCCCTTTAATTATTGCAATTTAATGCCTACTATTAATTATTGTTTTGCATATTTAGCTTTATAAGCGGCTAAATCATCACTTACCGATGTTTTCTCTAGAGCTTCAAATTCATCCTCTAAAGATTCAACTTTAAGTTCTCCTAAGCCTTCTGCTAAACATTCTTTTTCCTCTATCTTACGTTCTAATCTATCTAAATCAATACTATTATCTTTTGTTTTAATATTAGCTGTAATTGCATTAACCTGCTCTGCAGCCTCTGCTGTTTTAAGTCTAGCTATTAATCCATCTCTCTTACCTCTTAAATCTTTTAAATCTTCTTCTAAATCTACTAAACTTTTCTTTAAGTTATCTGCAGTAATTTTAGCTGAATTATAAGATTTTGATAATGATACGCTAGTAGCTTCACATTCCTTTTGTTTAGCAATTGCTTTGCTAGCTAATTCATCGTTACCTTTTTCTATAGCAAGTTTTATCTTAGACTCCCAATTAATCATATCTTCCTTTGCTGAATTCATTTCTCTTTCAAGTCTTTTTACATTTCCAAAAACTACAGCTGATTTGGTTTTAGCTTCATTTAAAGATGAATCTTTATCTCTTATAGCTTGGTCTATAAGCGCTGCTGTATCCTCATTTGCATCCATTATCTTATTAACTCCCGCTTTCAAACTATTACCTAATCTATCAAATATTCCCATTGTTTATATTCCTCCTTATTATCTTTAATGATTGTCTACATTGTATACTAGCTCTCCATGAATAGTCCAGCTATATTTTCCAGTTCTTCCTCATTTTCTATGTTTATATATTCAGTATCTGATAGTCCGTCTGTCATAATATACATTTGTTTATTATCCTCATTTTCCTTTTCTTGTAGTAGTATATACTTTTTATCATATGATTTACTTTCTACTATTGCTAATATCTCAAATACAACATTTCTTTCTTTATTATCATCGTACAGATCAAGTGTCTTAGTACTGTCGATTACACAATTTTCTTTTTTATCACAGCTTTTTACTCTACATCCTGATAAACAATTACCACAAGAACTAAAAGGACATTCATATGCACAATCTATACATTCACACTTTGAACAATTTTGAACTTGATCCAATTGACTCCTATACTTATTATAATATTGACTAACTTCTTTAGTATCATCTACAGCAAAATGCATTAGTTTATTAGACTCTTTAATAGATTTATCTATTATATCAATGAACTTCAAAGATATTTCCTCAAATTTTAACGCTTTAACTTTATTCTTTAATGTATCATCGCGAAACTCATTAGAATATATCTTTAAAAATAGGTCACCATGAGATTTTACATAAATTTCGCTCATTTCACTTAAATATTCCTTTTCATTACCCATTAAAATCTTACTCCTTTACTATCGATATTATGAATTACTTTTTACTTACGTCTTCTTTTAATATATTTGTACACATAGAACGCTATTAATAAAATAATAATTAAACTTGCATACCTAAATATAGAACCTCCAAATGAATTTCCAAAAAACATCATAGGCATAAAACTTCTATGAGTATTGTAATTATTGCTACCGACAATTGGTGTTTTAGTTCCACTTGTGTTACTAGTTGTACTTGTTGATTTATTTGTTGTTGATGTCGATGGTTTACTATAGTTTTTGCTTGATTTAAACCCTCCACTACTGCTACTACTTGAACTTTTAATACTAGAACTACTGTGACTACCGCTTGATTTAAATCCACCAGACCTTGATCTAGCATACACATCGAAATTGATTGTTACGAGCATTGCTACCATTAATAGTATTGATAATACCTTTGATAATTTCTTCAAGCTTATCTCATCCCCCACTTAGTGAAAATTCTTTATTACTAATATTTATATTTTATTTTATTTGTTTTATGTTAATCTAAACCATATTTGTCCACATTTACAATTATATAATACCATGAATAAAGTATTAATAATAGCTTATCTTTGAATACGTAACCCCTACAACATAATCCTCAATTTAATCACCAACTGAATTGTGTAAACACTTTACAATAATAATTAACAAGTTTATAATTATGTTAATTATTGAATTATGAAAGGAATAAATATGAAAATTGATATAAGTGAAAAATGGCTTTCCGTATATGAGGCATTAGATAGTTCTGTAAGAATTAAAATTATTAATCTTCTTTCACAAACACCTTTAAATGTAAAAGAAATTGCAACCAAGCTAGAACTGAGTAGTGCGATCATTACTATGCATATTAATAAATTAGAAAAAGCTGGAATTGTAAAAGGAGAACGCACCAAAAGTAATGGTGGTGTACAGAAAATATGCTCTTTAGTTGTTGATAGTATAATAATAGATTTCCCAAAAAATACACAGGAGATTATAAAAAGTCATGAATATATTGTTCCTATAGGCCAATATACTGATTTTAAAGTTACTCCAACTTGCGGACTTGCAACTACTGAAAAAATCATTGGTTATTTTGATGATACAAGGTATTTTTTAGATTCAAAACGAGTAGATGCAAAAATTTTATGGTTTACTCAAGGATTTGTTGAATATAAATTGCCTAATTATCTATTATCAACACAAAATCCTAGTGAACTAGAAATATCTATGGAAATTAGCTCTGAAGCACCTGGTGCTAACAATAACTGGCCCTCTGATATTTCTTTTATATTTAATGGAGTTAAAATTGGAGAATGGACTAGCCCTGGTGACTTTGCTGATATAAAAGGAAAATATACTCCTAACTGGTGGATGAAGGATATTAATCAGTATGGAATGCTAAAAATCATTAAAATAAATGATAAAGGTTCCTTTGTTGATGGAGTAAAAATATCAGGTATTAAATTATCTGATGTAGATATTAGGAATAAACAATGGATTTTAAGATTAGAAGTAGCCGCAGATGCTAAACACATAGGTGGTTTAACGGTTTTTGGAAGTGGTTTTGGAAATTATGATCAGGACATAATATTCAAACTATATTATACAGAGTAAAATGAGACTTACGTTAACGTAAGTCCCATTTTGATTTTTGAGGATAAGGACAAGTAGATTCTAGTATCCTTGCCCTTATTTGCACAATGCAACCGCACTGAAGGCAAGTTGTCCCATACTCTAAATCTTTGCAACTAAAGCAAATATCTAAACGTTTATCATAAACATCCTCAGAGGCAAGTTTAAATTGATTACCCCTTACTATTATATTAAGCATCTCATCAATCTCATTTTCAGAAACTATAACACTGGCAGAGCAAGCTTTACATTTTCTCATTTTACTTACACTACATTAAGTACAATAACAGACATTTTTGGCATAATTATTGTAATCTTATTATCTTTTAATATAAAATCTTTAAACTCTTCTTCAGTAACATTATTAGGATTTTCAAAGCTGTTATAATCGTTCATTTTATCAGATGAAAGTATACTTCCTGATACTTTTGAGTAAGTAACTCCTCTTAGTTCAGTAGAAATTTCGACATCTTCATTAGGATCCATATTACACAATGAGATATGAAGAATTCCATTATCATCAACAGAAGCGGAAACGTTTAACTCAGGTACAGATTTATCACTATTCACGTATTCAGCGCATTCTGTCACTGTAGATACAAGTTGCGCATCTTGATGTACCTTGTACATCTTAAATATATGATAGGTTGGGGTTAGTACTATTTTATCTCCCTGCGTTAATATCATAGATTGAAGCACGTTTACCATTTGAGCAATGTTTGCCATCTGTACTCTATCACAGTGATTGTTAAATATATTAAGACCAATACCTGCGACTAAAGCATCCCTTATAGTATTTTGTTGATAAAGAAAGCCAGGGTTTGTTCCAATTTCCGGATTAAACCAAGTACCCCATTCGTCAACTATTAAACCTATACGTTTATCTGGATCATATTTATCCATGATAGTACCATGTTTAACTACAAGCTCTTCCATGTATAATATTTTTCCCATCGTTTTAAACCATTCAGTTTCATCAAATAAGGTAGCGGAGCCTTTATCATCCCACTTTAGTGGTATTGTATAGTAATGAAGACTTAATCCATCCATAAACTCAGCAGATTCCCTCATTAATACTTCAGTCCAGTTATAATCGTTAGAATTAGCACCTCCTGCTATTTTAAAAAGTTTATTTCCTTTATAATTTCTTGTATAGGTAGAATATCTTCTGTAAAGATCCGAATAATATTCTGGTCTCATATTTCCACCGCAACCCCAATTTTCATTACCAACACCAAAGTACTTTAGTTTCCAAGCTTTTGCGTGTCCATTTTTAGCTCGTAGTTCTGCCATTGGTGAAACTCCATCAAATGTCATATATTCTACCCATTCACTCATTTCTTGAACGCTACCACTTCCAACATTTCCACAAATATACGGTTCTGTTTCAAGTTGCTCACATAGCTCAAAAAATTCATGTGTTCCGAAATGATTATTTTCAACTACTCCACCCCAATGAGTATTAATCATCTTTGGACGACTTTCAGGGTCGCCTATTCCATTCTTCCAGTGATACTCATCAGCAAAACATCCACCTGGCCATCTTAGAACTGGAATTTTAAGTTCTTTTAAAGCCTGGACTACATCATTACGAATTCCATTTGTATTTGGGATAGTTGAATCAACTCCAACCCAAACACCTTCATAAATACATCTTCCTAGATGCTCTGAGAACTGACCATAAATGTTTTTGTTGATTTTACCCTTCTTGACATCAGCATTAATAATGATTTTTGCTTTCTTCAAATTAGCCATTATTACACTCCCTTTTAACAATTATTTTAAATATCTATGCTATTAACAATACAATTAACATCTTAATATAAGTATTAACTATATTATAATTTAAAATTTACTTGAGGTCAACAATAACATATAAATTAATATTTTTATTTGTTTCATTTAGATATTCAATATCTAATTCTTACTCCTAATAAAGTATGTAAAAATTAGAAATATTTTTTTTAAGAAAGGTTGGGGAATAACCTTTCCACTTTAATTGATCATTATGTTCATAATAATAAAGATGGCAGCTATGGATTTAGCATATAAATATCTCATAAAATTTTGGTTTATGTTATACTTTAGTCTATTAGCACATCTAAATATTAGTATGTATGATTATTACACTATCTTATAGCAAAATACAAACTAAAAGGAGAGTATATATGTACGCAATGATATCTCCCACGGTTATGAAGATACTGAGAATTTTGTAATTTGTAATATAATGTATCGCCCAAAAGATCTACTTTCAGCCGATTACGATATTAAGAAAAGTGCAGGATTTCATGCACTATTTGTATTAGAACCATATCTTACTAAAGAACATTGCCAAGTCGGTTTCATACATAGAAAATCATTATACTCAAGAGCTATCCATAAATGAACTTGCTGAAATTTCTCATTACTCTTCAAGACATTTTGCAAGGCTTTTCACTGAAACCTACCATACCACGCCATTAAACTACATCCTTTCACTGAGAATAAACTTGCCTGTAGCTTACTTAAGAAAAATCGAATCCCTATATCTGATATAGCCATGCAATGTGGATTCAGTGATAATAATTATTTCAGTCGTGTTTTAAAAAAAAGAATCATGCTCACGCCAAAGCAATTCCGAACTTTCAAATAAATATATATATATATAATAGATATTAATATTTAAATGTGCTAGTATATACAAGAATACATGCATGATAATTTTTTAAGAGGTGTTTATATGCCAAATCCATATCTTCCATACAAGAGATGATCGCGATCATAAATCAGACACACTCTGGACAGATAGCTATCTTTATGCACCAGATGTAGTCAAAAAGGATGGAAAATACTATCTTTATGCATATATAGTGGATGCAAAGGGATGTGTTGCGGTAAGTGACAGACCTGAAGGCCCATTTAAGTTGGTTTCAAAATACAAGTACAATATTCCAAATGACAAGGGCGAAGACTGCTTCGGTAATGGTTGGTTCATTGACCCCGGTGTACTTGTTGACGATGATGGGAAAGTTTATATTTACTGTGGATATCAGAGTTCATTTGTTGCTGAAATTAACCCTGATAATATGTATGAAATTATTGATGGAACATATCAGGATGATATTATTCCTATAGAAGAACCCTTTATATTTTGAATTACTTGTGATTTTTGTAGAATACTAGATTTAATCATCATTAAATTTTGCTCCATAACTAACTTTGCCTCATCAATTGTTGAATTAGAGGCTTGAATATATAAATATATACCACTAAAAATAATCGGGAAAGTCAAAATTATTAAATATGTAGAAATAAACTTCCATTTTACACTAAGATTATTGTACCAATTTAAAAGTTTTTTCACTTTATTCACTCCTATATTATTTATACTATTTTAAAAACATCTGCCATATCAGTTGCAGCATTACCATTTGGATGTGGATCATCGAAATTACTGTGATACTCTTGTTTTGCCATATTTTCTTTTGGTGCTTTTGCAGACAAATCAACCGTTATGTCAAATATTCTATCTACGTTTGGCAAAGAATCTTACAATATGAAATCGTTTACCCTTGTCCATATAACCTCTCGTTCATCTATAAAATCAAATGGTGGCACAGTGCATAAAATAATTTTCAATAAAGGCCTATCTCCTTTTAATTTATTTACTATAGTTGTTAAATCCATTATTATTTCTTCATAATTTCTGTTTAATATACCTATATCGTTTACACCTAAACATATTATTACTTCATCAGTTTGCTTAGCTTTATAAAGCCATGCTCCATCAGTTGCTGCGTCATTTTCCCTAGATAATAACCCCTCGTCCCAAGTTGAATCAACAGTATTACAATGCCAAATTCTCCATATAAAATCACCGTATTCTCTTGGTTTTATATAAGTCCTATAGGTATGTATGCCCTCACTTATTCTCATTATACTATTAGTAGTCTATGATATAACTATTGCAGATGCATTATTCTCAAATATATTAGTTGTTTTTTCTGTCATAATTTTGCTATAAAAATAATAGCAAGTTGTCACCTCCAAATTGATGTATATGCTTTATTAATTACTACGTCAATCTTATAATGTTAATTAAAGTGTCTCCATAAAAGTTGTTATTTTTTCTGCAAGTCTTTCATGCCCAGCTTCATTAGGATGTAATCCATCTGGAATATATAATTCTTTAATTATTGGTACTTTAGGTTGCATTCCACTTACAGAATACAGGTCCAAAACTGGCAAGGAATGAAATCGTGTTACTTCTTTTATTATGTTTACATATTGCTCTAATCCATTTCCGCTTGCATTTTCTTCATAATAAACATCCTCATGAAATTCTCTATGCAGTGATGTAATAAACGCTATTGTTTTATCGTAGCACTTTTCTATAAGCCCTCTCATTAATACATGACAAGCTCCATGAAATGTACTTGTACTCCTATCCCCAAATTCTCCAATTGGTGATAAGTCATGTCCAAAATCATTTGTTACAGCAAACACTATAATTAAATCTGCATCATCTTCCATTTTAGAAAACCTAACAGACATAGAATTATCCTCATCATGAGCACAGCTTGCAATTCTTGTAGCATTTATTCCATAATTTCTCGCTACCTCTAACCCAATTTTGGATTTAATAATCTCATGATAAATCTTTGTTGTACCATATCCACAAGTTATACTATCCCCTAAAAAATTAACTTTTTTACCTTGCCATTTTGATCTTTTATCCATCATATTTACCTACCTCTCTATTCGTAACATAGTTATTATATAATATTTAAAGACGTCTTAATGTAAGCATTTTTGAACTGCTTTGGTGTTAAATTTTTATAGTCAATATTCACCACCTTCGGTCAATTGTACAAGATATTAACATCTATGTAAATATAATTATACAAACATTATTTATCAATATGACAAATGAAAGCGGAATAAAACCTTAAAATGGCTTATCCCGCTTTTGTTCACCAATATTTAATATTATTAACTGCGCCTAAATAGCCTCAAGCATCCTATATTGACTCATATACAGCTCATAATATTCACCTTTATATTTCATAAGTTCATCATGACTTCCTGATTCTACAATTCTTCCATTATCAATATACATTATTCTATCTGAATTCTTTATAGTAGAAAGCCTATGTGCTATTATAAACGACGTCCTTCCCTTTAAAAGTTCTTCAAGTCCCTTTTGAAGTAGAATTTCTGTCTCAGTATCTATACTTGAAGTTGCTTCATCTAATATTAAAATTCTTGGATCTGCAAGTAATGCTCTTGCAAAAGATATTAACTGCCTTTGACCTGCTGATAGTCTTGAACCTCTTTCATTTACCTGGGTGTTGTATCCCTCACTTAATGTAGATATAAATTCATGAGCGCGAACTACCTTTGCGGCAGCAACAACTTCTTCATCTGTTGCATCAAGATTGCCATATCTTATATTGTCCATTATAGTACCTGAGAATATAAATGAATCTTGAAGCATAATGCCCATTTGTCTTCTTAATGAATTAAGTAATACATCTCGAACATTTACTCCATCTATAAGCACCTCTCCACTCTCAAGATCATAAAATCTGCTTATAAGATTAATTATTGTTGTTTTCCCCGCACCCGTAGGACCTACTAGTGCTATAGATTCTCCCTTACTTGCTTTGAAGTTTACATCATTTAATATTCTTTGCCCATCATCATAACAAAAATTCACATTTTTGAATTCTACCAAGCCTTTTATTTTAGGCATTTCATAAGCTCCCGCTAAATCTTTAACATTAGGTTCCTCATCCATTGTTTCAAATATTCTTTCCAAATAAGCCATGTTATTTATAATATCATTATATGTGTTTGCAATATTATTTATTGGCCCCCAGAATCTACCTATATATGCTATGAAAGCTATGAGTACACCTATTGTTATAGAACCATTTGCAATCCATGCCACTCCCATAATATAAACTGCAACAACTACTAAATTTCCAATGTTATCTACAAAAGGCCCCATTAATAACTGAATTTTTATAGCATGCATCCAAGCTTTCCTATAATTATCACTTAGCTCATTAAATATTTTTAAATTCTCTTTTTCTCTTGAAAAAGATTGAGTGACCTTCATGCCACATATACTTTCATGAATATACGCATTTAAGTTTGATGATTTGTTACTTAAAATCTGAAATGCTTTTCTTTGAAGCGATTTAATAGTAAAAGCAGCGCCTACGAGTATTGGAAGTCCCACAAGACCAATAAGCGTTAATCTAACATCTATTAAAAACATAAATACAATAATGACTATCAAACTAAAACTATCTGTAATTAAATTTATGATACCATTTGATAAAAGATCACTTAAGGAATTAACATAGTTAACGACCCTTACTAGTATCTTACCATGTGGTCTGCTATCATAATAACTAAACGGAAGTTTTTGTAGATGGTTAAATAAATCTTTTCTTATATTTAAAATTACACTTTGCCCAATATCTGTCATAAACTTTATTTTTATATTTAAACAAAATCCATTAATAATTACCGTAAAAAAATATATTAAACTAAGTATTATAAGTCCCATTACATCTTTATTTGGTATCTTACTATCTAGTGCTACCTTAATAAGATAAGGGCCAATAAGATTTGCAACTGATGCTATTAACATAATTACTATAGTTGTAACCATTTTTTTCTTATAAGGTATAACATATCTCAAAAGTCTTTTAACATGACCCATATTAAATTCTGATTCTAACTCCTCATCTACATCATATTTATTTCTAGCCATTTTAAACTACCTCCTTCCCCTTTGCATCATCAAAATTGCCAAATTGGTTAATATACACATTGTAGTATTCACCCTTCTTTACCAGCAATTCACTATGAGTTCCTCTTTCTATAATTCTTCCATTATTAAGTACTAATATCATATCCGCATTTTTTACTGAAGATATTCTATGTGCAATAATAAATGTAGTCTTATCTTTAAAATATTTATCTAGTGAATGTCTTATATTATTCTCTGTTTGTATATCAAGGCTAGAGGTAGTATCATCAAGTATTATTATAGACGGATTTTTTAGTAGTGCTCTCGCAAGGGAAATCCTTTGTTTTTGGCCTCCAGAAAGCCCTACGCCTCTTTCACCAACAATCGTATCATATCCTTCCTCCATCTTGTTAATGAAATCATCAGCACCTGCAATGCTAGCTGCCCATCTGACTTCATCCATTGATGCTGTTGGTAACCCATAGGCGATATTTCCTTCAATAGTATCTGAAAAAAGAAATATATCTTGCATAGCTACTGCTATATTTTTACGTAACCGCCTTAGATTAAAATCTTTTATATTATATCCATCAACTAATATTTCTCCCTTTGTGCATTCATAGAATCTACATAACAAACTTACGAAAGTAGATTTACCAGACCCCGTATGTCCTATAATTGCAATGGTTTGACCTGGACTTACTTTCAAATTTATATCCTCAAGTACTTCTTCATCCCCATAATTAAAGTTTACATTTTTAAACTCTATATTCCCCTTTATCCTATCTTCCTCCACTTGATTTTCCGAGTTTTTGATTTTTGGCTTAGTATTCATCAGCTCCATTATTTTCTCGCCAGAAGCCGAAAACCTTTGTATATCATTAATTAACCAACCTGCCATTCTCATTGGGTTGTTTATTGTAAATATCATAGCATTGAAAGTAACTAAATTTCCTATGGTCATACTTTGGTTAATTACCATAATACCACCTACAAGAATAATTACTATATTAAGACTTATGGACAGAGAATCTATAATTGGAAGATATTTTCCCCAAACTTTTGCAGACTCAATGTTTCTTTTTTTAAATTCATCATTTTCTTTCCCAAATTTTTTAATTTCAAATTCTTCCTTAGCAAAGGCCTTTACTACTCTATTACCACTTATATTTTCTTGTGCCACTGAATTAAGTTTTGAGAACTGTTGCCTTACATTAAAAAAAGTTGGCTTTACGTCTATTGCCAACTTTCTTGCAAAATAAGCTATTGGAGGCGTAAACAAAAGTAGAATTAATGTAAGTTTATAATTTATTGAAAACATAATTGCAATTCCAAATAAAAATATAAATGAATTTTCTATAACGTTATACCCAACCCACGCAAGAAAATGTCTTACTGCATCGATATCCCCAGTCATTTTATTCATTATATCTCCTGTACTAGTTTTATCAAAAAAATCAAAATCAAGTTTTTGAAGATTGCTATAGATATCATTTCTAATATCAAATATAGAATCTTGAGACATATTTTCAAGTAAGATCAAAAAAACATACCTTAATATTGACCTAAGCAATATTACTGCTGTAATAACTGCGAGTAAAGGAATTAATATATTACTTTCTTTTCCAACAATAACCTTATCTACAATTGTTCCAGATAAATATGGTGCCACCATATTCATAGCAGAACATATAATAACTAGTATAAAACCAACTATTATTTTAATATTGTATTTCTTTGCATATTTCCAAACCCATCTAAAAGCCATAATTTCCACCCCATATCTTTTTTCTCTATCCCATTATCATGTATATTCTTATATAATAAAATGTACTATCCATACTAATTTAATGTCAATTCTTATTTTATAGACCAAAATTTAAGTATACTTTGATTAATTGTATGTAATGACTTATAATAGAAATAAAACTTATAATAATTTTACAGAGGTAGATTATGTGTAATTTAAAAATTGATTTAGATAATTTTAATCCCAAAATGTTATATACATTCACGAAAACATTCAATGATAAAAGTGATGTAACCTATCATTGCCATGATTTTCTATCCATAATATATGTTTTATCTGGCACATGTACCTACAATATTAGTAGTGTTCCACACATTGTTAAAAAAGGGGACCTGCTTATTTTCAACCCTCATGCATATCATGGAAAAATCATTCCCAGGGGTAGTGAAATCCATGAATTCCACGTAGGTTATGAAAACCTTCACATAAAAGGACTATTGCCAAATCATTTTCTTGAAAGTCATGTATCACCCATTATTAACGTATCTAAATACGAAAATGAACTTTTAAGACTCTGTTCAGACATGATTTCAGAGCAAAGCAAAAATCAACCAGCCCTAAAATTATCTCTAAAAGGTCTTGGTATTAAACTTCTTTCCATTCTCTTTAACGCAACTTTTGAAAGCACAACTCTAAAACAAAAGGGTATATTAAATCTTAAAAGCTATGATAACACTACTATTGTTAATACAGTTTTAGAATTTATAAACGAAAATTTTATGCATAGTCTCTCTTTAGAAGTAATATCTCAAAATATGTATCTTAGTCCAGCTTATATATCTAAACTTTTTAAAGAAAGTACCGGTACCTCACCAATAAACTATCTAATAAAACTCAGACTCTCAAAAGCAAAACACTCTCTAGAAATTGGTGATCAATCTATAAAAAAAGTAGCTTTATCTGTTGGTTATGCTGATATGTATCACTTCAGCAAACTTTTCAAAAAATATTATGGTTATCCTCCATCAAAAATAAAACATAAATCAAATGATAATCAACTTATCAAATTAAATGCATAAATTAGTCCCAAAATATAAAAAGTGCCTTCACAGGCGCTTTTGTATTTTAATATTACCCTATTGCTGATTTTATTTATAAACAATCTCGAGTGAGTTAATTAAATCTAATGCAGTTTTCTTTGCTTCTTTAGGAATGTCTCCTTTTACTATTATGTACCCTAATCTTTCATCTGAGTTCTGCGCCATTCTAACTGCATCTCCAGATTTAAAATCCATATTATAACGTATAACATTCTTATTGTTTTTTAAATCATCTAATCCATTAACTTTTGATAAAACCCCATCTTTTGGGGCAATTAAATATGCAACAGCTGCAGCCTTATGTTGCGAAGGTATAAGACTTATAACTTCTCCTAAATAATAATTAATCGTTGCCTTAAACAGATCTATACCTAAAGCATTAATTAATAGGTCTGAAGATATGTTGTCCCCTCCTGGTCTTCCATTTACCTCTATAAGCCTTGGCCCTGTTTTAGAAAGTTTAATCTCAACATGACATGGGCCATTCATAATTCCTAAAGCTTTTACAGCACTGATTGCCACATCAATTATATCCTTTTGTTTATCTAAATACACTGAAGTAGGTACTACATGCTCTATTTCAACAAAATATGGGAGCTTAGAAACTATTTTCTCTGTTACTGAAGAAAAAGCTTTCTTCCCATTATGTAAAAATACTTCTATACTAAATTCTTGTCCTTCAAGATATTCTTCAATCAAAAACTCTTTGCGAACTTTAAATCCCATATAAGATTCTTTAAAATTCTCCATACATTTTACTGCACTTTGCAATTCAATATTATTCTTAATAAAAAAAACATTTTGACTACTTTCACAGTTTGTAGGTTTTATAATTACAGGATATCCGATCTCTTCTACTGCTTTTATTGCCTCTACATAATTTTTTACTTTCTTAAACTTAGCACTAGGTACACCATGCTCTTTATATGCTTCTCTGGCTAAATCTTTATTTCTAGATTTAACTTCTGCCTCATATGATAGACCTGTAAGTCCCAATCTCTCCTCAACTTTAGCTGTAATCGCAGATACATAATCTGCTGCAGGTATTAATGCGTCTAACTTTCCATAATACTTCGAATTTTTTATAGCATTAAATATTGATTCTTCATCTCTAACATCTGCAATTATAATATCGTCATACAGCCCCTCATACCCATACTCTTTTGGATTGTTCTCACTTGACACTATTGAAATTATTTTATGCCCTAAATCAAATGCAGCCCTTACAAAACCTACCCCATAAAAACTTGGTTCAACAAACGCTACAATTTTTTTCTTATTCATTTTTTCCCTCCATATATTTTTTTAAAAGTACAATTTTTTTTAATTATAACTTACAACTTATATGGTATCATAGGCTTATCTGTTTCCATAACTCCATAAACTAAGGATAAATGTTATAATTCTGTGTATATTTAGGTATAGTCGAAATATAGATAAAAACGAAACATATGCTAGCTATTAGTGCTATTTTCGGGTATATCGTATTTTATAATTGCTCCATTTAATATTAAATGAAGTATTCCCTCATATGTTTGCTTTATAATCGAAGAATATTGTATAATTAACTTCATAACTTTAAAAATAATAAATTCAAAAACTATAATTTTAATATTTATAAAAAAACATTTAAACAACAGGGGGTACTAATATGAATATATTTTCTAACTTATTCGCAGCAAAACCTAAATCAATTTATAGATTTATAGATGAGGGCAATATAGAAGAAATAACTAATTATTTAAATAGAGCTAAAAGTTTAAACCAAAATCCTAAACTTGAAAATTTACTTTATTATGCCTTAGATAATTGCCAAAATAATTACTTTAAAAATATTATGCTTTTAATTAATAATGGTGCAGATATTAATGCTCATAATAGTGAACTTCTAGAAACCCCTCTTCATAAACTTTGTGCAAGGATTAAACCTCATATAGATGTAATAACTATGATACTTAAAAAAGGTGCTAAAGTTAATGCTATCAACATATCAGGTAAAACTCCTATATTTTACTGTAGCTTTAATTATTCTGTGGAACTTCTCAATTTACTTGTAGAATATGGAGCAGATATAAATGCAAAGGATAAATATAAAAACACTCTTCTTCATGATGATTATATCAACTGTTTTGATGAACATTTCGAAGAATTTTTAAAGACCCTAATAAATTTAGGATTTAACATAAATTCAATAAATTCTACGGGATACACTCCCTTGGGTCTTTGTAAAAATAAAAAAATCGCCGATATCTTGATAAAATACAATGCAAATAAATAATATAATTGGAATGAAGGAGATTTAAATGAATTTTTACTCGCTTTTGGCAATAATTTTGTACTTACTCATTTTACTTGTGATAGGATACTATTCCTACAGAAAGACTAAAAATATTTCTGATTATATGTTTCATCTGGCATGATTGTAAGCGGTTTAACCGTTATTATATGGATTCTTACTGGACTATCAGCACATTTATATGAGATGATTCCAGGCTTTAGTCTATCACTTATAGCTGTTATCCTTGGAAGCCTTTTAACAAAGAGGCCTGATGAATCAGTAATTAGTGAATTTAAAACTATGGAAGAAAACTTAATAGATATAGAAAAAGCACCCTAGGGTGTTTTTTTTATATCCTTTATCTAAATCAATTGTTTTTCACATTTTAGTGTTTGCTTTAATATGTAATATTTTTTTTGTGCCTTGCATACTAATACATGTAATATATTTTTTTAAGGAAAGGAGAAATTAGGACATGCTCATTAAAGTTATAAAAAAAACATTGCTAAATATATCTATAATAATCCTCCTTATATTTGTTTTTATTATATTTACTCCTAACCATAATTCAGATAGTAAAAATACAAAACAAACTAATATAGTTAAAATCTTACCCTATTCTTTAAGTAATAATTCTATAACATACATATCGAAGGTTACTAGCTCTACTTCAGTTAATGTTTCAAAAGAAAAAATTCTTAATAAAGCAAAAGCAATGACAGAAGTAAAATGGATTCCCGATCATAATTTAGTTGAAAAAAAGTGTTCTTATGTTTTTATTAAAGGAAAAACATATATAGGTGTACCATATAGTATGGACTTGTATCAGGTATCATCTCCAAATAACTTTCTATCAAAAATTAATAACAGTAAGATCTTATACGGTAATGATTGCTCTGCCTTAGTAAGTACAGCCTGGGGCATAAAGAGACAGACTACCCTTTCTCTTTATAATGATATAAAATATGATAGTAAAAAATACGTATGCCAAATATCATGGAATGATCTAAAGCCAACAGATGCGTTACTTTTAGATAATGGAAAAGGAAAAGGACATATAATGTTGTATATAGATTCTGATAAACAAAACAGTGATAATTTAAATGTGTATGAACAAAACATATCAACAGCTATACCCTTTGAACCTATTCCAGTAGCAAGGAAAGATGTAAGATCTAAAAGTATATTAATAAAAAAGGGGTATATACCAATAAGATTAATTGGAGCTAGATAATATCTAGCCTAAATTTCTTAATTTTATTTCAGCTAAAACACTCTCTTGTTAACCCCCTAATTGAAAGGAGTTTTAACTAAACTCCCACCACTTAGTGATGCGATTCCATTATTATATGACTGAATAAATGTACCTTTATAAGTTGTTTCCTTACTTGTCTGCATTTCTTTTACTGTACATTTAATCTTATCATTTAAATAAATTTTTCCACTACCAGTAACAAACAGCTGGTTTTTACTTACTGGTGTTTCTAATGAAAATAGTTTCCAATTGCCTCCTAATTTCCCGTAATGTATCTTATCAACTTTATCATTACTATCCATATCTCCAACATAAACCTCATCATTATTATCTATTGAGAGTAAACATGATTTTATGGAACCACCGAAGTTCAAAACATGGTCTGGCCCAGTTGCATATACCTTGTTATTTGTTAAATCTTCGTACACCATTTTGTCTTCATGTGGTACTACTCGTATATTTCCTATGTATTCAGACTTAGTAACGACTTTCTTTCTTGATTTCATTATATTTACCCAATATATAGAATAATTTTTATACCCATTTTTAACTTTTATATAAATTACATTTGTTAATGGTGATGCTTCAATATCCTTTACAGTAGATGTTGAACTAATCATCAAAATATCGGATACTTTACTCTTTTGTGATTGTGTAACATCATAATATGATAATGATAAATTTCTGTTTAATGTTTCGCAAATAAGCATTCTATTTCTATCTGGAAGCCATTTGCAAAACGATATTTTAGCCCCATTAGTTGAAGGTATATTAACGCTCTTACCTGTTTGAGTATTAACAACATATAACTCATCATTTAAGTAATAGGAAATATAACTTGCATCGTAAGAAACATTTATAGTTGTGGCGTTACTTGGCACTTTAAACGTTGAAACAGAAGTCTTATTACTTTGCGTTGAGTCTCCTACCTTTTGAGATTTAACTGTAGTACTTGAAGTTAAAATGTAATTATTCAAATAGAAAAATCCACCACTCTGTACAATTAATGAAATTATAATGCATAATCTCAGTTTTTTAAATACTTTTTTCATTACCTACTCTCCTATCTGTTAATTATTAACTATAAAAGCAGATGGAACTGCCCTTTCTCCAAGTGCATTACAGGGGTTATTAATGATACTTCCATCATTATACATACTAGTTGATGACCCACCATCTAAATTAGATGCATTATATGCACCGTATTGAATCATTATATTTTGTACATCTTTAAGTGATGCACCTAGGCTTTTAGCTGTTCTTCCATCAATAGCAAGTAATATTATAGCACCATCACTGCGCTGTCCTATTGCGGTCCTTGGTGCAATTCCCCATCCTCCATCTCCAGACTTTATTGTTTCCTGACCATTAACTACAAGTGCTGGTCCAAAAGAAACTGCTTCTGTTACAGAAAACTTCTTCAAATCATTCAAGCTGTAAGGACCTACAAGAAGCTGTGCATCTTTTGTAATTGCAGTAACATCAACCTTTTTATCTGGATCTGTTATATCGTTAAATTTAATCTTTCCATTACTCATAATAATGCCTGTTGGCTTTCCACCCGTGCCAGTCCATTTCGCATTAGTTGAAGATGAGTCAGAAAATCCACCAGCATTAATAGCAGCTACTGCGCCATTATCTTGAGCTATCTGGCTTGTTAGTTCACCCTCAGTTCCTAGTTTATTACTGTACCCAACCTTTACTCTTGTTGGATCTTTAATAATAAGAAGATAACCTTTAAACTTTATTCCATTAGAAATATCATATCTCTCAATACTATTGTCATGACTACTAATAAATTTAATACTATCATTATTTACTTGGTGCATAACCTGCAATGTATCTTCATTTCGAATTTTTTGAATTTCTGCATCAGACAAAAATACCTTTGCAATCCATTGATGACTAAGTGTAGTCATCGCTGCATCTACAATTGTTTTTTTAACATTAGTAAATGGACCATGAAATATAATTACTGGAGCAGTAACTCCTGTAAATAACAATCCAAAAATCAAATAAAATATAAAGTTTCTTAATTTGTGATTCTTTATTTCCCTTGATATATTTTTTGATCCCATTTTTTCCTCCTATGTTTTCAAAATCTTGTTTTATAATATAACACGATTTAATAAAATTAACTTTTATAGGTAAAAATAATTCACACTACATCCAGCATTACACTATTGTGACATATATTTTAACAAATTACAATATTAATCTTATATTTATATTAGTAAAAAATCTCCCCACAAAAGTGAGGAGATTCTCTGCAAATCACCTATTTTAAAACGTTCATAAATACAAGTGCAAATAAAAACACACCAACACATATTCTATACACAGCAAATACCCTCATACGCTTATTCTGTAAGAAAGCTATAAATTTCTTTACTACTACAATAGCTACTATAAATGATACAACAAACCCAGTTATTAACGAAATTATTTCAATACCTGTAAGTGCCATTCTAGCTTTAAATAATGTTAAAGCTGTTGCACCAATCATTGTAGGTATTGCAAGAAAAAATGAAAATTCCGCTGCTGCAACACTGTTTATTCCAACTATCCATGCTCCCATTATTGTTGATGCAGATCTTGACATCCCTGGCCATAGAGCAAGACATTGAAAACATCCTATCAAAAGTGCTTGAGGTAGAATAATATTATCAACATCACCAATTACATCCTTGCTTCTAAATTTATTTTCAACCAAAATCATTAATATACCACCAACTATTAATGCTGCTAGTACAGGCACTGGTCCAAACAAAACTGCCTCTATTTTCTTATGTAATATAAATCCTAATACTGCTGATGGCAGGAATGCCACTAAAACATTAATCAAAAGCTTAAAACCTGATTTACCTGGTTTTAGGTTTTTAATACAATCCCATAACTTAGCCCGATAAAGCACTATAATTGCAAGAATTGCTCCAAGCTGAATAACAATTTCAAATAAAGTAGCAAAGTCACCTGTAAAATTTATAAAATGACCAACTATGATCATATGTCCTGTAGACGAAATTGGAAGAAACTCCGTTATTCCTTCTACTATACCCATTATTATTGATTGTATTATTAATATCATATGTTTCACTCACCCTCGTGTAAATATTTTTAATTGTCTTTTATGCTCATATCGTATGCAACCTTTTTTATAACCACTGTTGAATCCGTAGCTAAAAAATAATGATCTATATAAAAGAGACCTAAAAATTGCAAAGATAAAGATACAACTATCCATATACTTACTTTTTTCTTCCATTTCATATGTTTTCTCCTTTATTTAAGATAATTCGTGATAATTTTTTTTCCTTACCTTTTCTCTACATATATTATTGAAGGTACAGTTCGCTCCCCTTCACTACCACAAGGTTTGTTTATAACTTCATTATTATAAAACATTGTAGAAGAAGAACCACCATCTAAATTATTAGCATTATAAGCTCCAGCTTTGTACAATACATCTTGCACATCTCTTAAAGTAGCTCCTATACTAGAAATTTCCCTACCGTCAATGACGAATAATAATATTGTCCCATCTTTCTTTTGTGCAATACTGGTTCTAGGTGCAATACCCCAACCTCCATCACCTTTAGTTATAGCTTTCTGACCATTAACTATCATTGCTGGTCCAAATGATACTGCATCAGTTACTTCGAAATTTTTCATTTCTTTCAAAGAATAAGATCCAACTAAAAGTTTACCTGATTTAGTAAACGCTACAGCTCCTCTTTTTTGATTCTCATCCTTCATGCCATCATAAATAACTTTCCCTCTAGTCATTATGATTCCAGCTGGATTTGCTCCAACTCCTACTTGAAGTTCTCCAGAAGCTTTATCGGTAAAAGCACCACCATTAATTGCAGCTATTGCATTATTATATTTTGCAATATCACTTGTTAATTGCCCCTGGGAGCCAAGCTTACTACTATACCCTACTTTTAACCTAGTTGGGTCATTAATTACGAGTAAATATCCTTTAAATTTTTTACCTTTTACATCGTATCTTTCAATACCATTATCATTTTTATTTTTTACAACCACGCCCGTTGCCACATTATTTACATTATTTTGAGCTATAACATCTATTTTCTGATCACTCATGATTTGATTTATTTTATCATCGGATAAAAACGATGTTACTAGATATTGTAACGTAAACGTAGTCATCGCAGCCCCTACCACTGTACTTTTTACATTTTTAAACGGGCCATAATAAACCATAAATGGCCCTGTAATACCTGTGAATACTATTTCGAAAACTAAAAATATTAAAATATGAATGCTTGTATTTTTTTTGTTTTTTTTACTCATGCTTCCCATCCTTTTTCTTATTGTGTACTATCCTAATATGGCATTTCTGCTGTTATTAAAATATCTATCCCCTTTCCATATCTTATATATTATATCTGTAAGATTAAAAACAGATTAAAAAATCATTAACTTAAGCTTAAAAATAAAAGGACAATTTACCCTTAGATAACAAAAGCTGATGAATTAATTCATCAGCTTTTGTTATCTAAATAAAGATTAACTATTCCCATAACCCTTTTGTTAATCTTTCAATTTCCCTCTTTCTTTCCTCTGTTTTCTCTATATCAATAATAATCACATCATTATTAATACTTAGTACATCCCCTTCTTTAGCTACCCTAGGAATTTCAGATTTTTTAATATCAATCATATTCCTATCTTCTTTTTCACACACAGCATAATTTCCTTCAAATCTATCAATTATTACATTCACTTATTTGCCTCCTGCACAAATATTACAAGGATCGTTATGTGAAGAACTTAATGCCTCACCTAATGTTCCACTTAATATTGTCTTACTTTTTGAAAGCGACATACAATTCTTATCATAGTGATATGATTTCCCAGATGGAGTATAATATACAATTTTACTGTTGTTTAATGATTTGGTCAATTTTGGAATAGCTGTTTTAACTGTAGAATTTTCAATACTTGAAACTCCTTTGATAGAAGAACTTGAGCCTACTCCTAGAAAAGCATAACTATCAGGTTTAGTATTAAATGTTATGTTTTTACCATCAGAAGTTGCAACTATTGTTCCACTTTCATCAGTCCTGTAAATTTTAATTCCTTTTGCTTTCAATTTATCCATTGTTGACTTGTGAGGATGACCATAACTATTATCTTTACCAACTGAAATAACAGCATATTTAGGATTTACTTTATCTAAAAAAGCAAGCGTAGTCGATGAACTCGAACCATGATGTCCTACCTTAAGCACATCTGCACTTATATTAAAACCCTTAGATAAGATTTCATTCTCAGATATATTCTCCGCATCTCCATCGAACAAAAAACTACTATTTCCAAATGTTAACCTGATTACAATTGAAAAATTATTTAAATCTTCATAGCCAGTACTATTAGGTGCTAAAATTGTGGCTGTAGCATCCCCAACTTTAAAACTCTCCCCAACTATGGGTGCATTTACTTTCATTCCCTTGGCTTTAATCGCGCTTACTACATCTAAAAAAGTCTTAGTATTCGATGTTATCTTTGGCATATAAATTTTACCTATTTGAAAACTGTCTATTACAGAATCTAGTCCACCAATATGATCCTCGTGAGGATGAGTACCTACAATATAATTGAGTTTCGTAATACCTTGCTTTGATATATAATTTTTAACAGTATTTGAGTCTTCATTATTTCCTGCATCTATTAACATTGAACTTGTTCCTTGCTGTATTAAAATACTATCAGCTTGTCCTACATCTATATAAGACACGATTAAATTACCATTAACAGCCTTTTTATAGGAAGTCACCTTGCTATTATTAACCAAACTTATATTTTTAATAGGTTGAAGTTGTTTCTTAGTTATATTCTGCTTTGACGAAGCTTTGCTTGATAAAATTGTTTTTGTAGTACTTTCAGATACACTTGAGCAACCAGTCAAACTGAAAATAAGCATTAATCCCAGTAGAGAAGTTAGACACCTTTTTACGTTTTTCATTTTAATCCCCTTGTAATATAATTTTTACTTTTGTTCTAAAATAATATCATCATACATATATTTATATTCAAGCATTTACATAACTGCTAATACATTGTTACCTTGCAATTAAAAGATTCCACTGTCATTATTCAACAAATATCTGCAAATCTCCTTTAATTTATGGATAAACTATAAAAAAGGACAAAAAAAAGAAAAGTTATGTCAGTTTTGACTGTGACATAATTTTTCTTCTATATATAGTTTAATTATACTTTTTATACATTCCTTGAATTTTCTAACATATTATATCTAGTAGTAATTAATTGCCATATTGTAAATATAGCCGTCTGTAATTTTACTAATGTACTTACCGGATATTTATTTGTACTTAAAAATAATAAATATACCTTTTTGAAATCAGTTGAAAATGTAATTTCAAGTTTTCTGTACTCTTCTTCATTAAAATTATACGTAAGATCATGAGAATATAAATTTCTTATATCATTCACTTTCATAACTGTTTTAAATATGTCAACTGGAAGTAATCCTAATGAAAATACTAATCTTGCTAGCTGATCAAATGTAAATTTATCACATTCTAAAATTTCCAGATTTTCAATATGTTCTTTTAGTCTTTCTCTTAATGCGTATTCTATATAAAGGTTTCCCTTTAATATAATTTGCATTGGATTTTCAGAATTTATATCTAAATGAAACCTTTCTAATTTGTTTTTAAATTCCGATACATTATCTTCAAATTTTTTAAGTTCAGTTTTATTCATTTCTCCCATCAATTATTCCCCCTAGTGACTAATTTTACTGTTTACACTTATGACAATGTTTTATCTAAGATTATGATTAAATTAACAATACAAGCTATAAAATTCCGCTTATATGTATATATTGTAATTATAACATATTTTTAGGCTAAACTTATAAAAATCAATCAAATAAAATGAATAAAATTTGTACAATAGTCAATAATTAAAGTATACCACCTTATTATTATATGTATAAAAATACTGCATTGGGTTCCCCCCAAATGCAGTATTTTACTTTTAAATTTTCTTCTATATATCTATCAACATATAAGAAGCATTACTCTAGTCTAAAAAAAAGTTTTTTAATAAATATATATCATTTCTTACAAAAATGAGCATACCCTTTTCAAAAAAATTATATGCTTCAAAAGGCGCATTTCTAAATGGTAGTCCAATTTCTTCAACCATTTTTCTTAGTTTTTTTGAATATTTAAATAATATTGAATTTTGATGATTTTTCTTTGATGGTGTTCCAAAAAAATATATATTTTGATCTGTCTCCATAAGGAAATCACATTTATTAAAAAAGTATCCTTCTTTAAATAATTTCTGTTTATTTATTTTAATAATATTTTCTCCCATATTAAGCTTTAATTTGTATTCAGCATTATTATGGATCTTTTCTTTAAAAGATTTTACAAATTTAGGATAGATCGCATTTGATATTTTATTTCTTCTTATTCTTCTTTCTCCTATATATAAATAAAATCCATCATCTAAATTAACTTTAAAGTCATCAGCATAAACACAATTTTCATCAAGATCTATCTCTTTTATACTTCTGATCATATTAATGTCCGGTTCTTTTTTTCTTAAATTAAGCTTAGATTCACATTTATTATAAAAATGTTTCCATATATAATTTCCTGTTTTCATATCAATGCAGGCTAACCCACAGTTATATTCACCATACATACCGAAATCAAGAGTTCTATTTGTAAGTATCATTTGTTTTTCTTCTATATACATAGCTCTTGAAAAATAATGTTCCCACGACCTAGTCCAAATTAAATCCCCTTCATTATCTATTAAAATTCCACCGTTTGCTAATAAAAATTTGTCGTTTATATTTAATAAATGCTTATAACCTAATAATGTTTCACAATCTTTAGAAACAACCTTCTTACAATCAATCTCACGCATTGTTGTACTTCTCCTTTTCGTTTCCGTGATATATTCAAATCCATATAAATATGAGATATATTACATAGGCGATTACTAATATGTATGCAATCTATTAATAATATGTTTAATATTCTATACTATTCGTTTATTTCTTCATTTAAACTAATTTATATTTAATAAAGATGTGGTACAATTGTTTTACTATAAAAGTCTGAAAATCAGACTTTATTCGAAAGGAATAAACAATATGCATAATCATGTAAACAAAGGCATCATTAAGAATATCTTTTTTATACTACTTGGGAGTTTAATATCATCATTTGGAATTAATATGTTTATATCCAAAGCAAAACTTTTAAGTGGGGGCGCCTCTGGTATAGCCTTAATTATCCAGTATCTATTTAAATTTCCTGCTGGCTATAGTGTTTTAATAATGAACATTCCGTTGTTAATATTAAGCTATATATGCCTTAATAAAAGATTTACTTTTCTTACATTTATAGGTACAATTTCATTCTCATTGTTCTTAATTTTCACGGCTCCTCTAAAAGGTGTAATTAACACAAATGATACACTGCTATTATGTTTATTTGGTGGAGTATTAAATGGAATTGGTATTGGAATAATTTTCAGTAATCACGGTTCTGCAGGAGGACTCAATATTATTTCTGCTTTAATAAAAGTAAAATATGATAATTTTAATATAGGACAAATATCGTTTTGTATTAATATGGCAATAGTTTTTATTGCTACTTTGTTTTTTGGAATAACCAGCGCAATGTACACTATAGTTGCAATGTTTATAACGGCTGAAGTTACTGATAGAGTAATACATGGAATAAACAAGCAAAAATTAATTCTTATTATTACTAGAAATGAAAAAGAAATTTGTGATGGTATTTTGTATAAAATGCATAGGGGAGTTACTTTTTTATATGGAGAAGGTGCATATACTGGCAAACATCAGAAAATATTATTTTGCACCGTATCACTACACCAGATTCCTGAACTAAAGTTAATTATTAAAGAAATAGACACTAATGCTTTTATGATAATAGTGGATGCTTCTGAAGTAAGAGGAAAGGGATTTAAGAATGATTTAATATAAAAAAGGCAACAAAAACTAAAACAGTTTTTGTTGCCTTCACTTTAATATTATCTAATATATGACTTTCCAATTATCATCCACAGTTGCTTTAATTGTTTTTCTCTCAAGTATGTAATTTGCAATTAGTTCAGCCATATCTATTGGGATATCTTTAATTACCTGTTTACCCCTAAACATTAAGTAATTACCACCGCCACCTGCTCTATAATTATTCATTACCACATCATACTCCCCCTCCATGTTAAGAGGAGAGTTCTTATAATTAATTTTTGTAATTCTAAAGTTTATTGGTTTTGTAATATCTATAACATAATCTATGCCTTCCCACATATCATAATTATAATCTTGAAGTTTAAGATAATTGCCATTCCTTCCTACCACAATTTTACCATCAACTATACTAAAATATTCTGAAGTTTTTTCTAATGCTACCTTTATATCAGAGCCTTTTATTCTAATTACCTTAAGTGTATTCGGATATTTGTAGTTTGAGATTATGTCTCTCATAGTAACCTTATAATCGAATCCCTTGCATTTATTGTCAAAAATAGCTGTGTTGGATATATCAACCTTTGCTGCATCCATCTGAACCTTATTTATAAATTCAACAAATGCATTATCTTTAAGCCTTGCCTTTAATGGATCTTTTATAAGCATGTCCCCTTGTATATGTCCAATCGGAATATCAAGCCAAGCTTGCGTTTCTGTTTCTATAGGACATGTAACATCCAAAATTCTTCTATCAACATCTAACGCATTCGCTTCTATAACTGTAGACACTTTGCTTTGCACCGACCATTTGCCAGATATTTTTACTAAATCCATAGTTACTTTACCAATGCACTTTCCGTTGTAACCTGGTTGTACAACTAAGACACCATTCACCAATAAATTTTCTATAACTCTATGTTGATGTCCCGTTAGAAGCACATCCATATTACTCACTTTACTGCATAACTCATAACCTTGATTTTCTCCTGTGAGTTTTTCAGACGGCTGAGACGTTTTTAAATCTCTTTCAAACCCACCATGATATGATACTATATTTACATCTGTAGCTTCTTTATCTTTCATTATCGCAAGCCACTTACTTGCACTCTCCACTACATCTTTAAAATCTAAGTCATTAATTGTATTTTCACTTTCCCAGTTAGGAATATACTTAGTCGTTAGCCCTAAAATTCCTACTTTTAAACCATTGTCAAAGGTCTTAACAATGTACGGTTTATTAATAAAACTTTCACCTGTAATTTTTTTTGTAATATTAGCACATAGCCATGGAAATTTTGAATTTTTCATAGCATTATCCAAATAAGGCCTTCCATAATTAAATTCGTGATTGCCAATTACTGCAGCATCATACCCCATAAGGTTCATAACCTCAATCATTGGGTTCGGCCTATTATTATTTATTTTAGCATGAAAATATGTAAGCGCTGTGCCCTGAATCATATCCCCATTATCTATAAGTAAAGTATCCTGATTTATTTCTCTTTCCCTTGCAATTATAGTTGATAAAGCTGCAAGTCCGCAATTTGCATAGGAATTATCCGAATAATTTATTGGTAGTACTGTTCCATGAATATCACTTGTTTCTAAAATTGTTAGTCTAAAACTTTCGTTAACACACATATTAAACTCTCCAATCAAAAGATAAATAATTCTAATATCTAATTTTATCATAAAATAACTCTATATAGTAATAAATACTCACTATTTCGCCAACATATAGAAGAAATTTCACTTTTAAAAAATACAATCGTTTACTATCTTTTATGAAAACTGTATAATTATACTTATTATAATATAAGACAATATAAACTCGTAATTAGAGATATATTAAAAGTTAAGAAAGGATGAATATTATGAATAAGATAATTAATGTTGGAATAATTGGTTATGGTATGGCAGGTAAAGTGTTTCATGCACCTATTATTAATGATACAGTTGGACTAAATCTATATAAGGTTTATACGACAAATGAAGTCGCTATAAAATCCTTAAAAGAAAGATATCCAAACGTTTTAGTCTCATCAAATATTAATGAATTGCTTAATGATTCAAATATTGAACTTGTAGTCATTGCAGCACCAAATTCTCTTCATTATGAATTAACAAAAATAGCTTTAGAAAACAATAAACATGTAGTAGTTGAAAAACCCTTTACTGTTACAACCGCTGAAGCTGATAAGCTGATAGCCCTTGCAAAACAAAAAGGCAAAATATTAACTGTTCATCAAAATAGAAGATGGGACAGCGATTTTAAAACTGTAGAAAAAGTTGTAAAAAGCAAACTACTTGGAGATGTAGTTGAATATGAAGCACATTATGACAGATTTAGGGACTACTTTGAAAAAAATACTTGGAAAGAGGAAAAATTACCTGGCACAGGTATTTTATATAATTTAGGTTCTCATATAATAGATCAAGCACTATTTTTATTTGGACTACCCACTGAAGTGTTTGGTGATTTAAGAATTCAAAGACATAATGGAATAATTATTGATAACTTCGAAATTATACTAAACTACCAAAACTTAAAGGTTACATTAAAAGCTGGAACACTTGTTAAAGAAATTAGTGCTCACTTTACTCTCCTTGGGACTAAAGGTTCCTTTGTTAAATATGGAATGGATGTACAAGAAGAAAGTTTAAAGAAGGGATTATCCCCAAAGGATTTGGATAATTGGGGGAAAGAACCTGAAAGCATGAATGGTAAAATAAACACAATTATCGACGGATTACATATTACTGGCAATATCGAAAGTGAAGTCGGAGATTATGGTGCATTTTACACTAATGTTTATAACTCTATTTTAGGTGAAGATACACTAAAAGTAACTGCAGCGCAGGCGAGAGATACAATTAAGATAATCGAACTTACCCAAGAAAGTAGCTTAAAAAAACAATGGGTAAAATATAAAGAATAATCAATAAAAAATAGAGCTAGCAAATTATTATCTGCTAGCTGTATTTTTTATAATTCCTTTTGCACAAATTCAGGTTTAAACATTACTTCTCCCTTTTGCATAAAGATTATTATTATAAAAATACCTATTACTATTATCCCTTCAAATGTATATAAGTGTTTAAAAATATCTCCATAACTTTGTCCTGATTCTCGGTAGCTAGCTATCATATTACCCCATATAAAAGAAAGCACAAATCCTCCAGCATTTCTTATAGCAGTATATACTGAAAGTTTTTGTGATACTTTTGTACTAATAACTTTAGTAACACAAATATTCGAGATTGTAAACCCTACCCCTATAGAGAATGCCATTATTCCAAAACCTAATATGGATAAATAAATAGATATTTGCAAACTCAATATAATAATCCCAAAAATAAAAACTGAAAAAATAATATTTCTAGTTGTTTTTAGAGATATTTTTTTAAGGATAACTATAGGCGCAACTGTACCTATTGCTAATAATATCTGTTCAATCGAAATCACAAGTCCAGTCAAATTAGGTGATGAAATAGCATCCATATAATAAGCCAAATAAACTTGAATTGATGAAAATATTGTTTGAATTATAAAAATCATAAGCACTAAACTTACGTATGCTTTATTACTCTCTTTTAATTCTTTATTTTGACTCTCCGTGTCTGTATAAATCAATACTACAGGTTTTAATTGCATTATTATAAAAACTCCTACTATAATTGCAAAGCAAATTGGAATTGTAAGAAATTGTCTAGGATTATTAATAAAATTTCCAGATATTATTCCAGAAATTAAGCCACCCAAAGCAGCACCAAACTCAATAAGACTTAGACCAATCTTTTCACTTGCCAAAGTTTTTAATTCAAACTTATTCATTGACAAAAGTAATGGGAACATAAACGCTTCTCCAATTCCTTCCACAAACCTTCCTATTACAAAAACATAAAAATGCAAACTACTAAGTGCAACAATTTCAAGTATAATACCTGTAATCCATAGTATTAAACTTATTAGGAGCAAATTTTTAATCCCAAATTTATTTATAATTTTACTCACGAGTATTGCAAATATTATCATTGTTAAAAATGCTACATTTGGTATCCAAGAAATTTGTGAAACACTCACCCCAAAAACTGCTTGTATATGTGGAAACATAGGTAAAAACATTACTACACCAAATACTGTAATAAAAGACATTAGAAAATCCACTATATAGATATTTTTTCTACTATTTTCCATTAAAATCTCCCTTTAATTAAAATGCGAATTACTTATGCTCACACTATCACTAACCTAGTTACTCATTAATTACCACACAATATCTCTAATGATTTTTTACATATTAATCCCCCCAGTAATTATATACCAGAGGGTCTAATTAGCTTGTATAAATATATCCTTTGATTATTGACCTTTATAATAAGGTATACCATCAGCCTTTGGAGCTGTGGAATTCCCAACAAAAGCGACTAATATAATCAATGTCAAAACATATGGTAACATTGATAATATTGAAGGTGGGATATGAATTGCAGAGGTACTTCCACCAAGAATTACAACCAATGCCTGAGCAAATCCAAAGAGAAGACACGCAGCCATTGTACCCTGTGGTTTCCATTTCCCAAAAATAACTGCTGCAAGAGCTATAAAACCTTGCCCTGATATAGTAGACTGTGTAAAACAGTTAACCACAGCTAAAGTCATTGCAGCTCCTCCAAATCCTGAAAGAACACCCGATGTAAATACAGACAAATACTTCACTTTATTTACATTAATTCCAAGTGTATCTGCGGCGGCTGGGTTTTCACCCACTGATCTAATTCGTAGTCCAAAACTTGTCTTGTATAATACAAACCACATAATAAGAACAAGAATGAAAACTATTGGTATAGTAAGTCTCACATTCAATGTTTTTAATAACAAATTAGATGAATTTGTAGCATAACTGCCAAATAAAGTTGGTATTTGATTTGGTACTGGTTTTGTCATTGTACTTCCATCAAATAATTTTCTTCCAAGAAATAGTGCAATTCCTGGTCCAAGAAAGTTAATAGCAACACCTGATATAGTTTGATCTGCTCTAAATGAAATACACGCAATCGCATGTATTAAAGCAAGCAGTCCACCAGCGAGTCCTCCCGCCAAAAATCCAAGCCACGGATTGCTTGTAAAGTAACCCACTGCGGCTCCTGAAAAAGCTCCAATCGTCATCATTCCCTCAATTCCGATATTTACCACACCAGCATTTTCGGATATTACACCTCCAAGACCAGCAAACATTAACGGTGCAGAATACATTAGGGTAATACTAATTGCTAGTAATATACTAGTGCCCATTTTCCACCCTCCTCTTCTTCAACTTTTCAGATATCATAGTAAACATAGAGGCTACTGCAACAAAGAATACAATAACACCAATCATTATATTAACTACCTCCGACGGTGCACCAAGGTTCATCTGTATTGTACTTCCACCAAACTGAAGACCTGATAAAAGAAGTGCTGTAAATATGCACCCTAGTGGTGAACTATTAGCCATCAGTGCAACTGTTATACCATTAAATCCATATCCTGGTGCAGTTGCAAGAGTTACTAACGCATGAGGAAGTGAACCTGCCATTTGAAGAGCACCAGCAAGGCCTGCAAGCGCACCAGCAATAAACATAGTCATAATAATATTCTTTTTAACACCAATTCCAGCAAATTCAGCTGCATCTTTATTAAGTCCTACAGCTCTAACCTGGTATCCAAATGTTGTTTTATACAGTATGAACCATATAAGTATGGCAACAGCTATTGCAATAATAATTCCATAATTTATGTCAGTCGCAAGTAATATAGTAGATAATGTCTGATGACTTGTTAAAAAAGCCTGTCCATGTGGTGTTTCTTTCCAGTTAACAAGTATATTGGTCCATGCATTATGATTAATAGCAACAGAATATTGTGTATTTTTTATACCAATGCCAGGTACTGATATTAGATAATTATTAAAGTATAAAGCTATCCAATTTAGCATAATGGTTGTTATAACCTCATGAATACCAAACTTCGCCTTAAGATATCCAGCGAAAGCTCCATACATACCAGCAGCCAGCATAGCCACAAGCATTATTACAATAATACTTATACCTGGTGGCAATTTTAGTTTACTACCAATTATAACAGCTGCCATTGCTCCCACAAGATATTGACCTTCAGCACCAATATTGAAAAGTCCGGTCTTAAATGCAAAAGCAACACTTAGACCTGTTAAAATATTAGGCATTGTCAAAATCATAACCTGAATCATATTGAGGGGATTTGAAAAAATACTAGTAATCATCATAGAATAGCAATCAAATGGATTATAACCAGCAAAGGCAAGTACAATTGCTCCCACTATAAACCCAAGTATGATAGCAAGTATTATTTTAGTTACTGCCTTATTTAGCAATTGAGCAATTTTATATTTCATTTTTCTTTTCCCCTCCTGCCATTAGAAGTCCAACAACCTTTTCGTCAACTTCACCTTGTAGAAACTCAGCTACTATCTGTCCATCATATAAAACACAAATTCTATCAGCTACGTTTATAATTTCATCAAGTTCAAAGGAAATAAGCAAAATTGAATGGCCACTGTCTCGATGTTTCACAAGTGTACTATGTACAAATTCTATAGCCCCTACATCAAGTCCCCTTGTTGGTTGAAATGCAACAAGAAGTATTGGGTCATTAGAAAGTTCCCTTGCAATTACAACTTTTTGTTGATTTCCACCGGATAAAGCACTCACAGGTTTCGATGCACAATCCTCTGGTCTAATATCATATTCCTTTATAGAATCCTCTGTAAATTTATTTATTGCTTTATTATTTAAAACAAAACGATTTGAGAATTTAGGTTTATTATATTTTTCAGTTATAAAATTATACTTCACCGGGAAATCAAGAATTAACCCCCGCTTTTGCCTATCTTCATGTATTGTAGAAATTCCATGTTCAATAACATTATGTGGCGATGTATTTTGGATTTCTACTCCATTTATAGAGATTTTACCTGATTTCACTTTTTTAAGGCAAGTTATTGCTTCAACAAGCTCTTTTTGGCCATTACCGTCAATACCAGCAATCCCAACTATTTCCCCTTTTCTAACAGACAAAGAGAAATTTTTTACTCTTTCTATTTTTCTGCTGTCTTCAACGATAAGGTTCTCTATTGTAAATACTACATCATTAGGTTTAGCTTTTGTTTTTTTGACTTTTAAATTAACTTCTCTTCCCACCATCATGGAAGCGAGCTCCTGCTCAGTAGTATTTTTTACATCAACCGTATCTATATATTTTCCACGTCGAATGATTGTACAATACTGCGATGATTTTTTAATTTCTTTTAGCTTATGAGTTATAATAATTATTGTTTTACCATTCTGCGTAAGATTGTTCATAATTTTTATAAGTTCCTCTATTTCCTGAGGTGTTAAAACAGCAGTAGGTTCATCAAGAATAAGAATTTCTACACCTCTGTATAGAGCCTTCAAAATCTCAACCCTTTGCTGCATTCCCACAGATATATCCTCTATCTTCGCATCAGGTTCAACATTAAGACCATATATTTCAGATAACTTTTTAACCTCGCTGCGAGCTTTCGCAATATCTAATATGCAACCAGCCTTAACTACTTCTTTTCCAAGAATAATGTTCTCAATTACTGTAAACTTTCCAACAAGCTTGAAATGCTGGTGAACCATTCCAATTTTATGTTCTATTGCAATATTAGGATTTTTCATTTCTACATTCTCACCATTGATAAGTATTTGCCCACTATCAGGTGTATACAGTCCATAAAGAATATTCATAAGCGTTGTTTTTCCTGCCCCATTTTCACCCAGAAGTGCATGTATACTTCCTTTAGCAATTTTAAGATCTATTGAGGAAAGCGCACAAAAATCATCAAAATATTTATAGATAGACTTCATTTCCACAGCATATTGTAGCTTACCTTCCATGGTTTATTCTCCTTTTTTATATCTTATATTAAACACACTAAACCATGAGTTTTCATAATTTAGTGTGTTTAATTAAATCTATTCATTCTTTGTATGAAAATATTATCTATAATATAAAAATGCTTTAATTATTTTAGATTGTTATTAAGTAATTATTTTAATGAAGTAATGTATTTACCAAATGTATCTTTGTTATAAGGAGGAACAATCTTACCACTTACAATATCTGCAGAAACTTTCTTTGTTTTATCAAGAACGTCTTGACCACACATTTTTATAGCTTGTGCTGTGTATGGAACTCCAACACCATTCTCTTTAAGACCATAATTAAGTGTCTTTCCTCCAACATTTACTCCATCTTTAATTTGTTTTGAAACTGCTTCTGTCACGTTACCAACGTTCTTAAGTGATGAAGTAAGCATATTGTTTGGTGCAAGATAGGACTGATCCATATCAACACCTATACAAAGCTTATTTTCACTTTTTGCCTCAGCAACCATACCCTGTCCAACGTTACCCGCAGCGGTAAATATAATATCTGCACCTTTAGCATACATGTTTTGAGAAATTGCCTTTCCAAGTGATGAATCACTAAATGAATTTGCATATTGTACATTAACTGTAATAGTTTTTCCAAGCTCTTTTGCGCCATATGCAACTCCAGCTCTATAACCATAATCAAATTGATCAATTACATTTCCTGTTATTCCTCCAATAAATCCAACTTTGTTAGTCTTTGTCTTAAGCGCTGCAATATAACCAACAAGAAAAGATGATTCTTGAGCCTTAAAAATAACACCAGTAACATTACTCATATGTGGAGTCATTGCATCATCAATAACTGCAAACTTTACATTAGGATATGCTTTTGCAGAAGCTTTTACTGCATCCTCCATTAAATATCCAATTCCCCATACAAGATTATATTTGTTACTTGCAAACTGATTTAAATTAGATGGATAATTTGAGCTCTGGACCGATTCTAAATATTTAACCTGAACTCCTGAATTTTTTTTAGCAAATGACTGAAGTCCCTTCCATGATCCTTGGTTAAAGGACTGATCGTTGACACCTCCAGTATCAGTAACCATTCCATCTTTAAACGTTACTTTTGTAGTAGTATCTGGTTTGGTAGCTGTTTTGCCTGAGCTTGAACACCCCGCAAATACCATTGCAATAACTGACATAGATGTAACTAAACTAACTAATTTTTTACATTTCATAATGATCCCCCTTTATTAATATAATATAGACTTAAACTGGTAAATTTAATATTTTGTCCAGTTCTAATCCATCTAACAATTACCATTACAATTATATAACTATTATTGCTTTTTTGTACAGTTAACTTTAAAATAAAGTACAATTAATTACTCTATTTTTATTTTTGAATTTGAATATCACATGTACTCTTTCTTATAATAAGTTTAGGTTCAACTATATTACATCGAAAAGAGAGTGATTTATTTAAAATTCTTTCGATCAAAAGCTCAACTGCTTTTCCACCCATATGATGAATTGGTAACGCAATGGTTGTCAGTGGTACATAAAGCATCTTTGAAAAGAAAATATCATCGAATCCAACAACTGATATCTGCTCAGGGATTTTAATACCTTTATCTTTAAAACATTCAAATACTCCATAAGCCATCATATCATTAAAAACATGTATAGCAGTTATACTAGGATCAATATTTAAAATTTTCTGAGCACCAATATATCCTGACTCTATATGATAATTTCCTTCAACTATAAGTTCTTTCCTTTGCTCAAGCCCCTTTTCTTCAAATGCCCTCTTGAATCCCTTAATTCTGCCGTTTGTGGCCTCCAAATGAGAAGGTCCTGTGATGCATGCAATGTTTCGATGTCCGAGTTCAATAAGATGCTTTGTTGCAAGGTAACTTCCCATTTGATGATTTACTACAACACAGTCGGACATAATTAAATGATCAGATCTTTCAACTAAAACAACTGGAAGCGTATGTTCTTCCAAGAATTTTTCTATTAACAATAAATTTTCATCGTTAACGTCCTGGGAAAGTGTCATGATGATACCATCTACGTTTTTGCTTATAAGTATTTTAAGATATCTCATCGTGAGTTTATAACTATCTTCTGTATCACAAAGCATGATATCAAATCCGTATTCTGCCGCCTTTGCACTAATACCTTTTGAGAGCTCTGAGAAAAACGGATTTGATATATCTGATATTATTAATCCAAGCGTTTTACTCTCTTTTTTAACAAGACTAATTGCCGTTTGATTAGGAATATAGTTAAGTTCCTGTGCGACCTTTTTAATAAGTTTCTTTGTCTGGTTACTAACCCGTGTTTTTTTGTTATTCAAAACAAGTGATACTGTTGTAATTGAAAATCCAGTCTTAACTGCAATATCTTTTAGTGTCACATTCATATTAACCTCAATCTAAATAGTTTTGTTAAACGTTTACTTTTTTTTAAAACAAACTTCCATATAAATTTTCTTTATATGACTAATATCCAATGATAAAACGCTTTACCATGTAATAATAGCACCATTTTTTGTAAATGTACATATGTTTTTTTAATAATCAAAAATATTTAATTTGTCATATACTTCTTTGCTATTTCATCTACTTCATCTTTACTATCTGCATCAAAGGAAAACAATACTTCTGTGCCTTTCGATAAATTGGAGATATTATTTCCTGTAAAATTTTTAAAAGCATCCTTCGTAAAAAGCATCACTACAACGCCTTTATCTCCAACTACTAATCTATCTCCCTCATTTTTATTAATATATTGCCCATCAAAATAAAATCCTAATTTAGTAAAAAAGATAAATTATATTTTATAATCTATCTTTTTTATATAAATATTCACTAAAAAATACTTATTCCAATACCACCCAAAAAGCCGGTTAGTATTTTTCTAAAATAACATCCATAAGTCAATTAAAATTAAAAATTCTCCTCAATCGCTTATAAAATTAAAAACCTCTTCTAGCACTTCTTGCTAAACTTTACAATTAATATTATCTAAAACTTCTTGATTTTTTAAATTTTTTAGATGCTTTTTTTCATATATTAGTTGTGTTTGTTTTATTATTTTTACTTTGTCTATTGATTTTATAACTGCAAACGTTAATATGGCAACTGTTACTATTATGATAAATCCAAAAATAAATAATGTAATTATAATAATCACCCCTTAAATTTATTAATATTATTATAACATATTTTGTAAGAGTATACAATATATAGTACAATTAATCCAAATACCGCACTGTTAACTGTTAAATCATAGTTCTTAATACGTCCCCATTTACGTTCCGCATAGATTTGATAATAGGTTTCTCTTGCCCTATCAGTTTTATGTAGCGTTTCTTCGACATTTTTCTCTGATACTCCATATTCATACTGAATGCGCTTCATTCTACTTGCTTTATCTGCATGAATAAACAGATGGAAGCTCCCTTTAAAATCTGCTAAAATAGAATCGGAACAATGTTCCATAATTACGCAAGATTCTGTATTGGCAAGCTTCATAATAGCTCTCTTTTCTGATTCATAAATAGCATTTAGAGGATCTTTTTCCTTTTTAGAAAAAGCATATCCTTGGGATAACAACTGATTTAGTAATAAGTTTGGAATAAATTGGTCATTTTCTGCAATAAATTTTTCTTAAAGTCCGGTTTCTTCGGCAGCAGTTTTTAATAATTGCATATCGTAGAAAGAAATGCCTAAATCTGCTGATATCTTTTTACCAATATCACGTCCTCCACTACCATATTCACGACTAATTGTTACTACTAGTCGATTAGTGTTTTGAATAGTTGTTAATACTTGACTAGTATTAACAGTTACCGATTTACCTTTAAATACATCATCCATAAAACTCAAACGTTTGTTAATTAAACGAACAAGGGTTCCAACTAATAAAGCAGCTAAGACTGTTCCTTCTCTTATTCCATTTAGTCGATGAAAAATAATAAATGAAAAAAGTAAGCCACAAATTACAAGTGTAACATCGAAAACTACTTTTAATTTTCCGAACTCCTTCTTAGTAACTATTGAGATGGCACTAACTACTCCTTCACCAGCCATCATGACAACCTCAGCAGTTACTTCCATACTAACTCCAAGAGCAAGAATTAAACAACTAAGTACCAATACTCCTAATTGAGCAGGATAACTGGTCACACTTATCCATGATAACAGTCCCATAGTAAAATCCGTAAAATAGGCAAATAAAAAAGCTACCACAACTTGAAGTAGCTGAATAAACTTAAATTGTTTTCTTAATAATAAAATCTGAAAAATAATAAATAATAAGTTCATTAAGAAAGTAAATTGCCCAATGGTCATAGAAAATCCTAAACTCAACACATATGGCACACACGAAATCGGAGATGTTCCTAAATTGGACCTGGTGGATAACACAACCCCCACCGCCATAATAAATAACCCTAAAATAAAAAATAAATAACGTTTCACTATCTCACGAATTGACATTCTAGAGTTTCACTCTCCTTCTTTTTTTCATTAGTTTCTTTCTAATTAGATAAATTATTTAGCATCTTTGTTAATAGTCGAAACGTTTCTTCCTGCTGCTCAACTGTAAAATCTTCAAATGCTTTTTTTCTCATTTTTTTAATCTTTCATTTTATTAATTTCGTCTAACATTAATATGTTTAACTTATTTATTTCTTTTCTTTTTTCCATTAGGTCCTTAATTACTTTAATTCTATACTCTAATTCAATTTGATCAGTTTTAAGTTCTATTGAATTACAGAATTCATATATTTTTCTAAACTGTATTTTTGTTTGCTCAAACTCTTCATCAAAATTAACTAAATCTTTGTTTTTATAAATCATCTTTAAAGATTCTAATTGATATTTTATTATTGTAGAAAATTGTATAAGAAGTTTATCTGATTTTACTTTATAAAGATATGATAATAATTCTATGTAAATTCTTTGAAGAGTTCCCCTGTCAAATACGTCTAGATTTACTCTACTATAACTTAATTTTTTTTTAGGTCTCAAATTAAATAGTTTCCTTAAAAAGTTATCATACCCATTTGTTACCCAAACCCCATAAACTGAATAATTAGGCTCTAGATGCTTAAAATATTTGCTTATTTCATCATTACTTACAAATAGTTTTATCCCTTTATCCATACTAGTTAATCTTGTTTTATTAATCACCGTAAAAACTTCTCCATAACTTGAAAACAACTTTCCTTCTGTAGCACCTCGTATATTACCTATACACATCCAAATATCTGGCATTGATTAATCAACTCCTCCCGTTTATATTTATTTAAATCTATGTATTAATTTTCATTTCACAAATTTTCTTTAATTAAGTAGTCCCTTAACCTTTAATTGTATCCAATAATTGAAATAATATATTATTTAATTTAAAATGCCCTATACCATAATTCTACAAACAATTATCATTACCCTTCAATTTTTTACAAAAAAAAATAACAAACTCCGTAATATTTCTCTCAGAGCTTGTTAAAATCTGCTTAATTATATTATTATACATAATATGTACTATGCTTAATATTATTAAATCTACGACCTAATATATTGTTTGCTTTAATTAATACAAAGTCTACCAACTTAACAATTAAAAATCCAAAAATCATACCTGCTATTACATCTATAACCCAGTGAATTTCTAAATACATTGTTGAATAAATGACACTTAAACAAAAAAATCCCCAAATCCATTTAAATATAGTGTTACGTTCTCGAAGGACTAAAAGGAACATAGCAAAAGCTATTGACTTATGAATAGATGGTAAACCATTCAACGTACTTTTTGCTGCCTCAGCATATGACATGTTACGTGAAAGTGGGTCTGCATGACCATAAACGAGCCAAACGTTTTGTAAATAAAAGGTAACATAAAATGGAGTAATAAATAATACCTAAAATATATGTGCTGATTTCATGTCTAAATAATGAACAATTTATAACAACATCTAATTTTAATTTTAATAATCCATATCACCACGTACCTTTTATATAGTATCTAACATAAAAGTACGTGTTTTCTTTTTCTAAGAAAACATATATAATGGAGGTTGATAAGTATTTATACTAGTGAATACATACTAATTAAAATTTCAAACTAATTTTTTGTAGAATATCTTTTAGTCATAGAATAAAAGACAAAACCTATTCTTACTTAAGAATAAAATTTTATAAACCTTGGAGGTTATTAAACATGGAAAAATCAAAAGTATATTTTACTGATATGCACACAACACTTAAAGAGAATTTGCAACAAAAGTTGACACGCCTAATTAAAGCAGCTGGAATTGGTCAAATTAATTTTGACAAAAAATTCACGGCTATTAAAATTCATTTTGGAGAACCTGGCAATCTAGCATATCTACGTCCGAATTATGCTAAAACAGTAGTAGATATTGTAAAGGAATTAGGTGGAAAGCCATTCCTTACTGATTGTAACACTTTATATGTCGGTGGTAGAAAGAACGCTCTAGACCATCTAGATTCTGCTTATGTCAATGGTTTTTCTCCATTTTCTACAGACTGTCATATTATAATTGGCGATGGATTAAAAGGTACCGACGAAGTTTTAGTTCCTGTTAAAGGTGGTCAATATGTAAAAGAGGCAAAGATTGGTCATGCTATAATGGATGCAGATGTATTTATTACCTTAACTCATTTTAAGGGACATGAAGCAGCTGGCATTGGTGGTACTCTTAAAAATATAGGTATGGGTTGTGGATCCCGTGCAGGTAAGATGGAAATGCACAGCAGTGGAAAACCATATATCTCACATGATGATTGTATAGGTTGTGGTCAGTGTGCTAAGAACTGTGCTCTCAATGCTATTACAATAACACAAAAGAAAGCTACTATTAATCACGATAAATGTGTTGGCTGTGGTAGATGCATTGGTGTCTGTCCTATGGATGCCGTTTTACCTGCATCAGATGAATCAAATGATATTTTAAATAAAAAAATTGCAGAATATTCATCCGCTGTTATAAGCGATCGTCCAAACTTCCATATCAGTCTAGTTATTGATGTATCTCCCTACTGTGACTGTCATGGAGAGAACGATGTACCAATTGTTCCAGATGTAGGCATGTTTGCTTCTTTTGATCCTGTTGCACTAGATGTTGCTTGTGCAGATGCGGTAAATGGTCAACCTATCATACCTGGAAGTATCCTTGATAAAGATGGTGAAAAAAATCATGACCATTTCACTGATGTCAGCCCTGAAACTAATTGGAAGGTTGCTATCGACCATGCTGTAAAATTAAATCTAGGTAACAAAGAATATGAATTAATTACAATTTAAATTATATAACAATAAAAGCAAAAGAGAGCGAATTTAATATAATTCACTCTCTTTTGCTTTTAATAAAAATAACAATAATATACCTTTATATAGTATTCTTTTCTAAAGAAATATTTACTTCAATAATCATACCATCTACACTCATTTCCACGCATAGAACTTTATCAGCGTTACTACTTGCGGTGAAATCACCCTCAATAAGTGTTGGTGTAGAGATATCTATATTTATATTATCCTTTGAAAAATTCATTACAACATTTGCTGTTAACATATTAACAAGTTCTGAGATAGCGCTTTGTGGTAACTCATCAAAGATGTCTACAGGGGTGCCCATCATCATTATTGAGGCAATTTTTTTTGCAGTGTCAACACTCATACCATAAATGATATTGCCTTTAACATCTCCAATGATTCCAATAATAATCACAACGCCTTTGCTTTTTATATATTTACCCTTTACACTAATTCCATTCTTTTTAATATCATTTAATCCCAGCTGTGGTAATATAATATTAAATGATTCTAAAACTGGATTTATATAATTGACATCCATTCACCTTCACCTCTATTAAACCCTATGTTTATTGTCATATTTCCAAATTGAGATTTCACAATAGCAGAAAATGTATTCTCTAGTTCAGCCTTTGATATATTTATTGACTCACCATGAAATATAGTTGGTGGTGCAACTCTTAGCCCAAACAATTTGTTTTTCTTATTTATCATTGAGCATGCATTTCCTGCAAACATATTGGCTATTTCTGACATAACATTAAGTAACTCTTCATCGTTTTTAGGATCTCTTTTTAATAATATCGTTGCAAGGCTTTTAGCCGTATTATAGGCCATATCCAAAATTAGTCTACCTGAATATTTACCTGTAATCCCCATAACTATTGATATGCCTTCGCTATGTATAGCAATATTATCATTACTTTCATCTGTAATTTCTGGCACCGTCTTTGTAAGTTTATTAAAAATATTTAATATTGCCTCTTTAAATACATCAGAATATAATTTCTCAAGTTCTAAATACAATTCTTCATCTGCCATAACTCTATTTATTAATAAAGATAATTCTTCTGAATCAACTGGTTTTTGAATATACCCACACACATGAGTTTTTTTTGCTTTTCTTATAAGTTCTTCATCCATCATCGAACTAACAATTATAACTTTGATATCTTTATCAATTTTATGGATGGCTCTCGTACATTCAAATCCATCTGTTCCTGGAAGAGTCATATCCATTGTTACTAAATCTGGTCTAACTCTTGTAACTGCATCAATAACTTCTTTTAAAGATTTTGCTTCACCAACTACCTCAAATCCACTTTCTGTGAGTACGTCTGTTAATAATGCTATTTGGAAAGGTGAATCATCAACAATTAAAACTTTTACCTCTTTCATAATTACATCTACCCCTTTAACTATTTCTAAAACTATAATCATTATGTTTTATACCAATATTTCTTTTCACATATAATGATTAATTTTCGTATATTATAGTTATCGAATATATTAAAATATTATATAGACCTAATTTTTTAGTGGTAATCACTGAATAAATTATTAACTATAAATCTTTAGCTATTTCATTTAAGCTTTGTGACAAAGCCGTTAACTCTTCTATACTTGCTGTAATTTCTTGCGCTGCAGAAGCTTGTTCTTGACTAGAGGCCAGTGTTATGTCGCACTTCTTGATTGTTTCATTAGTTGCCACTTTAATATTATCTGTAAACTCTTTTATCTTTGGCACAGTACCTTTTGTTTGTTCTGAAAGTCTTCGTATTTCATTAGCTACAATGGTGAACCCACGACCTACTTCACCTGCTCTTGCAGCTTCAATAGAAGCATTTAGTCCTAATATATTTGTTCTTCCAGATATCTCTTTAATAAAAATAGATATCTCACCAATTTCTTCTGATATTGCATTAATCTTATTTATCCCTCTACTCAATTCTAACTCACTTGAATGAATTTCTGATGCCATTGCAGTAAGTTGCTGAACCGCTGCAGATATTGACATTAAACCTTCACTTAAATCATTTGATGCATCCCGTATTTTTTTAGCTGCTGATTTTGGTACTATAATCCCCAAAGATCCTACAACAACATTATTATCATCTTTATCAAATAATGGATAACTCATTACTAATATGGGAAATCCAAATAACTTACCATCATCTGTTTGAATTGATAGTTCTTTTGTTTTCATCGCTAATAAGCCTGTACTATTTGCGCCCAGCAAGTCTCCAACTTTCACACTTGGCATATCAAATTTTTCTGATGGCTGCCTACTTATGACTTTTTCAAAATCTGAAATATATAAAAATACTCCTTCTGGAAACATTTCTACCATAATAGGCGCAAAATGTGAAAAGCTCGCTATAACTGGCTGTACAATAGGAATTGCTATAGAAACAGCACCTATAATTTCATTATTTTCATTTATTATTGGAGTTGCTGTAACTGCTATATGAATTCCATATTTATTATTGTGTATATTGGAAGTCATAGTTTTCTTTGCCCTCATGCACTGCCGCTCTGCACTAGATTCTAAAATTTTCGATCCAATTTGTAACATTTTAATATCAAAAATATTTGAGGCTAACTTCCAAGTAATTGTTTCCCCTTCCATTACAAAATATATAGCTCCACCTGGTACTTGATTAACCTGAAACTCCGCTCCTGACTTAAACCCTTCTAATTCTACTAATTTAATAATACTAACATCTCCTATTTTATATATATTATATTGACATAGCCGCCTGAAAAGCCTCATGCAATGCATTTGTCACTTTTCCTACTTTTTTTGCATCTCCTAGAATAAAATATTTTATTCCTTCTGCTTTTAAATATTCTGTTATTTTCTCATCCACAACAGATTTTCTTCCCACAGCATTAACAATTGTATTTGCCTCGGTATAAATCTTTTTTCCTAAATTCCCGATAGTTAATACTTTATCTTCATATATATCAATTACAGGTGTGTTTAAATTATATTTAACGCCATACTTTTGAAATAATCCGCCTTTTCTTAAAAGTGCTACCCTAGACACTTCAAAGCCAGGATTTGCAGACGCTTCAAATACAATTACTTCTTTATGCTGTTTTGCTAAATAAAGTGCTACCTCTGTACCAACAAATCCACCACCAATAACAATTACTCTTTTTCCTACTGCCACTTTTTTCAATAATACATCTGTTGATAACACTGAATTCTCAATACCAGTTATATCAGGTATTACTTCTTCTGACCCTGTTGTAACAATTACAACATCAGCATTAATTTCTTTTATCAATTCTATATCAGCTTTTTTATCTAATATAATATTTATTTTTAAATCACCTAATTGTTTTAAATACCAACCCATAAGCTCCCCAAATTTGCCTTTAAAACTTGGAACCGCAGCAACATTTATTGTACCTCCTAATTGATTGCTTTTTTCAACAATTGTAACATCATGACCCCTTAGCGCTGCGGTTCTTGCTGCTTCTAGTCCTGCTGGCCCAGCGCCTATTACAATTACTTTCTTTTTATCTCTTGCATATGGTATCTCTTTCTCATTTAAGTATTTCCACTCTCTACCACTAAGTGGGTTAATGGAGCATCTCATATCTTTCATAAATACGATTCTACCCCCACATTCAACACACTTTACACATGGTCTAATATCTTCTGGTTTACTATCTGAAACTTTATTCACCCACTCAGGATCAGCTATAAGCTGTCTCCCAATAAATACTGCATCAGCGCCGCCGTCTTCAATTATAGCCTCTACGACTTCAGGCGTATTTACTCCACCTCCAGTTATAACTGGCACATTTACTACTTTCTTTATTTCTTTTGCATATTGTTTAAATATACCTTCCCTTCCATCTAGCACATATGCCGACGGTACATAAAGATCAATTACATCATCTGATCCACCGGTTACTTCAAAAGCATCTACTCCAGCAGCTTCTAAAGCTTTAGCCGTAAGTTTAGCATCGTCTATTGTTATTCCACCTTTTACATTAGAATCTCCTAATGACTCATCTGCACATAATCTAAAAACTACAGGGTAACTATTCCCACATTTTTCTTTTATTGCTCTTACAATTTCTAATGCAAACAAGTCCCTGTTTTCACCATAGTTGTCAATTCTTTTATTAGTTTTAGGCGACAAAAATTGCATAATTAAATATCCATGTGTTCCATGGACTTGTACCATATCAAAGCCTGCCATTTTAGCTCTTCTTGCTGCCTGCGCAAAATCATTCACAAACTGTGCTGTTTCTTTTGCAGTAAGTGCCCTTGGTGTACTCTCTGTAGATATTGGTTTACCATCAATTCTCCCTATTTCACTAGGTCCCACCGACTGTTCTACCCAGGCTTGAATTCCAGAATGAATAAGTTGTAGTACAGCTACCGCACCATTATCCTTTATCTCATCTGCTACTCTAGATAGTCCAGAAATAAATTTGTCATCGCAAATATTAATAGATGCAGGAATTTGAAGACCAGTTTCATTTACATAAGCTCCTTCAACGGTTACCATTCCTGTTCCACCTCTCGCTCTTGCAGCATAGTACTCCACCAATTGCTGTGTTACTTGTCCATCATGACCTGCATAAAGAGTTGTCATTGGTGCCATTGCAATTCTATTACGTATCTTAACTCCACCAATATAAAAAGGCTCTAAAATTTTATTAAAACTGTTATTCATTTTTATACACTTCCCTTTTAAAATATAAGAAAATTTCTAATAACTTTATCCAAATAGTATATACGTCAACATTAATACTATGTTTTTCAAAAAATAAAAAAGTGCCTTTTTATTTAAGACACCAAAATACAAACATATATATAAATTAATTTTTATAACTATATTTTGGAAACCTGGCGATCATGGAAAAATAATTTTCTTTAGACCCATAGCTTTGCGCCCTCACTTTTCAGCAAGTATGCTATTATCAATATTTACTTAATTATGATTTTACACTTATTTTTTACATTATTCAACATAATTTAAGTATATTTACCTATAATAACAAATTTTCGACTTATTGTATTATTAATCTTTAGATAAAAAAATATGTTTCTCTTTATAATCTGTTTACTTAAAGAGAAACATAGTCTTAAGTCTTAAACTTTTACTTTATTTATATTGAGTATAATTGGATATATTTTAAAAGTGTTACTGATAAATTAATTACCTGTTGTTGTTTTAGTCGTAGGTGTAGTTGTAGTTGTAGCTGGAGGCGTAGTTGTAGTCCCTGAATCTTTCGCTGGTGTAGTTGTATCTGAACCAGTCGGTGGTGTTGTTGTAGATCCTGAATCTTTCGTTGGTGTAGTTGCTTTCGTTCCATCTGTCGCCCCTGCCTTCGGTGTTGTTGGTGTTTTGGTTGTTGGTGTTTCTGGTGTTGGTGTTGTTGATGGTGTTGTTGGTGTTGTTGTTTTCGTTGTTGGTGTGCCTGATTCTTTTGTTGTTTTATCAGGTGTTGTTACCTTTGTACTATCGGTTTTCGTTGACTTTTTAGTACTGGTATTTCCAGTTGATTTCTCTGTTGAACTATTTGTACCAGTGGACTGTTTGGGAGCAACTGTTTTCACAGTAGGTGTAGTTTCGTTTTTAGAGTTCATCTTAGAATAAACTTCGCCAGAAACTCCAACGATCATAACTAAAATAATTGCTAAAATAATTACTAGTTTCTTTTTTTTCATTCTAAGTTTCTTATTTTCAGGAAACACTTCTCTATTATTTTTATTTATTGTTTGTTTATCATCTGTTACCTTACTCATGACTGCTGTAAAATCCTCTTTATCAACAGGAGGTACCTCTTGAGCTTTTTTCGTTTTCTTAAGTATTAGGTGTTTTATATTTGTTGGTATATTAAACAATAATGCTAGAATTCCATTTTCTTCTCCAGAGTATATTTCCTTAAAGTTTTCTGGTGATTTAATTACAATCACAGGCTTATTATCTTGGTCTTCTAAATATACTGTAACTGAAAACTCATCGCCCTTACCAATAAATGGAATGTAAACCTCTAGAGTGCTATCATTTACTGTGGAATCAAATTTTAACCCTCTTGTAATTTTAGCATTTTTACTCCTTAACTTAGTTTTTGATCCTATATTTATAGTTAACTCATGAATTGTTCTATTTGAGGGGTTCTTAACCGTAACAACATACCCACAATTTTCTTCACTATCCGTTTTGGTAGGTTTACCTTTTCGTATATTGCATAATATTCTAGATCCTAAATTCTTATAATAATCAAGCAATAATCCTGATGCAAATGATATTAATATAGTCAAAATTGCCGTTTTAATAATATTCATCAATTTATTCTTCTCTCCCTTATTCTTTTACTATTTTTACCAATAACATAGTTTATTATTTATCTTCATTAAATTATAAAGCAGATACATACTCGTGTCAAACTTAATAATGCACATAGCGATATTAATATGATAAAATAATTTTTAATCACATCATAAATCTTGTCCAATTGAAAATTCTTTTAATTCAAATTATTAACAAATATGAATATTGCTTCATCTTCAAACTTCATTATATATTTGTGGTATACTATATATTATATTAAATTTAAGTTAGCTAAAGAAGCCTCTCACATTGATAATTAATGTATTCCCAATCATTACCTATTTTTTTGTAAATAGCAAATAATATGAAGATTTTAATTTTCATATTATTCATTAATAACTTTTTCAAACAACGTTAGTTTTAAATGACATAAATAAATTAATCAGGAGGTATACATAATGAAGAATTCAACAAAACATTCCCTAATTATAGGTTTTGCACTATTCGCAATGTTTTTCGGTGCTGGCAACCTAATTTTCCCACCATTTCTTGGGAAAGCAGCAGGAAGTGCATATTTTACATCTATTATAGGCTTCCTAATTACTGGGGTCGGTCTTCCACTAATTGGAATAATTGCTTGTGCTAAGATTAATGGTACTTACGATAAAATGGCAAATAGAGTAGGTGAAAAATTTGCTGTAATAACAAGTGTGGCGTTAATTCTTGTTATTGGTCCATTACTAGCAATTCCAAGAACTGCTGCAACAACTTTCGAACTTGGAATACATCCTTTGTTTCCATCTGTATCACAAAATATAATAGTTATATTTTATTTTTTAGTAGTGCTTGCATTTGTACTTAAACCTTCTTCAATAATTGATAATATTGGTAAAATACTTACACCAGCACTTTTATTAATGCTCGCTATAATTATATTTAAAGGAATAATAGATCCTATTGGTCCAATTGTAAACACATCTTACAAAAACGGATTTTCAAAAGCTTTAATAGAAGGTTATCAAACCATGGATGTTATGGCTTCTGTTATATTTGCGGGAATAATTATTTCATCTGTTAAAGCAAAAGGTTATAAAAATGCAAAAGATATAATGAAGATGACAATAAAATCAGCACTAGTGGCCGTAACTGGTTTAGCCTTTGTATATGGTGGGCTTATGTATCTTGGAACGCAGTCAAGTACTTTGTTTACCAAAAGCATTGCAAGAACCGATTTAGTTACGCAAATTGTCAAGTTAGATCTTGGAAGTATCGGTTCAGTCATTCTTAGTTTATGTGTTGCACTTGCATGCCTAACAACCGCTATTGGCCTACTTGCAAGCGGAGCTGAATTTTTTACTAAGCTTTCAAGAAATAAATTATCTTACAAAACCACTGCTATTATTATGGCTGTAGTAAGTGGATTAATAGCTACGAATAACGTTGATAGCATAGTTATATTTGCTGGTCCTGTTTTACAAATTTTATATCCAATTGTAATTGTTCTAATAGTTATTACATTACTTGGTGATAAAGTAAAAAGTAATAAAGTTGTTGCTATAACTATATACACAACCCTTATTATAAGTATTTTAGATACTATAAATGGTGTATATGCTGGTAGCATTGGATTCATTAAATTTATTCCTCTAGCTAATGCTGGATTTTCATGGCTTATTCCTACTTTACTAGCTTTTGTAATTTCTAGCATATCAATAAAACCAAAACAAGACAATATAACTGAAGATGAAGCTACTTCAATAGCCTAAGGGATGATATATTGTAACTTATTTATTAATTATTAGTATTTATTAGAAAAATAGAGTTATAGGATAAACACATATCCTATAACTCTATTTTTTCTAACTCTAACTAAATATATCAGCCTCTTTACTTTTTGAGCGATTAATTTTTGAAAAATCCACCTTTGAGAAAACAAAAGTTGATAATAGTAAAAATATCATTCCAAAAATGAGTACGATCACCATGCTGATAATTGGTGTAATTACAAAATTCCCTATTTTAAAAGCAAGTTGCTCTGCTATCAATTGATTCGTTGTTAAATTAGTCTTTTCCAGTATAATAGTTCTAAAAAACGCTGTTGTATATGTCATTGGATTAAAATATGCAACATATTGCAATACTTTTGGTAACAGTGAAAGTGGAATATATGCACCACAAAGAAACGTGAGTGGCATTGTAATAGCAGTTACCACAATTTGAAATGTTTGTGAATCCTTAACCAATGTAGCTAAAAACAACCCTAACCCCGAAAAAACAAGACCAACCACAATCATCACAGCAATTACCTCAAATGGTGTTATAAATGACGTAAATTTAAGGCCTATAAAATAACCAATAAATAAAATAATGATTCCCTGCATAGTTGCTATTGTCGCTGCTGATAATAGCTGACCTGCAGCAATCTGAATTCTCTTAACCGGACTTACTAACACTTCCTTCATAAATCCCGAAACAATATCTTCAATTGTACTAGTGGCGATAGTAAGTGACGTTTGAAATACAGTGGTTATTACAATTCCTGCCAGCATATAATTTACTGGGTTTTGAATAGTATCATTTTTAAATATCGCACTAAACACATATAAAAAGAAGAATGGCATGATAATCGTGAAAACAAGCTGAACACGATTCCGAGCGAAAATTTTAATATTTCTAAACCATAAAGCTACTATAATATCCATAAATTCCTCACTTTCTTATATCTTTTCCAGTAATTTCTAAGAATACATCATTCAATGTACCTTTTTTAACTTCCAAATCTGTTATTTGCTCTTTCTGCTGACTTAATATATCCAATAGGTTTGGTATACTATCAACCTCAATTGAATAATAATTGGTTTTTTTCATGTATTTAAACCCTTCCTTGTCTAGTAATTCCTCTAACCCTTGCTCATCTTTAGTTGAAATGTTTGCCATATCTTTTGTATATTGTTGTTTCAGACGATATGGTGTGTCCATTGCAACGATTTTTCCTCCATCCATAATTGCGACTTTACTACAGATTTCGGCTTCCTCCATGTAATGCGTTGTTAAAAAGATGGTAATATTTTTTTCCTTTTGAAGTTTTACAATATATTCCCACATGTGAGCTCTTGTTTGAGGATCAAGCCCTGTAGTTGGTTCATCTAAGAATAGTACTTTAGGGTAGTGCAGTAATGATCTCGCTATTTCCACGCGCCTTTTCATACCTCCAGACAGACTACTTACCATTGCTTTTTTCCAATCCAATAAATCCACTAACTTTAAAACAAATTGGATACGCTCATCTACTTCACTTTTGGGAATAGCATAAAAATGACAATGCATAATTAAATTCTCAAGAACTGTCATTTTATTATCCAATGTCGATTCCTGAAAAACAACACCGATCACACCTCTAACTGCATCCTTTTCATGTGATACATCTTTTCCGTCAATAGTAAGGGTTCCTGATGTCTTATCGAATATGGTACAAAGTGTGTTGATGGTTGTACTTTTACCTGCTCCATTTGGTCCTAAAAATGCAAATATGCTTCCTTCTTCTACCTCAAAGGTCACATTATCTACTGCTGTAAATTTATCATACTTCTTTACAAAATTCTTAACTTCTATTATGTTTTTCATGGTATCACCCCTATCTACTGTTTTCTAGATTTTTACTGCCACATTCTCATAATTATCTTCCTTGTATAAAATTATACCGATAATTTGCCTAAACACAACTTATTTATATAAAGTATTCCATATGCCAACTATTATTGTAATAATATACTCAGACATTTTTTTCTCCCTTGAAGAAGCATTTAAATATTATCCAAGCAAGTAATGTAGATCCTGCAGCAAACCAAGTTGGAAGATTAATACTTACTGCTGTTACAAAACCCGCAATAATAGGTGGCAAAGCTTGTGCTAATGATGAGATAGATTGATTAATTCCAAGAATTTCACCTTGTTTTGTGCTATCTACCAAATTAGAAATAATAGCTGTTCCATTAGGTTGGTTAAGCCCTTGAAATATTGCTATAAATGGAACTATTAAATATAGCCATACCCTTTGATGAGGTATTAATAAAAACGGAAAACTTATTGCTAATAAAATTATTGAGTAGCTAAGTATTTTAGCTGGCTTAAATTTTTTTGAAAGTGGTCTTAAAACCGCCCCTTGTGCAATAGCTATCCAAATACCCATATAAGCAAAAAAATCGCCAACTTGAGATTGAGTAAATTTAAACTTTCCATACAAAAATACTTGGAAAAACTGTGTGAAAAAATTAAATCCTACTGTTAACAAAAATACCACTAAAAACATTACTCTTAAATCTTTAAAAGTAAAAGCTTTTTTAATATTTGTGAAGCCTGTAAATAGATTAACTTTAACTGCTCTTTTAATTACTAATGTTTCAGGAAAATTCAAAGCTACTAAAACCACATTAATAATTGCGAGTAGTATTGTAAGATAAAACGGTGTTGCATAAGTGAACCAGCTAACTATTAATGAATCAGAAAGCTTCCCACCAATATATGGTCCTATAATAAAACCTAACCCAAAAGCCATTCCAATTAAACCAAAGTTTCTAGATTTTGTTTCTGGTGTGCTTACATCAGCAATTGCGGACTGAGCTATAGATATATTTCCTCCTGTAAATCCGTCAACAATTCTTCCTAAGAATAAAAGATAAAGATTAGACGTGAGTATGCCTATTATAAAAATTGCATAACCACCAACTGTACCAACTAAAGATAACAGTAACAATTTTTTTCTACCCTTTTGATCAGCAAGAGAACCCAAAATTGGTGCACCAAAGAACTGCGCTAATGGATAAGCGGCTATCAGAAAACCGTACAATAAAGTTCTAGTTGAGAAAGAATATGTCATTTTTAATATACCATGTATTGGATCAAGTAGAAGTGCAGGTAATATTGGAATTATAATACCTAATCCCAATAGATCTAAAAATACAGTAAAAAATATCGTCCCTATAGAAAATTTTTTATTTTTCATGAATTTTACTCCATCCTTTAACTTTATTATTAATAACTAACATTCTAATATGTTTGTTATTCACTCCCTAATTTTCACTTATAAATTCAACTATAAATTTAGCTATAATATTTTGCTGCTCGTCTCTTGTTATTGTAGCTGTGTTGTCACCCTTTTGGAATCCATACCAACCATTCTGTGAATGATTACCTCCCTTAATAGCAATCCATTTTGTACTTTTAGGCAATAGTTTTTTAGAATCATCAATCTTATGCTTTCCAACAAATCCATCTTTAGTCCCATACATTGACAAAACTTTTATATCACTTGATGACAGATTGCTACTTTTCTGTGGATATGATGCTAAAAGTATTAAGCCATTAATTTGGTCTTGGTTTTTGTATGCAAATTGTGCAGCCATAACCCCACCAAGTGAATGACCAGCAATATACCACTGCTTAATTTGTGGATATTTTTCTATTACCTTTTCAGCCTTATTAGGAGAAAGTACAGCAAGCTTCAATGGCATTGGTACAATTACAACTTTAAACCCAGACTCCGCTAATTTTACAGCTAAAGGTGCATAAGCCTGAGGTGCAACCTTCCCACCCGGATAAATAATTAGACCTTTCGTAATTATTTTGTTTTTAGCGGTATATTCAATCCAAGGCGAACCTTTATATTCAACCTTATCATTTGAGTGCAGCATAATTTGGGCTTCCGGCATAGCTCTATAATAATCATTTGTATATGCTACAATTACTATTATAATTATTATGGGAATAAGTAATAAAAAATATTTCCACTTTTTTTCAATAAACAATTTCAACTTATATCACCCCTCGATGTACTATTATTTATATCTATCTTTTCCATAGTATTCACTACTTCAAGTTATGTAACCGTAATTCTATAATCTTATATATCATCCTATATTTTGATCAGTAAATCAAGCAATTATTAAAAATAATTTCTCCTTTTGAATATATAATTCTCTTTGGTTGAATACTTTATATAATGAATAGAATCTTAAATAATAATATAAAAAAGAAGGGTGATTGAATAATGTCACAAGAAAGAGGAATAAAAGTCCTAAAAACTTTTACTGTGCTTAGTTTTATTCTCATGGTTACTGTTAATGCATTAGCAAATATTTTACCAATTAACGGTATAACAACTGGTGGAGTTTCTGATTCATATCCTAATCTATTTGCACCTGCTGGCGTTACATTTGTAATATGGGGAATAATATACTTGTTACTTGCTGGATTCGTAGTTTATCAACTGGGGCTTTTTAAAGGAACTAATACTAAAGATATTGTTAAGCTTATTGGCGGCTATTTTATTATATCTTCACTAACAAATACTGCATGGATATTTAGCTGGCAGTATAAAATTATTCCACTTTCCATGATTTTAATGATAATACTACTTGTTTGCTTAATTAAAATCAATGGCAAACTAAATTCCATAGAATTAACTTCAAAGGAAAAATTAATTGTAAAACTTCCTTTTAGCGTTTATTTCGGTTGGATTACTGTAGCAACGATAGCTAATGTAGCCGCACTACTTGTTAGTTTAGGGTGGAACCCTGGGGGCTTATCTGAGCAGATCTTAACAATAGTTATTCTATTAGTTGGTCTTATTATTGGCATGGCTACAACATTAAAAAATAAGGATATTCCGTATGGTATAGTTATATTTTGGGCTTATTTAGGTATACTCATCAAACATGTTTCCTCAAGTGGTTTTGCAGGTCAATATTATGGAATTATCACTACACTAATCATTTCATTAGTTATTATTTTCATATGCCTATTATATGTTGCAAAAGAAAGAAAAAATATAATTTAATCTAGATATGTTTTAAGGGATTCCCATTATAATTTGGGAATCCCTTTTATTTTATTGTGATTATTTTTATATCTTTTTTAGAACATGTTAATTCCATTGACTTTTACATTTAAGCATTTATTAAACTTTTGCATTTGCAACTGATTCTTGATTGTTTATTTTAGTAGTTCCACATAAATTTTTAGGTAAAGTTAAAGTAATTAAAGCCGCTGTTATTAATGAACATACTAGAAAGTATATTGCAAAATCATAGTTGTATTTTTGAATAAACCAACCTACTATATATGGTCCTAAAAAACCACCTAAATTCCCTAAAGCATTTATAATACCACGAGAAGCCGCTGCCATATCACCACTAAATAAAGTTGGTGGTATTGTCCAGAACACTCCTGCTGCTGCCTGTAGAAACACTCCACAACCAACCAAAAATGCAAACGAAACCCACATATGTTGTTTAAATAGAACAGATAAATATAAACATAAAGCAAAACTTAATATAGGTATAATTATATATTTTTTTCTATTTTTACTTTTATCTGAGAGATTAGCAAATACATACAATCCGATTATAGTTCCTATATATGGAAATATAGATAAAATACCAACCATAGCCATTCCTGAATTAGTTAGATTTTTAAGAGTTGTAGGCAACCATAATGAAAATCCATATATTCCAGTTTGATAAAATAGATTTAATAGTACAAGCTTCCACATATTTTTGCTTTGGAATACATCTTTAAACCCGACTTTTTCTGATATTTTTCCTTTTACACTTTCTTGTTGTTCTAGCATTTTGTGATTTATATAATCTTTTTCTTCTTTTGAAATCCATTTAGCATCATCTGGTCTATCACTTATCATTGGAAGCCATACAAACAATACCGATAAGGATAATATTCCTTCTATTATAAAAACATATCTCCAACTATAGCTAGCTAAAATAAATCCAGAAAGTGGTCCTGTTATAATAGATGCTATTGGTACATTCATTATACAAAGAGCATTTGCCCTTCCAATTTCCTCATTAGGAAACCAATGACTTAGCATTGTAAGCAAACATGGTAAAACACAGCCTTCTGAAACTCCTAATAAAAAACGTATTATAAGTAATTGATTTACATTATGAACAAACCCACCAAGCGTGGCTATAATACCCCATACTATAACTACATAAGTTATAAGTTTCCTACCACTCTTACGTTCTGCAAGTAATCCTCCTGGAACTTGAAGAAAAAGAAATCCTATAAAAAATATACCTGCAGCAAGTCCTGATATACTTGCAGTCATTCCAAGCTCTTTGCTCATTCCTCCTGCTATCGCAAAACTTATATTAGTACGATCCATAAAACCTACAATATAAACAATAATGATTGGTGGAATAATACGAAACCAACGCTGGCATGGAATATTTGAAAGTGTTTTTGTATTTTGACTCATATCTACATCCCCTTTTTTTTAATAAATAAAAGTATCCCCTGTAAAAAGTATGATTAAATTTGTAGGTTTGATTATTAAACCGATTTCATTTTACATAAATCAATAAAATAATATATCTTTTTACTATATCAATACTACTTTTACCTTTACAACAACTTTTCTCACAATCATAGATTTTTCTAACATTACTCCTGGTCTATGCACATCGCTAGGAAAGAAAATGCAATAACATCCTGGCGTAGCTTCTATAAATCCTTCATTTTCAACTTCCTTATAAAATATTAAATCTCTATTGTCTATTCTCTCATCAACTTCATATTTACCCATATCAGGAGTAAATCCCAATCTTTCTTTTCCAGAAGCAATGAACTGAACATCTATATACTTTTCATGCACCTCTGGTCTTTTCTTTTCAATTGGTTCTGTCTGTACATCAAATACCTGTGCGTAAATATCCTTTCCCTGAATATCATAAGCTCCTACTTCCATAGTCGTAAAATCGTTTTCTTTTAGATATTTAATAGCCGTTTGAATAGCTACTGGATACTTCGTAACATCATCCTTTGAATAAATAGATGAAAATATCATATTAAACCTCCCATTTTTTTAATTGTTTAAATATTAATTACATAATTTTTTAGTTGTTTCGTTGCTCCATAGCGTGAACCATATTCACTATAAACACATGAGATGGAACCTCTACTCCATACTTTTTAGCAGCAGAAACCACTGAGCCACTTATTGTATCTACCTCCGTTAGTCGTCCATTATTTAAGTCTGTATAAATAGACGTACATCCATTAGGAGAATCCTCTGATGCTTTCTTAACCTTTGCTAGCACTGTTTTTTCATCAAATACAAGTCCCATTGCCTTCGATACTACAATTGCTTCTTTTACTAATTGCTTTGTCAAATTCCATGCACTTTTATTTGCAGCAATAAATCCCATCTTAACTTGCAATACACCCGTAACTGCACTAAGTGATACATTGGTGAATAACTTATCCCATATTAATTTTTGAATATTGCCCTGAACTATTGTTTCAAACCCACATTCGTCAAAACATTTTTTTAATGCATTAAGCATGTCATTTTTGTCATCAGCAAGCATACCTATATTCGTTCTTCCAGTTCCACCATGTCTAACATGTCCTAGTTTAATAATTGCTCCATTATCCTCTGTTGTACCAATAATAATACGTTCAATTGGTACTACTTCTGATAAAATATCCTCATGACCTGCTCCATTTTGAAGTGTCATAACATAAGTGTTACTATCAATTATTCCTTTATTTTCTTGTAGTGCTACCCTTGAATATAAGGATTTAACAAATAAAATAATTAAATCCACTTTTCCAATTCCGTCAGTTGATTTAACTGCTTTTGGCCTATATAATACATCTGAGCCATTTTCCTCAAGTTTTAATCCGTCTTTATTTATTGTATCTACAAGCTCTTGATTATTATCTACCAAATAAACTTCATTATGTTTTGATAAATAACCACCATAGATTGACCCCATAGCCCCTGCACCGATTATCGCTATTTTCATATTTGCACCCTCTCTTTATTTAGGATAGTGTTAACACTATCTTATTTAGAAAATTCTATTAACCCTTCAATTGCATATGCACGAATTGGACATGAATCCAAACCAATAATCGGTAGTGGAGAATATGACATAAAGAATGTATCTACAGATAATTCTTCCAGATTCTTTAACACTTCTAAAAATACAACATTTACTTCCATCAATACATCATGAAAAGCTTTTACATCTTCATTATTGCTTTCAATTGATACACCGTCGCCAAAACCAACACATTTTACTCCTTTTTCTTTCAACCACTGAGCAGTCTCGCGGCAAATAAATAGTCTTTTGTCATCTTCTGTATTTGATGCTGGTGTAAATGGAGCAAGTTTCATAGGTGAATCTAAGATTACTATATCGCCTTTTTTAATTCTATCACCGCAAGCCTTTTCTAAATCAATGCTTTTAATTTTTTCATTAGGTTTCATATGTGTGATGTTAACGTAAATCGCTCTTCCCATAAATGTAGTAATTGGAAGTGACTCTACATCTGACCAATTATCATTGTGATGATATGGGCACTCGACATGAGTTCCTAAATGACTAGTTAAATCCATAATTGTATGAAAATCTGGGATTGGTCCACCTGTGTTAAATCTAGTAAGTCCACATCTTCTACTTTCTGTTTTAGGATCTAACACCTTTGTTAAATCGATTACTTTTAAGTCTCCCATTTTATATGAGTTCATAATATTTCCTCCTTAAAATTTAATTTTTAATACTATTTATTTTCTTATTTCCAGTATACCGGTATACCTGTACACTGTCAAGCGTTTTTTATTGACCTTAAATATTTTTTAGTATATGATAGTAACATAGGGGAGTGCAGACTATGGCTAATTTAAATATTGATACAAAAAGTTCATTACAAGCTCAGACTTATAACTATGTGAAAGATCAAATTCTCACAAAGAAACTTAATACTAATGTCCTATACTCGGAAACAAAACTAGCGGCAGAATTAGGTATTTCAAGAACTCCTATGAGAGAGTCTCTTCAATGCCTTAGCCAAGATGGATATATTACAATTATTCCAAGCAAGGGATTTATGATAAGACAACTCAATGAAAAGGATATGTTAGAATCAATTCAAATTAGATGTGCAATAGAAGGATTTTGTACTCATGTAATTGCAGGTGAAATAGAAAGTAAAAAAGGCCAGCAATTAATAAAAGCCCTGAGTAAGTTATTAGAACGTATGAAAAAAACAAAAGATTCTAATGACTCTCATAAATCTTTTATGGATTATGACCACAAGTTTCATCTTTTATTAATTAATTATGTAGACAATAGTGAATTTAGTAAAACATTTCAAAGGCTTATGTATTTAATCCAATTAACAACATCAACTGCTCTCTCTCTTACTGGTCGTATTGACAGTACTTTGGATGAGCATGAACAATTTTTCCATTATCTTAAACAAGGCGACGGAGATATTGCATATAATATATTAGTTAAGCATCTAATGATGCCACTAAATATGCATATTATAGATTAGAAATAGACATTACAATTAAAAGGACGACTAATCATTATTTGATTAGTCGTCCTTTCTCACCACAATGAGTACATTTATCTAGTAAATACGAATTCCGCGTCCGAAGATAGATATTTGTTATAACTATACCCCTCTTCGTTAAATTCTTTTAAATCACCCGGTAAACTAATACTATTTTCAATTATAAACCGGCTCATTAATCCTCTTGCCCGTTTTGTGTAAATAGTTATAACTTTATTATTTCCATTTTTATAATCTTTAAACACAGGTGTTATCGCATTTACATTGATTTTGCTCATATCTATTACCGAGGAATATTCCTTTGATGCTAAATTTATAAGTATGTTATCATTTTGTGTCTTTAATTCCTTTTTAATATAAGCAGTAATCTTATTTCCCCAAAAATTATATAAGTTATTACCTCGTTTATTTTTAAGCTTTATTCCCATCTCTAACCTATAAGGTTGTATTAAATCAAGTGGCCTAAGTGCACCATATAATCCGGATAATATTATTAAATGCTTATTAGCAAAAGATAGCTGTTGCTGATTTAAATCACCTCCATTTAATCCCTTAAATGCTGCACCATCATATGCAAGTAATGCTTGTTTACCATTTGATAAATCATGTTCTTTTTCCCATGTAATATGCCTCATAAAATTTTGCTCTGCAAGTTTACTATTTATTTTCATTAACCCTTCCAAATCTTCCGGGGGATATTTTATAAGCTCCTTAATTAAGCTACTTGCTTCCTTGATAAATATAGGCTTAGTAAATAAACTAGTATTAACTGTCTTGTCCATTTTTAAATTTTTCGCTGGTGATAATATTGTAATCATTCGTACCTCACCCCAAGATAATTATACCATAGGTTTAACATTTACTTTTTATTTAGGCTAATTATCAATTTTATATTTTTTATTTCTAAGTAATTTAATAAAAAAATCCAAAGCGACAATCAAAATAACTTTATATGTTAATAATTTTCAAAATCGTGTTACTATATGATTTATACTTTAAACCGATATCCAGCACCCCATACAGTTTGAATATGTATGGGGTTAGATGGATCTTTTTCAATTTTTTCTCTTAACCGATTAATATGAACTGCAACAGTCTTACTGTCTCCATATGCATCCATTCCCCAAATTTTTTCATATAATATTTCTTTGTTAAAAACAACATCTGCATTTGTCACAAGAAATAAGAGCAATTCATACTCTTTATTCTTAAACTCAATCTCATGATCATCTACATATACACGATGTGCTTTGGAATTAATTCTCACATTACCAACTTGTATTTCTTCAGCTAAGAATACATTACCTCTTAATCGTTCATATTGTGCTAAATTTGCTTTTACTCTTGCAACAAGCTCAGTAGGAGAAAAAGGTTTTGAAATATAGTCATCAGCACCTAATCCCAAACCTCTTATTTTATCTATATCTTCAATTCTTGCAGTTACCATTATTATTGGAATATCAATTATTCCTCGTATTTTCTTACAAATTTCATATCCATTTATGTTGGGCAGCATCAAATCAAGTAAAATTAAATCATATTCTCCTGAGGATGCATATTTTAAACCTTTTATTCCATCTGCTACAATAAAGGTTTCAAACCCATTTATCTCTAAAAAATCTCTTTCAATCTCTGCAATAGATTTATCGTCTTCAATAATCAGAATTTTTTTAAGCATTGTTACCTCCTGTATATTTTGGGAGCATCATAATAATAGCAAGTCCACCTTCTGGTATATTCTCTGCTCGTATTGATCCACCTAACTTTTCTATGATTTTTGCTGTTATAGAAAGTCCTAATCCACTACCTTTACTAGGATTACTTCTAGAAGGATCTGTTCGATAAAAAATATCAAATAATTTTTCAAGTGCTTCCTCAGGGACACCCGATCCATTATCTTCTAATTTAATTTCCACATTATTATCGTCTGCCTCACATAGAATTCTCATTTGGCATTGCTCTATATTTTTATATTTAACACTATTTTCTAAAATATTAATTACAGCATTACGTAGCTGCACAATATCTGCTTGAACATAAATGTCTTTAACATTTTGTATAAGTGTAATAATGAGTCCCTTTTTCTTATATTCCTCTTTAAGATTAACTATCATATTAGACAATTCTTTACCAATGTCTGCTTTCTCCAGATAAAGAGGGAATTCTCCAATATCTAATTTAGAAAACAAAAACAATTGACTTACGATATGTTCCAAATCAACAGTCTTATTCTTTATGGTATCTAAGTAACGTTTCTGAATTTCAGGAGTAGATGCCACTCCTGTATCAAGTCCCTCAACATAGGCTTTTATAGATGTTAATGGAGTTCGTAGATCATGGGAAATTCCAGCAATTAATTCTTTACGATTAGCTTCATCCTTTTGCCTTGCATTTACAGAATCTAAAAGTCGCTGAGCCATTTCGTTAAAATCAGAACATATACCTTCAAATTCATCTTTTTCATTATACTCTATATTATAATCTAAATTACCATCACGAATTTGGCGCACTCCATATACTAAAGTATCTAACGGTACTATAATACTCTTAAATACAAAACGTGTTAAAAATCTATTTGTTAGCAATATAATAGCGATAATAAGCAAACTCATTATTACTACTAAGTTAAACACTACCTTATCATATGCTCCACCATCTTGCTTATTACGCGAGCTGAAATTAGTATCCTCTAAAATTATACTGTATTTACCTACGTTTTCCTTATAGATAGCTATATTATCCATAAAAAACGTATGACTACCATTTTGTGAAATAGCAGCATCCCAAATGGGAGTACTTTTAATAGTCGATAACGGATATACCAATTTCTTACCTTCATAAATGAATAATGAAATTTTCTTATCTCTATGTTTTTCATTAAAGCTGTCTAAATCCACCTTCATTTGATTAATGTTAATACTGCGCGACCAATTATGTATAAGCATGTCTGTTTTTTGTTTTGAATCATAAAATGATTTCTCGTTTTGATCATGAGTTCCCATTATCTCCATAACTGCAAACATTGTACCCCCTACCATTATAAGACCTATAATTGCAGGTATGACAATCATTAGAAAATTAGAAATAAATAAGCGTTTTTTTATTGTCAAATAATTCACCTCGCTCCATTTATTATACTATAAATAAACTAACGTTTTCATATCGTTTTGTTAATTTATATTTGAAATTGTTTCGCCTTAAAAACAATATTTCTTGATAAACTCACATTAAAATCAAAAACATTAGAGCAAACCATAGAAGTAATTTCAACGCATTGTTTAATATCCAGTAAATAAGATGCCTCACCTTCCATGTAATCATCTAAAACATTTTCAATTGACGCTTTTATTAAAGCAAGGCTATTTAATCTATGACCTTTATCATTTAAAGGCTTATTAAGTTGCTCTCCTAAATTATCATAATTATCTAGTAGATATCTTTGAAGGTCTCGTTCATACTTTAAATGATATTGAATATTCCCAACTGCTCCTGATATATGAGCATTGCAGCAAAAGTCACATAGATAATGAACAACTATTCCTAATTGCATCGAATGATAACCATTAAATTTTTTAACTAAAAGGAGCTTTTCTATCTTTTCAAGAACATATCCTATAGATTTATTCATATAATGTGGATGTGTTATAACCTGCCAGCTTTGATCAATCATCACAAGTCCAAAATTAAACATAATTTTAGAAAATCCTTTAGGCATAATTATTATATTATTCTTAAATGCTAACTCCGCTATCTTAACATGAGTTTTTACCTTCACGATTACACGCTCCCATCTAATTAGATTATTATTCTTATAAATTTCTTTTAATATTTTTATTTTACTAAAATCATATTTTTATTTTTCACCCAATGTTTCTTATCTTACTATAAACACAGTATAAAACAAAAATGTAAACTATAAATAAATCATTGTTAAACTATTTATAAACTAGAAATTAGAGGGAGTAAGGTGGGTAACATTAGTTTTTGTCACCACTTGTAAATGCCGCAGATGAGTTTGGTGTGGCGGCAAACTATTTGAATTTGTATATGAAAAGCTTAATACTAATCTTCTTTGTATAATGATTTAAGCCCTAATTTTATTGCTATTTTCTTTTCAACTATTCCATATAAATTTTCTACCTTACTTCTTAATTTTAAGTTATAAATGTAGCTTGTTGTAAAAACAATTATATACGCTCCTATAATATCCATAGGATAGTGGTGTCCAACATACACTCTTGAAAAGCTTACGATTATTGATAATATTGTCATTATCATTCCTAGTATTCTATTGTATTTTTTTAAACCTAAAGCTATACTCATTGTTCCAGTAGCATGATTACTTGGGAAGGACGAGGCTGTATCGTGAGGCAATAATAAATTCACCTTATTATGAACAAAAGGTCTGTCCACATAAAACATACTTCTAATGATTAAATTTATGATTAAATTTATACCTGTTATAACAACTGTACTAACAGCTATTTTTCTATATTCGGATTTCTTTTGTTTTATCCCTAAAATAAATGCTATTACAACAACTGCCATAAATATATAAGGTACATATTGAGAAAAGAAAATCATTGTATTATCTAAAATCACGTTTTTATTTGCTAAATTATTTATTATTCTAAAAAATTTCATATTCATTTTTACTATCTCCTCCATACCATCTACTAAATAATAAACCACTCTCATTATAGATATTTAAGATTAAATTTACATTAAAAAATTCTTAAAATAATATTAAAAGTAAAAAAGCTATACTCATAGCAAGAGTACAGCTTTTTTACTTTTAATATTATTCTATTTATATTCCAATTACTTTCTATTCATTATTTAATATTATTAAATCCTTTAGTTCTATTTGTATTATTACTCCATCTCATCTGTAAGCTTTATTATTTCGTCAATTATATTTCCTATATACTCTATAGTATCTAATAGCGGTTTGTCAGTTGTTATATCTACTCCTGCCATTTTAGCAAGTTCTATTGGCGATTTAGTGCCTCCTGCTTTTAATACTTTTCTCCAGTCATCTACAGCCGGCCTTCCTTCTTTTAAAATTCTGTTACTTACCTGCGTAGCTATTGTAAGTCCAGCACTATATGTGTATGGATAAAGTCCCATATAATAATGTGGCTGTCTCATCCATGTAAGTTCTGCACCATCAACAATTTTCACAGAATCTCCCCAGAATTTTTTAAGAACACCTTTCTTTATTTCATTAAGGTTTGTAGCTTGCACACTTCCACCTGCATCTATTGTTTTATAAACTTCTCTTTGATAAGCTGCTTCTAATAAATGCGTTACAAAGTTATGGTAATAAGTACGGCTAATCATAGAAGATAAAACCCATCTCTTAAATCTAGGTTCATCATTTGTTTTCATAAGATAATTTGACATAAGCATCTCATTCATAGTAGATGGTGCTTCTATAAAATATAATGAGGGCTGAGCATTATAAATATTTTGATTTTTGTTAATTAACGTAAAATGACCTGCATGGCCTAATTCATGAGCAAGTACAAATGCTTCTTTCATTTTCTCGGTCCAAGATAATAAAATTAGAGGATGACTACCATAAGGAGTAGCACAAAAACCACCTGTTGATTTTCCTTTGTTTTGAACAAAGTCAATCCATTTTTCATCATAAGCTTTTTTTACCATCTCTACATAATCTTCACCTAAAACTGATAATGCTCCCTCAACATATTTCTTTGATTCCTCCACAGATATGGTTGGCTCATAGGTTGGATCAACTTCAAGCTTTAAATCTGCAAAGGTCATTTCATCAAGCTTGTGAATTTTTTGGAGCAGTTTCGCATATTTTCTCATATGTGGTGCTAACTTTTCCATAATTATATCTATTTGTCTATCATATAATTCCCTCTCTACCTCTTGAGGAAACAATAAACTATCTATAACAGAATCAAATCCTCTAAGAGTTGCTATTGTTTTTTCCTTTTGTACCTGCGTTTGATAAAGTGCTGCTACTGTATGTTTATATTCTCCGAGTTTTAAGGAAAACGCTTTAAAAGCGGCTCTTCTAATTTTAGTATCAGTCTCATATTCCCATTCATCTTCAAAAAGTACGTAACTAAGAGGATATTCGATTCCATCTACAATAAAATTTTCAAAATCCATATCACTTAATTTAGTTGTCTCATATGTTGAATAAGAAGAATCTAATGTTCCAGACAAAGCAGATAATGCCTTTTCAACTTCTGGATGTAATGAATGTTTCTTAAATCTTTTTATCTCACTTAAATAATGGGCATTTTCTTTTGACTTTTCAATTGCTTCATCTATTATTTTATCATCTAGCTCATTAATTTCGCTTTCTACAAAACTTAATCTGCTCTCTAAATCAGCTAATACGTTAATAGATTTTATATATCTAGTTTGGTTTTCTTCATTAGATTGATCTGTAGAAACTTGAAGACTTGCATAATTCTCTATAAGATCTTCACCCTCCATAACAACCCTCATTTTATCTAAACAGTCATTTATAATACTAGCGTTGTTCAACTTTCGTTTATAGTTTTTTTCTATTGCTAGAGTAAGTTCTTCTAACCCTTTCAACGCTAAATCATACTGCTTCTCTGATTGGAATAGTGAAGATAAATCCCAAGTAAGTGACTTATCTACATCCTTTCTTTCTTTTAAAGCCGTTTTCATAATTTATTCTCCTTTATAAAACAGAATAGATGTAAAAAATAAAAGTCTTGAATTAATTCAGGACTTTCATTTTTATTATATATCAATTGAAGTTCAAATATTACTTTTTAAAACATGATTTTCATTTTATAATATTGTTAGATTCCTTTTAATTATAAATAATATCTTTTATAATATCAAGCAAATCTCCTTTTTCTAGACCTTCAATATTATTTATTGATTTAATGTCCTTTATCAATTTTTTTCTTAAATTTTCATCAGCTTTGTCAGCTTTATAAGTCTTATAAGCTTTATCGATCCCATAAGTTTTTTCGATTTTATCAGTTTTATTAATTTTATTAACTTCATTTATATAGAATTCCTCTCCACTTTCAACAATTCTTGCACTGTAGCCCTTAGAATCCAATAACTGTTTAAAACTATCCTGTGCTTCTTTATCTCCATGAACAAGCAGAATTTCCTTTGGTTTATCAATAAATTCCTCTATCCAGTTAAATAATCCATTTCTATCAGCGTGTCCAGATAATCCCTCTAGGTTATAGATATGAGCTTTAACCGCAATTTGTTCTCCAAATATTTTAACCGTTTTTGCCCCACCTACTATATTTCGTCCCAACGTCCCTTCTGCTTGATATCCTACAAAAACAATTGATGATTCTTCTCTCCACAAATTATATTTAAGATGATGTTTTATTCTACCTGCATCACACATACCACTTGCAGATATAACTATCACATTACTCTTTATTTTATTTATCTCCATTGAATCATTCGAGGAAACCGAGAATCTCAAACCATCAAATCTAAAAGGATACTCTCCCTTCATTACAAGTTCTTTAGCTTCAGTGTCATAATCTTCATTATGACTCTCAAATACCTTTGTTGCTTGAATAGCCAACGGACTGTCAATATAAACTTTAACATCCTTCAATTCTTCATTTTCTACATACTTATTTAATTCATATAATATCTCCTGAGTCCTCCCCACTGCAAATGAAGGTATAATGACATTTCCCCCTCTTGCAAAGGTCTCCTTAATTATTTTTAATAACTCTTTTAAATCTTCCTGAATCTCAGGATGAACTCTATTACCGTATGTGGTCTCAATTATCAAGTAATCAGTATGCTTAATAATGGTTGAATCTTTTAAAATTGGCTTATTTATATTACCCAAGTCACCACTGTACACAAGTTTTACTTCTTCTTGATCCTTTTCAGTCATATATAATTCAACAATTGCCGAACCTAAAAGATGCCCTGCATCTCTAAATCTTATTTTTAACCCATCAAAAATATCTATCATCTCATCATATGGAAATGCTCTAAAAAGTGAAAGAGAAAGTTCTGCCAATTTAACTGTATATAATGGTTCTAAAGTTTTTAATCCCTGACGTTTTCTTTTTTTATTTTTCCACTCCACCTCAGATTCATGAATATGACCACTGTCAGGAAGCATAATACTGCATAAATCCATTGTCGCCTGAGTTGATAAAATTTCTCCCTTAAATCCCATCTTATAAAGTAGTGGTATTCTTCCACTATGATCTATATGGGCATGTGATAAAATCACATAATCTACATCTCTAGGATTAAAATCAAATTCCTCATTTGCAAATACCTTTTCACCTTTGCCCTGATATAAACCACAATCAAGCAAAACCGTCTTTCCATTTATCTGTAAAATATGGCATGAACCTGTAACAGTTTTTGCTGCTCCATAGAATTGAATTTTCATAATAATCCTCCTCTTCATCATGTGAATAATTACCTAATGTACTGTTAACAGTCTTAAATTTGTTTTTCATTGAATAAGATTACCCCATCATTATACTGGTCTTTTCAAAATATTCGGACTTTTGTTTCTATTATATCAGATATCTAATAATATACATAGCTTGTCTTTGATTCTACAATTTATATACTATTATTTATTTTCTAGCTTTTCAAAAGTGTCCCTACTACAACAAATGCCACAACTACATTTAGTATCACCAAATTTTAGTGAATAAGCTTGTGAAAGTTCAACATTTGATTTTATTACTTCTTTTGTGAACTCCTCATTACTTTGTGATACCATTCCTAAAGCATTAGCTTTTTCTTGAGTATTTATTATAACTCCAGCAGGAACATACCTATTAGCTGAGATTCGCACTCCATCTGTAACAATCGCTCCCAAATCAATGTAACAACCTTCTTCTACAATAGAATTAAAAACAATAACGTTAAATCCAATAAAAGTTCTATCTCCAATAATACATGGACCATGTATTATTGCTCCGTGAGCAATACTAACTTCATTTCCTATATAAATAGAATACCCTTTATTATCAACAGTAAATTTCATATTTTTTAACCCATGTAATATTACTCCATCTTGAATATTAGTTTTATATCCAATATAAAATGGTGTACCTTCATCAGCTCTAAGTGCTACATTACACGCAATAAATACTTCTTTGCAAATTTTAACATCACCTATAATACTAGAGAAAGGACCTACAACCACAGTTTTATCAATGCTCGGATATACACTTATAGGATTAAAAGATGTAGGTGAATTGCTGCTAACAAAACATGGATATACATTAGTTGGGCCTACATCTTCATGTCTATTAATTTTATGTTTATGCATAATCTATCTCCTTAATATTTGATGTTATATTATACGTCTTATTTATAATACTTGTGAGAATATAATTTATATTTCCTTATTTAGCAAATCAGGTATTATAATAACTAATAGTAATGGGAATGCTATCAGTGTGATTTTGAATTTATATAAAAAGGTAAACAGGAGGTATAAGCTTGTATGAAAAAAAATATCCGTGTTTTATTAATTATTATTATATTTGTTTTACTACCTGGTTTTAAAAAAGTATCAGCCATTAAAAGTACGATTTCAGATAACCCAAGTAGCACAGCACCTAAAGCTGACAATTCAAAGTTGACTAAGCCTACAACTACGATAGATGATTACTATCCTTTTGAAAAAAACATAAAATATATATACACTGGTTATGGCACCGAATATAATACTTCTTCCATCTATGTGGAATATTTAATAGGGAACCGAGAACAAATTATAGTTAACAATGGTGATACAGAATCAATAAAAGTGCTCGAAAATAAAGATGGAGAATTAAGACTTATATCTTCAAAAAACGAGATTTATTATAGGGAAAATTTTACTTCGCAAGTTAGTAATAGCCCTGAAATTTTATTAAAACAACCACTTACTAAAGGTAATTTTTGGACATTGAAAGATGGTAGCAAACGAAGTATAACCAATGTTAATGCCACTATAAAAACTCCATTAGCTAGTTATAAATGTATAGAGGTTACAACTGTAAGAAAGAAAAATACAACCAAAGATTATTATGCAGCCAATGTTGGATTAATTAAGACCTTATACGCAAATAATGGTGAAGTAAGTTCTTCACTAAATAAGATAGACAAATCATTACCATTTGTTCAAACAGTTAAATTCTATTATCCAAAATGCAAACAATAGTATGGATTATGTTACAGACAAAAAACTATTTTTTCATACAAATGATATAACAAAAAAACTATTTGAAAATTATTTGAAAGAATCTCCAAATAAGAATTTAGGAAAATTAATTAGTACTAATACAAGAATAAGGAGTCTTTATTTAAATAAAGATAGTATGGTATACGTGGACTTTTCAAAAGAATTCACGCAAGAAATGAATACTAGCAGTACTTACGAAAGTCAGATACTTCAATGCATTACTAATACATTGGGTGATTATTATATGGTGAAAAAAGTTTATATCACCGTGGATGGTAAACCTTATAGTTCTAGTCATATTTTAATGAAAAAAGGTGAACCTTTTATTGTAGATTACAAAAATACAATAGTACTTACACAATAACATATCATCTAGTTTGAAATTAATGATAATATTTTCTTAAAACCCAGAGTAATAAAAATAAAATAATTATAAAAACAGTCATATTGCCTTAACATGACTGTTTTTAACATGTAAAATAATAATATTAGTTAATGAAATAACTAATAGTTTAAATTATTAAGATCTAAATATTACACTTTCTTTATTAAACATATGTCTTGCAAATATAATAGCCGCTATTGTATAAATTATAGCCCATCCTATCGTTATTCCTATATGACCATAATTGTAAATTCCACTTGTAAGTTCCTTAACCACTGAACTTACACTAAGTAGCGGTATGTTGAAATAAAGAAAAGGTATGTTTTTAGCATCCATATACATAGTTCCATAAGCAGCAAATATAGGAACAATTGAAAATGGTGTCAAATAAGTTTGAGCTTCCTTAAAAGAACGAGCATATATACTTACAGCTAGTTCAAGCGCACCGAAAAACATTGTTGTTATTATTGTTATTACTCCAATAAGTGCAATTGCTTTATAACTTAGCCCAATTGCCGTACTTCCATTTCCAAACATCCCACCAGGAATTTTCATTGAGACTATCAGTCCAATCATCGAACATACTGATACTATAAAACCCATTATTGTTATTGCATAGAGTTTTCCTGTTAATATATAATGTCTTCCAGCTTTGGTAGTTAAAAGTGGTTCAAGTGTTCCACGTTCCTTCTCACCCGCTCCTAAATCTGTTGCTGCTGCAATAGTCCCCGTTGCACTATAAAGAAGCACAAATATAGGAATAAGCATTCCGAGTATTATCTGTCCCTCTGCATTTTCTTCCTTTTGAAAACTTGTTTTAGCAACTGTTATTGGTGTCAATATCTTTATATCAATATTCCTTTTTGTTAACCTACTTCCCACTATTTCTTTACTTAATTCATCTATTATAACAGTTACCTTACTAAGCGCAATTGATGATTTTTGACTTGTATTATCGTAAAAAATCTTTATACCAGAATTATTATCTTTTGAAATAGATGCATCAAAATCCTTTGGTATTTCCACAAACAGTAGTGCCTTTCCAGCCTTTACTGCTCCTTGTCCATCAGTGCCACTTATAAATTTTATAGATTTGTCTTTTTTTAATATTTTACCTAGGCTACTATTACCCTTATCGGACATTACAATCTTAGTATTTTGATTAACATCATCCTGTGCGCTATTCATAGTTTTCCCCATAATAAAACTAAGTACTGGCATTAACAAAAGAGGAATAAGCAAACTTACTATTATTGTCTTTTTATCTCTAAGCATGTCCTTAAGTTCTTTTAGTAATATTACACTAACTAATTTATTCATGACTACCCCCTATAAGTTTCACAAAAATATCTTCCATATCTTCATTATTATATTTACTTTTAAGTGCACTTATTGTCCCTTGCTCCACAACTTTCCCCTTATGGATTATTACGACTCTATCACAAAGCTTTTCAACCTCTACCATGCTGTGACTTGAAAAAACTATAGCCTTACCTTCTGACTTACAGTTAAATATAAAATCTTGAATAAGTCTTGTGGCAGAAACATCAAGGCCAGTACTTGGTTCATCGAATAACATAACTGAAGGCTTATGGACAATGCTTCTTGCAATTGCTACCTTTTGTTTCATACCTCTTGAGAATTTACCTACCCTTTTATCTATAAATTCACTCATTTCAAGCTCGCACACAAGTTCTTCAATACTTTTTTTTGCATCAATCTCGCTCATACCATTCAATTGGGCAAAATACATTATATTTTCTCTTGCTGTAAGCCTGTCATATAGGCCTACCTCTCCACCAAATAAAATCCCAATTTCTCCTCGAATATTCTCAGGTTCTTTCACTAAATCATGCCCTGCAATTTTTCCTTCTCCCGCTGTTACCTTAAGCATAGTTGCAAGCATTCTCATTATAGTTGTTTTTCCGGCTCCATTTTCTCCAATAAGACCTAGTATTTCGCCCTTATTAACTTCAAACGAAACTCCATCCACCGCTGTAAAATTTTTAAATTTTTTAGTAAGGTTTTTTACCTCTAACAATTTAATTCCTCCCTCTGTAAAATATTGTAATTTAAAAATACTTATTATTTATCTATCATTGTCTAAACCTTAACCTATAAAAAGATACAATACAAGTCAAATATTCTTAAATGCCTCCTTTATGTCATAAACGGAAGAAATCGTAAATTTGGAATGCTTTTTTAATTACTAGATATTTTTTTCTCTAAACATTTTTCTGGGTCAATCTTTATTAAATTCCAATTCCCCTTAACATCTTTTTTATATTGTGCAATCTCTATATCAGTATCATTAGTTAATTGAAAAAATACGAACTTATAATCATTACCCTCTGTACCTTTGAAATATATATTCTTTACATACCCTTCTTGTTTTGTTGGATATCTTTCCTTTACAAGTTTACACCAATCCCCATATTTAATATCCACTACAAATTCAGCATTATGACTCCACCCATGATAAGGTGCACATAAAAAATCCTCTCCAAAAAATTGGGTATCAGAAATCTTGTACAAATTGCCTTCTTTTGATATTTCAATAAACGCATAATAATAAGCAAAATTAGAGATATTTTCTTCTGTGCCTTTCATAATTTCGATCTCAACAAAATATTTCATTGTATTTAAATTATTATTTAACTCAGGAACTTTTTTTAGTTTTATTAGATTTATGTGAAGAATATTTTCAAAAGATTTAAGGTACTCAGTATAATTCAACTTTCCTCTATATTCAGACGATAAAAAATTATATGCCACAGGATACGGTATTTGTGCGTATCCAAGTGTTCCGCAACCCGCACTTTTCCCTTCTATTGGATTCGCTGCTTGCCTTAATACGCTGAAATAATTAATTATTGTATCCTCTGGAGTTTTAAAAAGGTTACTTTGCAATATAATTTCAGAAGGCTTTTTATCGTAGAACTTATCAAAAAAATTAAAACCATTAAACCTATCATTAATAGATGGTAATTTTGATGGTCTAAAATATTTATCAAAGTCTTTCCCTTCACTATCACTAACTTGTTTATAAAACCGTCCTCCCATTGTTATCTCTATAGGAGTTCTATTTTGATGATATACAATAAAAATAACTAACGTTAATAATAAAACTGTTAATACCCCAATAATAATTTGAAGAACTTTATTCTTATTTAATTTTATAGATTTCATTTATTCCCTACCTTTTCAACATAATTCTTTTAAATATTATATTAAATAAAGTTTTATAATAGACTTCTCTAAATTACTCTTTTATGTCATAAACGAAAGAAACGACAAGAATAGTCGATTATATCTGTTTTTTATATTAACCTTTAACTTATACCAAAATAAAAAAATATTTCTATTATTTGTAATATGTTATAATATATAGGAAAAATGTAATTAACAATAGAAGGACAAACTATGTCTTATGAATTAATTAGGTATATAACTTTACTTGCAACGCAGAATAGATTGGTATAATACTAGTCAAAGTGTTGTTCACATGATTTATGCTATGGTTTAAACAGATAAATCACAATAATATTAGATAATGTTACACAACACTAATACTTTAGGGGGTACAAAATATGAAAAAAAAAATATATTATGTTATGGATACAATTTGCGGGTGGTGTTATGGGTTTAATGATGTGATTACTAAAATCCACGAAAAACATAAGGACAAATTTGATTTTGAAATAATACCCAGTGCTATGTGGGGAGATAATCTTGCTATAGTGGCAGACACTTTTTTTGGTGGATATATAAAAAATATCACTGTTTCAATAGAGGAATTAACTAGTGTATACTTTGGTGAAGCATATAAAAATGTATTAGACAACGGTGATAGAGTTCTAGATAGTTTGCCAGGAGCAAAGGCAATTGTTCTCTTTCAAAAATCAAATAAAGATATGGCATTTGATTTTTTACAACAAATTCAAAAAGCATTTTTTGTAAACGGCGAAGATCTGAATGATATTACTGTTTATACTAGAATTGCCGAAAGTTTTGGTATTTCTAAAGAAGAATTCGAAAAAAATTCACTTCACAATTATTGTATGAAGAAACTCTTAAATACTTTAAAAAAAGCAAACAATTGAAGGTAGACAGTTATCCAACAGTTATTCTTGAAAAAGGCCATAAAAGAAAAATCATATCTCTAGGCTATAGCAGCTTCGAAGCACTTGATACAATTCTAATGAGGGAATAAATTTTTACAAACCTATAGGAAGCCTGTAAAGGCCTCCTATTTGTATCTACTTATCAATTCTACAAACATCATAGTAAACATTATTTTATTAATCCTCTAGCTACATTTGTTATAAAATTTTGAACATTTGTAACCAATGTCTTAACTTCTAATGTTCCTCTGTCGGATAATTTATTAACAGAGAACTCTTGTATGTCAATAGAATATATATATACTGGCCTAACAACACCATCTTTTACAGTGTATGATGGAGTCATATTTCCTGCAGCTATCGTATGTAGTACTGATGATAAACATATGAGCATAGTTGCATTTCTAGTATGTTTCCTCATAGCATCTTGAGATTCATACACATTATCATAAACATCGGGCAATGTATATCTATCTCTTATACTGCTGGCAAGTACTACAGGAACATCATTTTCCTGGCAAGCTTTTAATATACCATCTTTAACTACCCCTGAATTTATTAATCCTTTGAGCGATCCTATTCTTCTGGCTTCATTTATAGTTGCAATATAGTTATAATGAGCAGTTGCACGTGACTCAAAAGTTTCCTGACCTGAAACTGTTTTGAACATTGCTTCTTCTAAATCATAGTAGCAAAGTTATTTCCAGATAAAACAGCTTGAGCATACCCATTTTCTACAATTGATGTAAATGCAGCTCTTGATTCGTGATCTAAAGCAATTGAGGGTCCTAAAACCCAAACTATTTTCCCCGCATGGTCCTTTTCATATTGCATAATCTTATATAATTCATCGTAATCTTTAGAAAATGCTGTTTCTCTTGATCTACCAGTTCTAAATGCAAAGGTATCAACATTTTCCTTGTGAGTAATAAAACCTTCAGTATACATATATATGCCTTCACTTCCATCTTCAGATCTTCCTAATACAACATTATCTCCAATTTTTAAATTTCTAAATTCCACAACATCTATACCCCCACTAGGAGTAACAATTGCAACACTATCCATACGACTTTCACTCGCGAGTATCCAATTGCCTTTTATTTTAAAATACTCAGGATATATTGATAATGCATGATAACCAATATGTGCAACCCCTTCTTTAATTACTTTTTTGATTTTACAATCTGGAGCATTAATAAAAAACTCATGTCCGAAATCTGGTGATGTAAACTTTGGCAGCTCAAATGCCATTTAAAATCTCCCCCTAACTGATATGTTAATTTATATTAGCATATCTTTAACATAAATTTTTTTGAACTTTTACTACAAAATCTTGAACATTAGTAACTATCGTTTTAATACCTATATATTCTCTAGCAACCGATACTTGATTAACTGCATATTCAGAAATGTCTACGCAGTAAAAATATATTGGTCTTACTTTTCCATTTACAACTTTATAAGATGAAGTCAAGTTTGCAGTCGCAACTGAGTGAAGAATAGTAGCAAGACAAATTATCACTGTAGCTTTATCTGTTTCTTTCTTCATAGCATCAAGTCCACAAGATACCTCATGATAAACCGGTGGAAGTGGCCCATCATCTCTTATAGACCCAACAAGTACTATAGGTATTTTCTTCTCCATGCAGGTTTTCATAAATCCATCTTTTATATTTCCTTCATCAAGTAATTCTTCTATAGAGCCTGCCCGTCTGGCCTCATTTATTAGATCTAAATGGTTATAATGACCCATTGGTACAGATTCTTGCGTATATATATTTTGACCAAGGGCTGTCCCTAATAACCCACCCTCTAAATCATGAGTTGCCATAGCATTCCCAGCCATAAGAGAATCAACATATCCATTGGAGCAAAGCGAGGATAGCGCTGCTCTAGTATCATAATCAAAAACAACAGCTGGTCCTAGAACCCAAACGATATATCCATTATTTTCTTTTTCATATTCTAGTAACTCATATAACTCCTTATAATCCCTTGAAAATGAGGATTCGACAGATCTACCTAATCCTACCTTAGGTAAATTATCAAATCCACTAGTATGCTTATATACACCCTCTCTTCCATCCGTGCATTTACCTAAAACAACTTTATCATGTGTTTTAAGATTTCTAAATTCCACAATTTCTACAGTATTGTTACCACGAACAACTGCAGTGCATTCGATGGATGTTTGAATTGGAAGCACCCACTCCCCTTTAATTTTAAAATATTCAGGAAATATAGAAGTTATTATAAAGCCAATCGGTGCAACTCCATCTTTCTTAACTTCCTCTACTTTAGCATCCGGTGCGCTCATAAAAAAACTCTGCGAAAAATCTGGCGATACAAACTTCGGTAATTGAAAACTCATGTAATTGTCCCCCCTTTATTGTAATTCATTTAAAATATCAATATGGTATATTATAAAATATATTTTTCCTTTAATTGTCTTTAATTTTCGAGTCATTTTTTTCGCTCAAATTTACTCCAATTAGATCTAATATAAATATAAACATTGGTATACCAAGTAGAAGACCCCAAGTTCCCATAAAATGTTCTGATATTATTAATGTTGTAAAAGTAAAAAATATCGGAAGATGTGTCGTATCAGACATAAGTTTTGGGTTTAAAACATAGCTTTCAACAGCATGAATTATAAAGATCATAATAAGTACAAAAACTACTTTAATTAATCCTCCTATTTTAAAAGCAATTAAACATAAGGGAATTAAAGAGAAAAATACTCCGGCCACAGGTACAAGACTTAAAATAAATATCATAAATGCAAGGGCTAACAATGCAGGAAAACCCATTATGGTAAGTCCTATAATTGATAATGTTGTATTTACAAAGGCTATCATTATTTGAGTTCTGATTACTTTACCAAAAGAATTCAAAAAATTATTACCAAAGTAACTTAAATAATTGTATGCTCTAGATACTTTACTATCTTTGAACTTATATAAAAATTTTAATACACTATCTTTCTCTAATACAAATACCAAACTCAATAGAAGTGCCATAAAAAAATTCAAACTCCATGCTCCAAAATCTGTTATAAAAACCATAATACTTTGGATTCCCGTTTTAGCATAACTTGCTATATTAATTTGATGAAATATTGGTGCTAAATACTTCATATTTCCTTTTGTATCTATGGCAAAATCAGTGAATTCCATTCTTTTTAAAATATGTAAACTTTGATAAATAGCAAGTGGTATATATTTCACTGCGAGCATCACTACAGTTATTGTCATAAACAAATATATAATTATAGTAATAATAGCTGGATTTACCTTTATAACTTTGTTGATTTGCTTAATTAATAAACTTTGTAGACTATTTGCTAAATAAGCAATCATAAAAGTTAATAAAATCAAATTTAAAATAGATCTTATTAAATAAGCGAATAATACCAGAGTTGCCAATAATAATATTTTCATTACTGAATCTCTTTGAACTAATTGTCTTATTGTGTGCATTTAAAATACTCCTTTATCCTCTTTTATTAGTTAACTGCCATATATTTTTAATAACTTCCCCTATATATCATACTATATATTTATAACATTAAAAGCAAATTAAGAATATCTTATCTATATTAATTTCAAAACTTCTTATACTTCTCCATATAATTCATATACATTATTAATAATTTTTATTTATATAATGTATTGTGCTAAGTATAAATATTGCCACATTTAAACATTAAATATAATTAAGCTCCGCATCAACTGATGCAGAGCTTAATTATGTTGCGTGCCTTTTTCTTAAATCTTAAATTTCTGTACTAATTGATTCAGCTTTTGTGCAAGCTGTTCCTGCATTTGTGATGTTTGTGACACTTGTGACATAGCCTTTGAAGTTTCTTCAATACTAATTTGAATATTTCCTGTATTTTCTGCAGAAAGCTGTGAATTTTGTGCAAGAGTTTGGGCTGCCGTACTAACTTCATTTATCGATGCTCCCACCTCTTCAGACATAGATGCAATTTCTTCTGACATTGCACTTATAAATTCACCATCTTTACCATATTGTTTTCCTGCCTCTGCATATTGTTCTAAAACTGGTGTAATATTTTCTATAATGAATTCAAGTAAATCATTGCTGTTTCCAGATAAATTTTCAAATGCATTTTGAACTTTAACTATAGTACTTTGAATAGTCTTAACAGTTTCAGATGATTGTTCTGCAAGTTTTCTCACTTCATCTGCAACTACTGAAAAGCCTTTTCCTTGCTCTCCTGCTTTTGCTGCTTCAATAGCTGCATTTAATGCAAGCAAATTAGTTTGTGAAGCAATGCTTGCAATCCCATCTGCCATAATTTTAATTTCATCTACAACTTTGCCATCTTCTATAGCTTTTAATATTTTCTTTTCTTTTTCTCCATAAATGCTCTTACTTTCTTCTAATGCATTATTAGCCTCTACCATAACATCTTTAGCTTTATCTTTGATTTTTGCTGCATTACTGCTACCTTCCATAGCCTTTGAAGATAATTCTTCCATACTTGAGTTAACCTCTTCAATGGATGCCGTTATTTCCTCTGATGTAGAACTAGATTCTTGAACCGCTTTATTTATTTTAACTGTTGATTGGTCTATAATTTCTATTTTAGATGCTATTTCCTCAGATGTAGCTGAAAGTTCTTCAGAGGATGCACTCATATCAGCCGAATTGCTCATTATTTCTTTTATTAATTCTTTAATGTTTTCCTGCGCAATATTTAATGCAATACCTGTTTGTCCAAACTCATCTTTCCTTGAAATGGTCATCGTACCTGAAAAATCACAACCAGATAATCGCCCTGCTAAATTTTTTATTTTATTCAATGGATACATTATACTTTTACTTAATATGTAAGCCATGAAAATTATAATTAAAAATGCTATAGTTGTATATACTATAATTGAACTCCTAGCTTTATTATACTGAGCTATATTAGCTAAGTTTGCTTTCTGCGCTGATTGATTATTTATAGCAATACATTTATTTAATTTTTCAAGCATTGAAGCTTTTAACACTACCATTTCTAAATTATTAATTTTAACTGCTTCCTTAAAATTATTAGCTTTCACAAGTTCAATAACCTTAGTTCTTACTTCCCTATATTTTACTGAATCATTTATAAAATCCCCATAAATCTTATCCTCTTCTTTTGATGTAGTCGCTAAGCTATCATATTCCTTTTCCCATTTATCAATTTCATTACTTAAATTTGCTGTAACTTCTATTTGTTTATCTAGTTTTGTTCTATCTCTTTCAAAAACAATTCTAAGCATATTCGCTGTACCATCATTTGAGATTGCTTTAATTTCTTCTAAGTCTTTAATAGACACTAAACTATCACTATATATAGACTTAGACCCTTTATTTATCTTTGATGAACTTATTATACCCTCCACTCCTATTAAAATTATAAAAATACAAATAACTGAAAATACTGATACAAGTTTTTTCTTTACACTTAAATTTGTAAAAAATTTCATTTTAACACGACCTTTCCATTTTCTAATTATAGTAATTAACCATATTTCAAACGAGAAAATAAAACACTCTTATGAAAACAAATACAAACTATACAATTTATTATAAATTATAGTAAATATCTAAATACGATAAACCCACATCTAATGATATGGGTTTACTTGTCATGACATAAATAAATAACTATTTCATTTCATGATCTTTACTTTAAATTTTATACAATATCCATTTGCAAGTTGCAAGCTCATATTTAATCTCAAATAATCTCATAGAATTATCAATCAAGCTTTGGCATTTATAAACAGTCATAATATTACCTGCAAATCTCTGCGTATCCTTTACTATAACTTTATCTATTTTTATAACTTGCATAGGTTCATCTTCTATTTGCATTCTAAACCTTACAGGCTTTATATTTCCTTTATTATCTGTATAAGAAACCATTTCTATAGGTAATGCTAAAACCTTCATTTATTTTAATCTCCTTTTAAAGCATCGCGCTCATTAATGGGTATTCTTCCTCCCCCTCTGCCATTCCTCCACACATACTATTTAACCCTGAATGAAGAAAACAAGATCTACTAATAGCTTTAGATCCATACTTTAGCCTAATCTCATCAATTGCTTTATTAAGTCTACTATCTTTTTCGTAATTAAAATTATCAAGTAAAGAACATTGGTAAAAATCATTACCACAAAAGTCCGTTATATGTACTCCCAAATGCCTTATCGGATTGCCCTTCCAAACATTGTCAAATAAATAACAAACTGTTTCATGTATTCTGCGAGTGGAATCAGTTGCTACCGTCAACTTTTTCTGACGAGAATAAAATATCATATCACTTCCTCTGACACTTATACTTACCACAGTGCAACAATTTTTCGAATCTCTTAAACGCATAGATACTGTTTCACATAATGATAACAATACTATATGTGCTGTTTCTTTATCATAAACATCAAATGGAGTAGTAGTAGAATTGCCTATACCCTTCATTTCAATGTAATTGCTCCTTCTAACCTCGGAAAATTCATTTCCATTAGCATAATTCCAAATAATTAGGCCATGACTCTTAAATTTATTCTTTAAGATTTTCAAATTATAATTTGCGAGTTCCCCAATAGTATTAATGTTTAATCCATGTAATTTAGGTGCCGTTGCTCTACCCACCATAAATAGATCTTCAACTGGTAATGGCCACATTTTACTTTTAATTTCCCGGGGAAATAGAGTGTGTATTCTATTTGGTTTCTTAAAATCTGAGGCTACTTTTGCAAGCAGCTTATTATTTGATATCCCTATATTTACTGTAAAACCAAGTTCCATACTTACCCTCTCTTTTATAGTTTCAGCGAGCTCCATATAATCTGGATATAAGTGTTCCATGTTAGAAAAGTCAAGAAAACTTTCATCTATACTAAACCGCTGAATTTTCGGAGTATACTGCTCAAATATTTGATGCATAGCTGCACTACACTTCATATAAAGCCAATATCTTGGTGGAACTATTACAATCCTCGGACACTTCGCCCTAGCACTATACAAAGTTTCTCCTGTATGAATATCGAATTTTTTAGCTGGAATTGATTTTGCAAGTACAATACCGTGCCTGCTTTCTTCATCTCCCCCTATTACAGAAGGAATCATTCTTAAATCTAATGACTCCCCTCGCTGAAGTCTATAAGCAGCTTCCCATGATAAATAGGCACTATTTGTATCTATATGAAATATCAATCTGCTCATAACCCTCTTCCTTTCTTTAATCTTTATTTTAAAATATTAGAACGTATGTTCGTAATATTATTATATACTACTTTCTTACTTTTTAGAAGTAAATTTATAAACCTTTTTTAGAAATATATGTATTCTGTTGTTTTCACAGAATTTATACAACAAAAAAAGAGCCTATTTGGCTCTTTTTTCTATGACATGCTATGATTTAAAATTCTATGTGTTTTTGTTTTTTATGATAATTCAAATCCAAGTTGCTCATGTTCTATTTTCTTAAATTCAATTTGCTCTAGTGCGACCTGGCTTCTTACCTGCATCACTACCGTCTGCTGCTTATTTCCAATAAGTTTTTGACCAAGTATATAGTTCACATCAAATCTTCCAGAAATAGCTGGAGTTGCGCCACGAGCTGGTACAATGAGCTGAACATTATTTGTTTTTAAAAATTCAAATATAGGTTCCCATATGTATATGTCTTTAGCTGCTCCAAATGGATTATCTATAAATATAGTTTTTCTTAATTTATTATTATCAGCATTAAAAGAATTTATATTTTTAATATAATTAATGATAGATATTAAAAATTGAATATATATTCCTTGTGACTGACCTGTACTGCCAACTGCCTGTTCATATTCTAATGTTTTGCTTTGCTCTGATATTTGCTCTCTTTTGTAAAGTTTTAAAACTATTTTATTCATGTCTGTTACAATAACGCAGAATAGTCTTTTAAGAGCTAATTGATTTTTAATATATTTTATCTTATCCATGGCATCATCCATATTATCAACATTTCTTATTATCTCTTCTATATACAACGACATATGGAACTTTTGCTGTTCTTCCTTAACATAAGGTAGCTGAAGACTAACCATTTGTATTATCTCATTATTCAAATTTAATCTTGATAAACGTGGCAACCTATCAAGCTCTGTTTTCACGTCTCTGCAGCGTTGGAGACATTGATTTTGAAAATTATCTTTTATTTGCTCCATATCCTTAATATCATTTTCTATTTTCCCCTTTTGAAGATATATAAGTTCTTTAATACTTTCTAAATTCTTTATAAGTGTTGTGCACTCTGAAGTTAATATAGGAGCATTAATGCTTCTTAAAAATTCTTCTGCTAGATCAAAAGCTCCCATATCTTTAAGAACTTTTATATTTTTTTCTTTATTACTTTCAAAATTCACCTTGCTATTTTTTTCTTTAATACAAACTTTATCAAAGTCTTTTTCTAGAGTTTCATAATATTTTTTTATATCTAGAGTTTCTTCTATCATGTCCTTTGTTTTATCTTTAGAAATATTACTGGATCTTAAAACTACTTCAATATTACCTATAATAACTTTTAATTTTTCAATAACTTTGTTAATCTTAATTTGTAATGTTAAAAGTTCTGATTTTTTCAAAGCAAGTTTTTCTCTTTTGCAAGTATTGTCCTCTTCAAATTGTTGAAATTTAAAGGCTTCAATTTCAATAGCTACATATTCCCCAAAATTCTTTGAAAAACTATCTTCTAATAGTTCAATCTTTCCACCAATACTACTTATCGCTAATGTATACTTTTGAACCTCTTTATTAACCACTTCTTGCTTTTCTTTTAACATTTTATGTTCTTCTTTTAATTCTTTTAGTTCTTCCTTCTTTGTTACTGAAATTTCGTTTCTTTTTTTTAATTCATAAAGCTTATCTATAGAATATTCTCTATTCTCAATTTCACTCCTATCTTTATCCATATTACTTTGGTAATTTTGTAGAAGTTGATCTTTATCTTTTATATCCGAATTTTTTTCTTCTAATGCTTTTTTACTTCCTCTGAATTTCGCATCTATTTCATCATCAGTTAAATTTAATTCTTCATATTTATCTTTTTTGTAATATGTTTTATACATTTTAGTCCATTCATCATTTACTTCATCTATTTCTATCTTTAAGTGATTATTTACCTCAAGTTCATTTTTTTGTTTACTTTCCTCTATTATCATTTGTTTTTGAATTTCCATATGTTCTAATTTTATAGAATTTAAACTTTCTACAAATTTACGAAATATATTTTCTTCCAAATCCAAGTTATCTAAATCAATTTTTAATTCGTTAATATTCTTTAAATCTTTCTCCAAAATAGTTAACCTATTTTCTAAATCTATGTTTTGTAAATTAATATTTTTTGTCTTGAGTTCGATTCCATCTATAGCTTTGCTACAAACTATTCTGCCATTTTCTAATGAAAATTTTTCAAGACTTAATTTAGCATGATCCTCTTTAATCCCCTCTATTTTATTATCATAAGAAAACTTAAACTCTTTAATATATGTATTATCTGTTTTTAAAGTTTCTTCGTTTCTTTTAAGAAGGTCCAGATTACCTCTAATTTTTGATATTTCTTTTTCTATTTTATCTTTTTCCTCTTTTATTTTGTTTAAATTTATAAATTTTGACTTATCTTTTACAGCGAACGCCAAACCATCAATGTTAAAATCAAGTCCCTCTTTAATTGTCTCTAAACTAACAATTGGAATAGCATAGTTACCAAAATCACAGTCCTTAAACTTTTCATCTTTAAGAAGTTTGCTGAAATTATAGGTTACAATAACGCAGTAAGGTAAAAATGGCATCTTACTTAAAAGAGTTTGCTTTTCATCTATTGAGAGGTCTTTAAGATATTCTATGCCGAGTATCCCGTCCTCATTGTAATTCTTATTAATATATTCTTTTACTTTTAATATTTCTTTAGTTGTGGGCATTGGTTTATCTTCATCTAACTGAGTATAATAATCTAATGATTGTTGTAATTTCTGCTCCTGCGCAAGTATTATTTTGAATAACTCTTTATATTTACTTTCTAGACTATTACTTAAAGCTAAAATATCTCGTGCCTCATAAACTTCTAATAATTTGTTGGCCTTAATTTTGTCCATATCATACTTTTGCATAAAATTATTACTTTCTGCTATTTTACCTCGAATTGAAGTTGTTTTTTCTTCATTTTTAGCAATATCAATTTTATAATTACCATTTTGTTCTGATAAAGAATCTAACAAATTCTTATTTTGTTTTATCTTTTCAAGATTTTTTACACTATCGTTTTCAATTTTTTTAATATCACCATCTATATCACCTATAATCATAATGTTAAGCTTACTTCTAAGAGTTTTAACCTTTTTCTTTAGCAAGTTAAGCCTATCTTTTGATTGTATTATATTACTTTCAGAGACAGCTATTTTATTATCAATATCTCTTTCTAACTTTGTAAATTCTTTTACCTTACTCGACAAATCATTAACCTTCCTTAAAGATTCAATTAATTTATTATTTAACTGCTTAAGTTTAATCTCATCTCTATTTTTTTTATTATAGGCTAGTCTGTTTAAATCTAATGTTAAAGTTTCATTGGCCTTAAATATATTATCAATTACCTCTTTTATTTCAGAATGTTTATTTTTATTCTCTATAAAATCTACAAAATAGTTTTTAACTTGTCTAAGATTAATTTCATTATAGACATTGTCAACTTTAAATTTAACATTTTCAAATCTCTCTTGTGAATTTTCAAGTTCACCTTGAGTTATATCTAACTTATTTTTCATAATTTGTAGCTTTATAGTTTGGATGTTTTTTTCTGTTTTTTTATCTTCTTTATTAATGTTATTTGTTTCTTCTTCTATTAAATTTAGTTCTTCATCTTTACTTTTCCTTTTGTTTTCCAAAGTATTATAGGTTTTTACAATAGACTCTTCAATTTTATCCTTTTCGTCATATACATTAACAAGTGTTTTAGTCCTAGTAATAAAGTCATTAACAACACCCGCCTGACTATCAAATTTTGAAATTTCTTTTTTCTTTTTAGATAACTCTATAATTTTGTCCTTGATACTCAACAGGGTTTTTGCCATCTCTTCCTCATCATTTACCTTACTCGTTTTAGCCATAAAAGCCTTTTGAATAATTTTTTCTATAAGTAAGTCCTCGACGATCTTTCTTGATGTTCTATAATTCTCCTCAAAGTAACCTCTCACATGACCCTCAGTCTTATTTATTCCCCTAATGATTTCCCATTCACTTTCATATAAACCATGTTCACTAATAAACCTTTGATATTCTCCCTTTCTATCCTCAAATATACCAGCAACCACAACAAAAGAATTATCACTTTGAAGAGTCCTTAATTGTTTTTTTAAACCACCATAGGTTATTCTTTCTTTATTATCTTGAAGTTGCAAATTATTTATATCATTTTCATTATAAGTATTATAAAATATACAATAATTAAAATAATCAAAAGATGCTGTGTCTTTTTTATTTTCAATATTTCCAGAGGTTTCTGTACCTTTTCTAGCACAAAAACCTGTGGTCATATACTTATATCCTGATTTATCTCCATCATCTAATCGCCATTCAATTAGTGAGTGAATAACATTACTAGAATCTTTGCCCCTAAAAAGTTTCTCTATAGGTTGCTTGTCATCCAAATGACAATTAGGTATAAGATTTTGCATGAGCAATAACATTAGAAGGCTTTTACCTCCACCATTTGCAAGGTCATACAAAGTATTACTACAAGAAAGCTCCATTTTAAAATCATCATATGTTTGAGTACCATTGTTGTATTTAACATTATTTACTCTTACTCTGTTTATTTGCGGCATTAATTAAGTCCTCCTTCTGACATTATCTCGTAGAGCCTACCCCTAAAATCTTCAAAGTAGTTTTCTATAAGTGCCTTAAATCTATCATTTGCATAATACCGTTCCTCTACTTCAATGAAAAGGCCCTGCTCTTTTAGAAAATTGAATACGATTTTTATGTAACCTAGTTTTGAACTTTTATATGCTCTAGCATTTACTGATAAATCAGTGCTATGAGTTAAAGGAAGTTCATCCCATAAAAGAGCTATAACATTAAAACTATTCTCCTCAAGTTCATTTTTCACTATTACATCCAATTTACTAATAATACTTGAAAGTGAGCCATCAACGCTGCGCATAACATCCTCACTTTTTATATATTCTTGAAATGTGTAACTTGATGAATCTTTATAAAATAGTGTGATAATATTATAAATAATAAAATAGCACATATATAATTCTTTATTAACCTTAAGCCCCAACATCTTCCTTAATTCTTCATTAGTATAACCAAAGACTTTATTCTTTTCTCCAGCAGTAATATATAAAGCACCTTTATATTGATATAAAGTTAAATTTAGCTTCTCAATCATGCTGCTAAATATATTATACATTTCTATATTTGAATTGTATTCCTCGTATAAGTCTGTATTTTCACTATTGCTTACATCCTCACCAGTGATAAGCTTTGCAAAGAGCTCAAGGGCTTTCTCCATATTCCAGTTATCCAATTTACTTCACCCTTTCAAATTTTATATTGGTAATTTTAAATAAAGATGATATTTCTATTACATCATCAGGCATTGGTATTACTCTAAATTTAAGTCCTATAAACTCATTTCGATTTTCAGGTGTTAATAAATTAATTATTATTTTATCAAAGATAGTTTTTTCGTCAACGTCAAGCTTAGATATATCATAATAATCCTTTTGCGCAATATGTAGTATAAAAGAATAATAATCTCCATTCTTTAAGATATCTCCTCTAAACTTACCTGCTAAATACAAATTAAACTCTCTTAAAGAAAATTGTCCCTTCTCCAAAAGGAATTTCATTAATAAATTCATAAATATTATGAAATTAGAAGCTATTCTTTCATCCTCTCTATCGTCAAGTGATATATATTCTGTTTCTTCATCCTCTGTAACCTCCTCTACGTCTTCCTCATTGTTGAGCGTATAGGTTAAAAGATCATCTGTATTTTTTAAATTAAAGGTCTTATTAAACTTTATCTTTAAAATTGGATTCATAATATAAGCTAGAAGCCCAACATTATCCAAAAGCAGTGTCCTTTGATAGACAGTTTTAAAGTCAAAAGACATTCTAAGTTTATTTAATGTAACCTTTTTAATGATTTCATCTGATTTTATCTTAAGGTCAGTAGATGAATTTAAAAGTGCACTATGCTTTGAAATAGCTCGTTTAATCTCCGTTTCTAGATTGTAAATATATTCCCTATTTTTCAAAAAATCCTCAGTATCATGGTTTTCGTTTTCCTCCATTCTTTCAAGAGCAATTTCTATTAGTTTCTTATTTTTATCAAATAGGCCTTGTTCCTCGTCAAACCACTTCATACTATTATTAAAAAGTTCATCCGCCTCTTTTATTCCTTCAGTAACGTTGTAACTCAAAATATTCAATATTTCATTCTTTCTTTGCATTAGTTTACTAACTTCATTATTAATACGTTTTACAACTTCAATACCACCTTTAAAATTCTTGGACTCAATCATTTTAGAGAGCAGTATCTGTTGAATACTTATTTTACTCTCATCCTTTATTTCCTTTGTATTAAGGTAAAACTCAATAGCCTCAGATGTTATATAATACCGTATTGTATTATTTGATATTTTTGATTCAATTAATTTAATCCTAGAAGACATCTGTTTTTTCTGAGCTGGATCAAAATAATTATACGAAAAAGGTTTTCCATCATTTATAATTTTCTCGAAAATATAATTTACAAGTAAAC
>NZ_CALEVF010000034.1 GCF_937920395.1 uncultured Clostridium sp. | reverse complement strand
TCTAAATAACTATAAACAATTTTAAAATAAATAGTTGACTTTAACTAGCTGGTCTTATTTATAATTACATACATAATATAATTAATAAAGAATAGTTTGTCTATTATTAAAACAAAAGTTGCTTAGCTCAATAATTTTCTAATATATCCATAAGCTCCTGACTATCAAAAGGACGCCTCCCATTTGATATAAAAGATTGATGTTGCCAAAGCATTAGTATCGTCTCAAAACAACGTCGTTCTGCTTTAACTTTCTCAGTTTCCTTTGCATCCTTAGCAATCCCCATTTGTTCTGCAATATAGTGAGCCATCCAGCGAGCAAGCGTATCAACACCTGTATCTAACCCTAATTCTTCTACCAATGCCTTACCCAAGTTGATAATTCTTTTCTGCATCCCTGAGCTTTCCATCTGCTGAGAGGATATAAATTCTGCAATTTGGTGGTGTGTATTCAAGTTTATCGTCACTCTCCCTATTATATTTTTGCTTTAACTGTCTATTAATTTGAACTTCAAATATCAGTTCACATTCTAAATCAATGCAAAGTTTTTTTAGAAATGTAAGTGACGCACTCAATCGCTCACCATGCCTAAATGAATCTTTATCATTACTAGTCCTATTTGTACTCCAAAGTTCACAAAGTAAAGATGCCTTCTTTGTCTTAGGTAAAAACCATTCTCGTTGCTCTGAATCCACTATCAAACCCAATTTTTCAACAATTGATTGTCCAATTTTATATGGTGGATATGCTATTTGTCCCGAAAATGGGTCATATTCATCTAGACGATTATCTTTATTCTGTCGGCAAACCCAACCCCTAAGTTCAAAAGGATATGAATTATACTCCATGCGTTTCTCTTCATAATCAGGCAACTTAAAATCGTGAGGGTTAGAGCAACTAGTTAATGCATTCAAAAGAGATTGGGAAGCCTGTGGTGAAACAAGTGCAGAAGAAATATAAAATTCCTCTGAGCGCTCACTATCACCATCTTCCCAAGAACCATACACATTCAACCAGGTCTCACCATTCCTCTCCACTAATATACCATCAAGAAAATCATAGGGTGTTATTTCCATTAGCCAGTTTTTGGTTTTCCTCTCATTAATCCATCTTCGTCGTATGAGAGGTGCTGGGTCACGACGATCAGATAGCCACCTCCCATCAAATCGAGTCAGCAAATGGCGATGTAACCATTCTGACCACTCATCCTCGTACCACTCGCTCACATGCACACATGGCATTTTCTGAAGTAATCTACCTGCGACAACAAACATAGCGTGATAGGAAAGATAAAAGCTATAATTATCAGCTCGCGGATAACTTCCATGGTCATGTGATGTTAATCGTTCATTCCGTTGAGAACGCCATAATTCTGTACGTGGATCATTTCTAAGACTTGCATTGGTACCAATACGCCATTCCTTAATTACAACTTCAGTCGCAAGTTCCTCAACTTGCTTGCCTGTAATTCCGAACACGTCTCCTAAAGGTTCAAGCCAATACCTGTCAAAATCATACCCATGGTGAAACTCTAAACTCCTATCAACTTGTCCTTTTATGTGCCAATAACTTTCATGTTTTTCTCTATGGTTGCTCATTTCCTCCACAGGTATTTGACTTATACCTACTTGATGAAGTTGTTCTAAAACATTTTGTTCATAGGTGTTAGGAAATTCATTTTCAATATTAATTGCAATTAGGGACGAATACTTCTGTATAAGAATATGTGGTATGTCTCTAAGTGCATATTGAGCGAAAATATCATAATGACCCTTTAGTATTTGTGAATTATTAATAGAACCTCGAGCTAAAGCTATCAAGAGATATAGACGTGCATGTAAGTTGTAAAATGGGAACTTATGACTTCCAAAAGCGCCAACCTCTCCCCGTATCATCCAATCAATTAAAGCATTTATCTCATGGTCACAATCAGCTTCAAAAAGCCTTCGTACACAATGAATAGCACGCCAACGAGTCTCTGACATTGGTGAACCCAAAGCTGACCAAACGAAGCCAGCAAATGCCATACTTATCTCTTCTGGTGGTGTTAACCAACTTGACCAACATCCATCAGCATATTCGTCATCTATTTGTAATTCAAATCTAGTCATCGCAAAATCGAGTAAATCCGTTGCTTGCTGTGGCGAAATAAGAGGTGTTGCTAATTCAACAAAGCCAAAGAATGTACTTGCATCAACTAAATTGCAATTGTTAGATAACCCCTCAATAACTCCTTTGTGAATAAAAGGCATTTCATTATTTTGTAATTTGATGTCCTTAAAAAACATTTTCAAAGTAAATTCATCTGTGAATTCAGAGGCAAAACGCCGTGAAATCATTTCAAGAATTTTTGTCCAATTCCGCTTAACACTTACTTTCTGATTCCATTGTTCTGGAATAGATGAAAGAGCATCTTGTATATCATACAAGCTAGTAGATTCCGCAAATACTAGAGCTTTCAAATATTTTACAACATCCTCTTCTCCAACATGATTGGAAATCTCTTTCCAAAACGCCTTAGAATTACATGTGTTTGATGATAACTTAAAGTGTTGTAGTGCATTACCTATCGCTAAACTGGATGTTAAATCCACACCATCAATTATTTCACCCCAATTAACCGTTTCAGGTTTCTCTTGATTGTAGGGCTGAGAATTTAGTTTGTTTATATCCTCATCATCATTCTCATAAAAATCTTGAATGTCATCTAGCTTGCTATTCTTAAGAAAATATTTTTGGGCTACTTCTCTAAGTTTCTGCCAACTTCCTTTTGTCACGTCGTTGAATCCAAGGTCTCTAATCGCTGTTTCAAGAATGTACTTACGGTGGACTGGCGATGGTTCTTTTTCTATGCAATTCGATGCAAAATTCTCAATTTCATATCCTTCAAAGAAGGCCGACAAAGACCAACCTACCAATGGTGAAATGTATTTAGACTTAACAGACTCATTAGCCAATGCTGGAAGTTGCAAATTAAAACATCCAACGTCTCGCTCACGCCAACGACTTAAGCCAGCCAAAGCAGAAATTGGTGATAGTTTAACACATACCCTTATAGCCTCATCACGATCAAAATACTTTTCACGAGCAACGTTGTCACCGACTAGCTCAGCACAATGAATAAATCTATAGGCCATTTCTGGAGATACATGTCCTCCTTCTGAACAACGATTTGCTAATGCTACCACCGATTTCCACCTCTGTACGATTTCATCACCAAATTTTGAAACAGCCATAATTGCATAATCAAAATATACTGATGCATCATCACAACTCACAGGAAGTACGGCACGGGCAAGTTCAATGTACCATTCAGCTCTTATTTCTGGACCTTCAGTCAACTCGGAATTAACCACTCCATAGGCTGATTGTTCTAGCTGGCTTCTGATTTGTGTAAGATGATCTAATCGAAAGGCACCCCGTACTGCTCTAAATCTATCTTGAATCCGAATTTTTTTGTTTGATTTTAAGTGGTCATCAAATAGTTTCTGTACTTCTTCGGAATCTCTACTACGATAAATCATCAAAATATCTACACATATTTGAGATATCTCATATGGTATAATATCGGAATCCCCCCACCTTTGTGTTCTTGCATTTCTTGATTGTTGATCAGCATCTTTAATTGACTTGAATATGTCATTAATATCTTTAGCTAAAACATTGGCTCTGACTATGTACCAAGGTAGCAGTCCTCCAACAATCTCATTAAACTCTTTAACATCTTGATTGACACTATAAGTTTGTTTCTTCTCAATAAACTTCTTCGGAAGCAGTTCCTCCATTTTCGGATTAATATTGCCCAAAAGTACACATCTAAGCGCTACAGCCCGTAAATAAATATCACGTTCTTTATCTTGATAATTACCGGAGACAAATTGAGACGCCCTTGTAGGAACATAGTAATTAAGCACTCTTAAAACTTTCCCTTTTGACAAATTCATTGCTACGCATGCTTCTGTGAAAGACACAATTGCTGAAATGGTCGTATCATTATATAAGTGTTCTGACTTCGGGATGCGACAGCGACTTACAGTAAGCAAATCTAAGCATCGTACCATTGAATTCGCATTTGGGAATCGACCAACGGCTAATAACTCGTGAGTTAATGCAATCATTAAATACTGGCTTCTAGAATCAATTAGTGAAATTTCATTTATCGCATCAAAGTCTCCAGCATCAATGAGTAGCCTAATAAATCTACGCGTAATACGATAGGCCAGTTCAGTAGGTCTCCAATTGAGGATAAAATCAACTGTTTTAGATACCCCAAACAGGTTGAAATGAATAAAAGTTAACTGTACAATATCATCATCTTTTAGACGTTCTTGATGATATTTTCCCTTATTTTTCTTCCGCTCATCAAAATACAATTGAAGCCAATTATTTGCTGCTCTCAGATAGCATCTTGCTTCTCCCTTAAAACTATCTACAGAAGATAACAATGCAGCTGAATAGACGTTTTCTGATCCGGGCCAACCACTTCGAAACATGTGTCTAAAGGCTAGTTCTTGTACTTTCTGTTCATTTAGCAATGGAGCAATTAAATCTACATTCTTTGAAAGCAATTCGAGTTGTCGAGTATCGCCAGCTACTTCCTCTCCCGCACGTAAAGCTAACTTCATTGCATCATCATATCGTTTTAACTTCAGCGCGGCCTTGAAGGCGAATTGCAGGCGGTACACACGAACGTTTCGCTCATCGATTGGATTATCCTTTGGAAGAAGATCGTCTGAAAGAGCCAAATCAATCAGCTCATTGTACTTCTCCGCTTGTAAAAGCAAAGAAGGTAACGTCTCAGCAACATAAGTATACTTATAAGCTAATGGTTTGAGGCATGTAATATAATCGGCTATTTGATCTATATTTGCTGAGAACCTTTCTCTGAACCAGGTCTCAGTCGGCTCATCTCTAAACTGAACCGATTTATCTGAAAGCCAGATGGGCCTACCCAAGTCTGCGATAAAGCTCTTTACAGTTGCTTCGTCTACTTCAGCAACCGTAGCAAGAACATTCAGTGGTATAAACGGTGGTAAGGTTGCAAGGCCAACACATATTGCATCTATATTACTCTGATAATTGATCGAAAGTGTTTCCTTAATTGCCGAAATAGCAGTATCAAGTTGCGACTTAATTTGGTTGTCGACTGTTGTGCCTAAGGGTCCCAGACTTGCGAGACTTTCTGCAATTGTTTTATTTTTACTACTTAAAACATTTGCTTGAACTCGAGGGTTTCCACTCGTTAAACGATAAAATTCTTGTCCATCAGCTTCAGTTGCTGTTAAAAAATGCCTCCGAAGATGTAAAAGTGTTTCTTCTTTAGAGAATGGCTCTAATTTCAATCGAATAATTTTACTAGATGGTTGGAGAAGATGAATTCGTTCAGTTCTACATAATGCAACAAGTCGACAACCAACAGGTAGTTGCTCCCGCAAAAGTTCATGAACAAAGCATGTATCTCCAAACTCATTCGCAGCCATTTCTGCATTGTCGGCTGCATCAATTAAAATAACTAATATTGCATTTTCATTTGATTCCCTTAGAGATATAATCGCCATATTAAGACGCTCCAGGAATTTCTTTATGATTTCATCTTCTAGCGCAGTGTTTTGAGCTATTATTGGGTCACACAGTCCATGAACTGCCAATTCATTTATTATTTGAACGAGTGCATCACGATAGCGGTGCCGCATACCACTTCGATTCCGATATTGACCACCACCGAAGCAATCATAAACGACTCCCAACGAACCTATTGGTAACGTCTTTACCATTTGACGAGCTAAAACTGACTTTCCCACACCACCTGCAGCATGTATTATTATAGGATTGGTAGCATCAAGAATGCACTTTAGTATCAACTGATGTTGTTCTCGTGGAATAACATTATCTAACTTTTCAAACTCTGGTGGCGCAGGATACAAATCTTTTTCACAAGTAACACCAAATATCCTCAATATATCTTCACGAACAATTCTACCGTCCGAATTGGGTAATACCTTCTCCTGTACCAGGACATTAACACTATCAATTAGAGGCTTATCAACAGTTCCAGCAAGTAATTGTGAAATCTCAGCGTGAAGTTCATATCGCTGTGCATTATAATCTCCCTCTCCGTCTATAAATTTAATCGATGCACAAAACTTATTGATATCCTTATCTTTTAAGTTTGTATAACTTTCAAGAGTCTTCTGAAATCTCCCACCTACAGTACCACCTTCTCCAATTGTAAATATATCCCTCTTGAAGCCTTCAGCTATTGGCCTATTAGTAACAATTGAAAAAATCACTTTTGAAATGTCTGTGTCGCTAATTCCTTCACAAAAATGTGCTGAATACCTTTTTGCAAATCCTACAACCGTATCCTTCAAATCACTCAAGTTAAAAGGTTGATCTTTTCTAATAGTGCTGTGCTTTAATTGGAAATATGTAATTTCTTGCGAATCATTTTCAGGCGAGTCCGAATACTCAGCAACATCAATTACATACTCGCCAGCCAATTTTCTTTCCTTAGATCCCTCAATTATAACCATCTGAAGTAGAGATTTAGGATATATCATTCTAAGGCAACGGCGTGCAGCCCAACGATAATGAAAAACGTCACCTGCCCTTGAATATCTTACTAATTCATTTTCCATATGGATTAATCCCCCTCATTTACCCTGAACTCGTTATAATGTGGTAGACAGCCTAAATTATCATCTATTAACCCCTTGTATAGCAACTTATAGAATTTTAGTTTTCTTTTCTATATCCTCAGTCTCCTAATAGTTCCCAATTCTAACCTAGCTTACCACCACTACGATTTAAATATACTATCAACATTATTATATGAAAAATTAAAAACATCCATATTACGAACTAAACATAGTTCTCTACAGTTCCCAATATTTCATTTAACTTTACACCATGATGATTCTTAGCAGCAATCAATGCAGATTCAAGTATAAAGAGTTTTCCATTATTCTTACTTCTATCAAAGTAAAATAATGGTATTAGATTAGTGTTCATTCCTTTATTAGCTTTTCCGGTCTCTTCTCTTAAATGCAACTGAAGTAATTCTTGTTTAATATTCCCTGTATCAAAATATATTCCTTCATAAGCATTTACTTCATTACAAATATCTTGAAATGGTATTCCATTTAATAAATTCTCCGAACTTGTATTATCTATAATTGCTAGAATAGCTTTTACAATATAGTATCGCATTCCTTTCGAGCCACTTTTCTTTTGAGTAGCTAAGCTTTCAATTCTTTCAAGCACTGGTATTATAAGTTCCTTATAGCTTTTTTCTATAGATGCATTTGCTATTTCAATATCATCAAGCATACGCTCATTTCCTATTATAGTTCCATGAATACCATATATTTTATAATAGTTTTTAAGTAAGGATTTAAAATCACCAATGTTATATCCAGAATTATCAATAAATAAATTTATTACTTCATCTGATATTGCTGTATTCATGGCAATATTACCTTTTTCTACGACTTTTATTAAATCTGGCCTTAGCCAGTCACCAATATCTATATACTCGCAACGATTTGATAAATCGCTTACATACGATGCGATTTTAGTTGTTTCCTTCCATACTCCAACGATAATTACTCTAATTTTGTGATACAAAAACTCTCTTAAAGAACTCGCAAACTCTTTCTGAACACTATTATTCAGATAATGAAAATTTTCAATTACAATAAACTTATCTTTAATGCTATTTTTAATAGCTGAAATAACTTCCGTATGATTGTCTAAGTCAATATTTATATATGACAATCCTTCTCCACTATGATGTCCCATGTTAATCTTACCATTAGCTTTAACTTCACCTTTTACAAGCAAAGGGACCTTAACGCTCCCCTTTGCCTCAATGCCTACTTCTGTATTAAATTCATTTCCTTTGTCATTTGTGACTTCTCCAACTTTTATTCCTAATTCTGAAAGGATAGCTTTAAAAATTTGATTTCTAGTAAATTTAATATCACAACCAACACGAATAAAGTTAGGACAATACCTTTCTACCATCCACGTTTTCCCTTGTCTTGAAGCACCATATACAATAATATGTACTTCTTCCGATTCGACACAGTACTTAAATTGATTATGAATATCCCGCTCTACGAATGTAGGACATTCATTTAAAGGTTTTTCACCTACACCATATACTTCTTCTAAACTGAAATTCCTATTTCTCATATATTTTAACACCCCCGTCTTAATCATAACCATATCATTTATAGCCACATAACGTTTCCGTTGCCGACGTCCTCCCCTGAGATATTTATGATATCGATAAACTTCAATCCAAACCTTGTCCTCATTCAGTGTAATTTCTTACCAAGTCGAGCAACATTATTTTGTTAGCTCAAGTATCTACTTAACACTCTAGGGTCTAATTACTACTTCTACTGGCATATCAGAATCTACTCTCCTCAAATCATTTTCAATTCCTCTTGGATTAGCTATCAACCCTTCAGGATCATAAACGAAACATAATAGTAACTTACAATCTGGATGAGTCTTATATCGAGCTATATCCTCAATTAATTGACCTCCAAGTTCTTTTTCAGTTAATCCTCTTCTAGTTTTTTTTATTTCAATTACTATCTGTTCAGTTTTTAACAAAAAATCCATCCTTGCACATTTTCCAGCATAACTAGGAGTCCATTCCTCTGCTCGAATGTCATCAAAATTTAACATTAATATTGCATGGATTAGATCCTGCACGTCATATTCATCCGTAATATCTAGAGTAGACCTATTATTGTACCTAGAGCGTAACTGCCTTGCTATCAAATGAAACCTACCAAAGATATTTTCAAGTAATTCAGTTGGAGTTCTCTTGACCTCAATTTCATCACATATACCATTCTCGAGATCTTCCTTAACAGCTCTAAGTATTCCAATACCTGCTTCCACTGCACTTTTATATGCTTGATTAACTCCCTTTTCAAAATTTATTATATAAACACTATTATTGGGTAAAATGGTCTTTAGAAAGTTTATAGTCTGAGTTTGCCATTCAGTGAATGCACCATGACTTAATGTCGGAAATCCAATTACCCCAGCTGGTGGTGATTTGTGCGTTGCCAATACTTCATTCCCTTTTTTTATTAAAGCCTCGATTCTTTCCGTGTTTCTCATAGTATCCATCTCCTAATTATTAAACTTATATTAATTTAGCCAATTTTCTTTAGTAAGTATTAACTTTTAATAACAATTATTAATATGTATTATGGATAACCATCTCAGCAATGATTTATTATTAATTTCTCAATTTTATAGAGGGATCATCGTCTTCACATAGACTATGAACTTCTCTACATTGCTACAAAGTGCTATTGCTGTTGGTAAATTAGTTATAGCTACCTTTAGTCCCATTATGCAAGTCTTAACAAGTGCTCTCTTAGGTGACTCATTCTGCAGCTCACCTTGTATAGTTTCTATGTTTTCTTCAATCATTTCTTTTTCGTCATTTGAAATATTATCATTTAGGAGGGTTTTAATAACTTCTACCAATTTTATTAGCTCTTCCGAATTAGTACCATTATTCTGTACTGCATTAATTGTTGACTGGTCTTTTGATATATTAACTTGTCCACCATTAACTGTAATCATATACTTTACCTCCTCATCATAACCCATCTCAATTCCTATCCTTGTTAAATATGCTTCAATATTATTTATAAGCACTAATGACACACTATTATTAAAGTCTTTGGTCATTGTCTGATATTCTTTAGCATCTGAATAACTTCTCGCTATTGACGTAATACTTATATCGTTTTCAGAAATATACTTTAATATATTATATACAGTATAAATTTCCTCTTCAACTGTATTTCCTAAACTAAATATCATTCGCCCATAACTATTACTAACTTCTTTTATTTCTTTAGCAATTTCAAAGTCCTCTCTCTTACATGACCTAACATAATCATAAATTATAGAACTGCTTTCAATATAATTTATAAACATTTTTAGTACAGATGGAATTTCTAAATACAACACTCTTAGTAATCTATTTGCCCTACAGTTAAAGTTATAGCTAATAATTTTCAATTCCTTTTTATTTATATTAATCATACTTCACCCCACAATATGGACAATGACTGCCACACATTTTTATTAATGGTTTTATTTTCGCTTCTCTCTTGCAACATTTATATTTTTGTATCACCAAAGCTTCAACTCCTGCTATAATGGGTGTCTCTGCCTCTTTTTCTGATTGTTTACCAACTTTAAATGGAATACTATTACTACTAAATTGTCTTTCCCATTTTTTCAGCTCATCAAAAACCATATTCATTGCAACATTCTTTGCCATTTTTAATGACAATTCGATTACATCATCAGTCAAGTAATTTTCACTTTTTAATCCACAACATGGGCACCATATTTCAATAACATCATCAGCCTCCATTTCACTAGGTTTCATTTTAAAAAATTCTCCACATAGACTACATCTTAATAAGACGAATCCATCATTATCTGTTGGAACAGAGATTTCCATTTGTACGTCACCCATATTCCATTCCTCCCGTCAACAACGACTATATTATTTACAATAATCCTCTTAGAGTTAAGACCTTGATTGACTCACTACCTGCATTTACGATACCAGCAAAAATTTTACTCCTCTTCACTCTCTTTAGGTAATTTACCTGCTTGCTTTGCTATTTTATTTTGTTCTGACTTTACCCTATGCTTCAGCTTCTTTATGCCTTCAGATGGTGGTAACTTCTCTAGCTGTATTCCTCACTTGCCAAGCATTTCTCTAAGACTCTTATTATTTTAATATGTTCATCTGTAATCTGAAATTCACCTTGTAAATCACCTTCTTTAACATTGTAATTTGACATTTCATTAACAAGATTCTCATACCCAATATCCTTCCATTTATAGTCTATTCATAGGGCATCTTTTCTAAATGCTTACGACCTCGATTCCATCCTCAGTATCTATGTTACGCTTCATGCATGTATTACTTATAAATCCATACTATTAAGTATATCTTTAAGCTTCTTTAAGTCCTCTATAGACAAAGTAATGCCCTTACCCATCTTCTTATGTTCTGAATCCCAATCTCTAATATCATACTTGGCCTCTTTACCATTCCAACTAATAAGGTTAAGTTCTTTAGTCCACCCTTTTGCTGACTCTGCTATAGTTCCTAATTCTTTTTGTATTTCAAACTTAATATCTGCCATAATTATGACCTCCCTATTTTTTATTGATATTCATATAAGCAAAAACTAAAACTCATTCCTGCTTATACAATTTATAAGTAATCCTTTGACTCCTCTGCAACCCTATCAGTATAAGATTTATCTTTACTGCTTGGTGCATAAATCACTTCGTTAGAACACATAAGCTTTGTTTGTTCCATTACAATATCTACTGCTTTCATTGTCTTATCTGGTGGATACCCATATTTCTTAAGTAACCTTTTTATAGTCATCTTCATCTTAGCTTGAACACTTTCACGAATTGACCAATCAACACTAATACTGTTTTTTATAGAGACAGTTAGATCTCTAGCTATTTGTTTTAGTATATCCTCACCCATAATCTCTTTTGCAGATTCATTGTCCGATAGAGCATCATAAAATGCTAATTCATCAGGAGTAAGACCTGTAGATTCACCACGGTTTTCTGCCTCTGTGATTTTCTTAGCAAGTTCTATGAGTTCCATGATAACTTGGGTAGTTTCGATTGATCTATTTTGATATTTTATAATAGCAGCTTCTAGTAATTCTGAGAATTTTTTAGATTGCACTAGGTTACGTCTAGAGAAAGATTTAATACTACCTTTTAGCAATCTATTTAGTAGTTCTACAGCTAAATTTTTCTGCTTCATTCCTTTAACTTCTTCCAGGAACTCATCAGAAAGAATAGCTATGTTAGGTTTATTAAGTCCCACTGATGCTAAAATATCTACCACTTCATTTGAAGATATTGATCTAGAGATTAATTGATTTAATTCATTATCTAGCTGGGATGTTGTCTTTTTCTTGTTGTCGTCGCTAATCATCTTGATTAAGCTTGCTTTAACAGCCTTATGAAATCCAATCTCTATATTTAATCTCTCTGCAATGTCTGTTGTCGCACATAGGGAGTATGCTCTTGCAAGCTCTGTTACCAGCTTAATATAATCATTCTTCCTGTCTTCTCTAAGTCCAATAATATAGTCCATAGTTTCTACAATTGCTTTCATTTTTTCACTTGATTTGCCAGTAAAGAATTTGCTATAGTCATGACCATGAAGTAATTCTTTTATGAGGTCATGCTTTTCAAGAAGTACAATAGATGCAACTTCTGTATCAACACCTGTAGTTTCTTTATCGCTTTCTGTGTATTGTGAAAGTGCTTCTTTTAAGTTCTCAGCAATCCCTATATAATCAACAACAAGCCCACCCTGTTTTTCCTTAAATACTCGATTTACTCTAGCTATGGCTTGCATTAAATTATGACCTCTCATTGGTTTATCAATATACATTGTGTGCATACTAGGTACATCAAACCCTGTAAGCCACATATCACGTACAATTACCAATTGTAACTCATCTTTTTTATCTTTCATACGTTTGGCAAGTGTCTCACGATTTGCCTTTGTACCTATGAAAGGTTGCCACTCTACAGGATCAGAGGAACTACCTGTCATTACTACTTTTATTTTACCAGACATTAATTCATCACTGTGCCAATTTGGACGAAGTGCTACAATTTCTTTATATAAATCAATAGCAATTCTTCTACTCATAGCAACGATCATCGCTTTACCACCCTCAAATTCCTGAGCCCGCTCCCGCTTTTCAAAATGCTCAACGATATCTTTTGCTATTAATTTAACTCTTTGATTTGATCCAACTATTGCTTCAAGTCTTGCCCACTTACTTTTTAATTTTTCCTTTTGACCTACCTCTTGATATTCTGTGATTTCATCATACTCAGTATCAACTATAGGTTTCATTTCCTCAGGGAGTTCAAGTTTTGCAATTCTACTTTCATAGAAAATTCTAACCGTTGTACCATCAACTACAGCTCTTGCCATATCGTAAACATCGATATAATCTCCAAATACTGCACGAGTATTTTTGTCGGCAAGTTCCACCGGCGTTCCAGTGAATCCAATATACGAAGCATTTGGCAAACTATCACGCATATATTTTGCATAGCCGTATTTTACATCAGCACCACTATCACTTTTAACAATATCGGCACCAAATCCATATTGGCTACGATGTGCTTCATCAGCCATTACAATAATATTCTTACGGTCTGTAAGTACAGGTGCGGCGTCGCCTTTATCATCTGGTGAAAATTTTTGAATAGTAGTAAATATAATGCCTCCGCTGGTGCGGTTATTAAGTAACACCCTTAAATTTGTTCTATCTGTAGCTTGCACTGGCGTAGTTCTAAGTATATCTTTCGACTTTAAGAATGTACCAAACAGCTGATCATCAAGATCGTTCCTATCTGTAATAATTACAATCGTTGGATTTCCAAGTTCTGAACTAATAACAAGTTTTGCTGCATAAAAAACCATGGTTAAACTCTTTCCGCTACCTTGTGTATGCCATACAACTCCTATTCTTCTGTCTCCACTTTGCATAGTAGCACGTTCTGTACTTTCAACAGCCTTGTTTACTGCATGATACTGATGGTAACCAGCAAGTATTTTAAATGTATCCTTACCATCACTTTGGAATAATACAAATTGCTTAATAATATCAAGGAAACGGTTGCGCTCAAACATCCCCTTAATTAATACTTCAAGCTGTGGAATAGACACTGGGGCAACATCATCACCTTCAATAGTCCGCCATGCCATAAACCTATCTTCCTCAGAAGTTAATGTACCAGCTCTTGCATTAATTCCATCACTGGTTACCATAAATGAGTTGTAAGTAAATAATGAAGGTATAGTCATCTTATAAGTTTGAAGCTGATTATAAGCATCTGTTATATCTACATTTTCGTCACTAGCACTTTTAAGCTCTATAACTACTAGTGGAATACCATTAACAAACACTATTGCATCTGGCCTTTTTTCCTTACCATGTTCCACTATTGTAAACTGATTTGCTACCATAAACTCATTATTTAATGGCTTTTCAAAATCAAACACATAGATCTTTTCCGTTTTGTAAATAGCATCTTTTTGCTTCACTTGAACATCTATACCATCAGTTACCATCTTCTGAAACGCTTTATTATTCATTAATAAGCTTGGACTTTGTGGTATTGAAATCTGACGAAAAGCTTCTTCAATAGACTCACTTGACATTTTAGGATTTATTCTTGAAAGAGCATCTCTTAACCTATCAGATAATATAACATCACTGTAATCTTCACGCTCAGCATACTCACCCTCAGGCGCAATATCTGGGGCAAAAACTACCTCATAGCCTAGCTCCTCAAACCACTCAAGAGTAGCTTCTTCTAAGTGGGACTCACAAAAACTATTTTTAGCCATTCATTTCCACCCCCTCCATTGGAACTCTTATTTCACCTCTCATTAACTTTGGCAATATCGTATTACGAATAACCAATAATTTGTCTGATTGACTACCATTTTTGTATATGGATTTTATTAATGTACTAAATACAGCTTCATACTCAACCATTATTTCATCTGTAGGTATAATTATTTGGTACTTATTGAACAGGTTATTTGTATCTAAATTCTTTATACCCGTTGTACCATTCTCATATTGAAAGAACAAATTAATTTTATATAAATATTGAAGCATTGAATATAAAAAAGTCGAATAGCTATTTTTTTTCAGTGATAAAGCTCTGCAAAAATTTGTACATATCAAAGGTTTAACAGATCTAGTTACTAATTCTTCTGTTATCAACGCAGTACGCCCAGTTGATTGAGTTGGACTTCCTCCAGAAATTTCTATGATAATTTGTCCCGCAGACAATTGCTTCTTTTCTAAGTTCTTTTTTAAAATAAATCTTGTTGCAGGCTTTCCCTTTTTACCAGAAGCTATTTCTGGAATATCTGCCCCTCTAATGCATGTAACTTCTTCAGTAAAATTACCTTGAGACATTTCTTTGCCCCAGTCACCACTTAAAGTGTCAGAAATAAGCTCGCCTAAAGTACCTATTCTCCACCCTTCAGGTATACTACCGATATCACTATCTTCAAATTTTTTATCTTTAAATGGCTCAAAATCTATAAACCAGCTTTTAAAAATAGTTTGTTCAATCTCTTCGAGAGTTTTTATAATAAGGTTGTTTAGCTCTATCTTGTCATCTAGTGGTGATAATATTGCAACTATAGCTTTTTGCTCACAAATAGATGGACATGGCAAATCCATACTTTTTATCAGTGAAGGACTAATATTTGCTTGGTTAGCTGCTCCACCGGCATTAATTGCTAATTTATAGTGCATGTCCTCAGTCGAAATTGAATAATATAAAAAATCTAGGTTATAAATATTTTCATCTAAAATTTCAAACTTTCCTACCCTTTGATTTAAAAGCATTTCTTTATTAATTTTTACCCTACCAACTTTTCCAACAGCTGAAGCAAATTGGTTCACATTAGAACCTGTAAGGGATATTAATATATCCCCATACTTAATTTTATATCTATTCCTTTCATCTGATAATTCTTGTGATACATATTGAACTTCATCTAATGTTACGTATGGTGGCACAATATTCTTAATTTTAATTACAGGTATACCATAATCACGAAAATCTTTAGATTTGAAGCCATATCCAGATAGTACATTAGCCACTTCCCCGAGTTTAACCTCTTTCCACTCACTAAAACCCATATCCAATCCCACCCAACTTAAGTCTTATTTTTTCTTCTAAATGATGAGATTTAGCGAACATCTCCTCCAAATCCCCTGTTAGTCTTGTCATTTTTTCATCAAATGGTTCTCCATCATCCTCGGCTTCTTCAATACCTACATAACGTCCAGGATTAATTATATACTCATGTCCCCTTACTTCTTCACTACTTGCCGCTTTACAAAAACCTTGAACATCTTCATACTCCTTATCATCACGCCAATTATGGTAGGTACCGTATATTTGCTTGATTTCTTCATCAGATAATTCTCTATGTTTACGAGTAGCCATCGTGCCCATTTTTCTAGCATCAATAAATAGAATCTTATCTTTTCTATTCTCTCTTTTCTTAGAGATGAACCATAAACATACTGGTATAGCTACATTATAAAACAAGTTTCCTGGCATAGTTACAATGCAATCCACAAGTCCTTCCTCTATAATATTTTTTCTAATTTCAGCCTCTGCTTTTGTAGTTGTACTCATAGACCCATTAGAAAGTACAAAACCAGCAATACCTCTAGGGGATAGCTTGCTTATCATATGTTCTATCCAAGCATAGTTAGCATTATTTTGTGGCGGAATGCCATATTTCCAACGTACATCATCTTGAAGTAGTGTATAGTCACTAACATTGAAGGGTGGATTAGCTAAAATATAATCTGCTCTAAGGTTCTTATGAAGATCATTACCAAATGTATCCGCGTCTCTGTCTCCTAAATTTCCGTCAAGTCCACGAATTGCTAGGTTCATTTTACAAAGTCTCCATGTAGTAGCCGTATATTCTTGACCAAATATGTGAATATCATCGTTTCCTCCCTTGTGTTCCTCTACAAATTTACCAGATTGTACAAACATACCACCTGATCCACAACAAGGATCATATACCCTACCTTTATACGGCTCAATCATACTTACAAGAAGTTTTACAATTGATGGTGGTGTATAGAACTCTCCCTCTGAACTTCCAAACTGCCCTAAAAAATATTCATATACACGTCCTAATACATCTTGAGCCCTTGACTCTTTGCTACCTAAATTAAATGAAAATAAATCTATAAGTTCCCCTAGCTTTGTTTTATCAATCTCTGGTCTTGCATAATTTTTAGGTAATACTCCTTTTAAGGATGCATTTTCTCTTTCTATAGCTATCATAGAATCATCTATGATCTGCCCTATTGTTATTAGTTTGGCACTTTTTTTAATGAATTCCCATCTAGCACTTGGAGGTACAAAGAATATACTCTTTTCTGTATAAGCATCTCTATCCTCTTCAAATCCATCTCCATCTGCTACTAGCTCTGCATGTTTTTCTTCAAAAGCATCAGAGATATACTTTAAAAATATAAGACCTAATATAACATGTTTATACTCACTACTTTCTATATTTCCTCTTAGCTTGTCCGCCATTTCCCATAGTTTATTTTCAAACTCTAAACTTACTCCCATTATTTTCGTCCCCCATCTTTTTCTAATTTCTTTTGCATTTTTTTCATGTCATCTAAAAAATCTATTTCAATTGACGAAAGGTCATCTTTTGTCTTCTCTTTATATTTCTCAAATTCTAGCATAGCTTTTGTTGTTGCTTCTAGGTGGCTAACTTTTCCTGAGTTCTCCAAAAGCTCGCTACCACTTAGTTTGATAAAGTCATCAAGTTTTTTTATCCAATCATTCATATACATTGGAATATGTCTAATTGCTTGAAGTTCTGCAAATTCTAAATAAGCAGTAACAATTCTATTTAAAATCTTAATCTCGTCTTCATATAAATAATTTTTAGCAACAGTTATATCTCTTTTCTTTATTGTTTCGCCCTCAAATGTTGTCATACCCATAAACGGACTTTCTGCATTTGCACGTTCCATTAACACTTCTGCGGCAGTATGTCCATGTGCCGCATAGTGCATTTTGCTTTGCACCGTTTGGAAAAACAATATTGAGTTTTTACCCTTTGCTGTATAATCAAGACTGGTTCCATAAATATCTAAAATTTGTCTATAAAAAACTTTTTCACTAGAACGAATATCACGAATACGCTCTAGTAATTCATGCCAATAACTTCCTCCACCGGCCTTTTTTAAAAGGTCATCATTCATAGCAAAACCCTTTTTAAGATATTCTTTTAATACAGAATTTGCCCATATTCTAAATTGAGTGCCACGCAATGATCTCACCCTATATCCAACAGATATTATTACATCAAGGTTATACTGTTTAGTTCTATATGCTTTGCCATCCAATGCAGTTGTCAAGCATTCCTTGACAACTGCATTTTCATCAACTTCACCATCTTTAAAACAATTGTTAATATGTAAACTTATATTTTGCTTCGTAGTCTGAAAAAGCTCCGCCATCTTACTCTGACTTATCCAAACAGTTTCATCTTCCATTTTCAAATCAATTTTTGTTGTACCATCTTCTGTTTGATATATAATAATTTGATTGTCACTAGAACTCATACCCATGTCCTCCAATTCTTGTTTCATTTCATATTAGTTGTTTATAAATATTATTTTTGATGCTATCCCATCTATTTTCAGCTTCACTTATGTTAGTCTTATAAATACACTGCGCTTCATTGTAGATTTTTATCATTTCCTCTTGCTTTTGTAATTGTACTGTAGGTATTTCCATCTCCATGATATCAGAATGATTTATATTCATTATAGTTGTTCCTCTTTGAAAACTTTTAATGATAGCTATTCCAATAGGACTTTCAAAAAATATTTTGATATATTCGCCGAGTATTTTTTCTTTTGGTCTAATTACAATTACATTAGCTGAAGCAATAATAAGTTTATCTTGTGATTTAAACACAGCCGATTTAATAGCTGTACCTCTACAAGAAAGCAAAACATCATTATTCATCAGCTCATATCTCTTAATTTTACGTTCTTCTTGTTCTTCGATAGTATCCATATTTAAATAGTTGATCTCACCATCTTCAATATTTGAAATATTTACAACTGAGATGTTCCCAACTGTAGTATCCTTTTTGAGTATAGATTTACCTCTAAAGACTTCTGCAACGTCTTTAAGTTTTACCTTTGCCAAATTAGAGTTTTTAAATTTCTGTATATTTTCATCATCATCAGAAAGTAAAAGCTCTACTCTCCAATCCTCATGCGATAAAAACTCTTTAGTTTTTATTTGTTTCTTGTATTCTACATAAAATGTCTCTTTTCCTAGCTTCAATGTACCTATTTCAATTTTATCTTGTGAACCTTTTGTAATAGTAAACAAATAAGTTTTAATAGCTGTTGCTGGTTTAAAAGTCCCTTCAGGCAATATAAATATACTTTTCACATTATAGTTATTAGTTATAAAAGATCTAAGCTTTTTATAATCCATACCAGCAAAAGTTATCTTAGCAGGAACAATAATATCTAAAGTACCATTTTCATCTAAATGCTCAAGCATATTCTCCATAGCTATACCATCACTATCTCTTGTAATAAACTTACGTCCAATATTTTCAGGTTTACAGCCAAAGGTAGGTAGTGAGTATATATAGTCGAATTTTTCGCTAATCAAACAATCGCTATATATAGTTTCAAATACTATTTTGATATTTAGATAATCACCAAAGGCCAACTTTAACAGTAAATACATTTGTTTTGACTGAGTAGTTAACGTACATTGTGATCTTTCAAAATCTTTTATAAATTGCTTTAACCCAGATAAATGTTTCTCGGCCTCGGTTATAAGCATTTTTTTAGGACTAACCTTTTGTACTCTATCTCTAATATAGGTTGTTAGATAGCTTTGTGAAATTATAGTACCCATTCTATCATTCTTAAATATATAAAGAGTAAAATCTATCAGATCAATTTCTTTTAATGATTCATATATATCTACAAAGTCATCTCTATCAGCTGGGAAGAACCCTAGTTCATCTTCTGTTGTCTTTTTCATAAGTTGGAACAACTTTTCTTTACCAATTTCAATATTGCTATTTAACTGCGATTCTTTATGTGTTAATTTGACTCTTAGCATTTCATTTAATAGTTGTTCCCTTGTAACTATTTGTATTTGATATAACTTGTTTAAAGCTAAATCTATGTTTATATTCAAGGTATCCCTCCTTCCAATATTTTTTCATCATTATAGTACATATTGTAATGTTAAATATTTAGTATGTCAATACTAAATAAAGCAATATTCGTATCCATTTTTAATTTCAAGCCCCACCCCTCTTGAGTATAAAACTGTGTTTGTGAATTAATAGCATTTCGGAATTGATTTCTTATGTAAGGACTTAAATGCCTATATTAATACACTCTATGATATAAAAACTATTGATAACTGAAATATTAGGTCATGAGAAAATAGAAACTACCTTAAAATTAAGAGACAAAATAAAAGTCCACGACCCCTTATTTTATAAGGGACGTGGACTTTTTCTAATTTATTCCCACTCAATAGTGGAAGGTGGCTTAGAGGTTATGTCGTAAACAATTCTGTTTACTCCTTTAACTTCATTAACTATCCTACGAGATACTATATCTAATACCTCATACGGTATTCTAGCCCAGTCTGAAGTCATTGCATCAGAGCTTGTAACAGCTCTTAAAGCTACTGTGTGACAGTATGTTCGTTCATCACCCATAACTCCAACAGACTTAATGTTAGGAAGACATGCAAAATACTGCCATATGTCACCTTCAAGTCCTGCTTTAGCTATTTCATCTCTAAAGATTGCATCTGCCTCGCTAGTTATAAATAATTTTTCCTCAGTTATTTCTCCAAGTACTCTTATAGCGAGTCCTGGTCCTGGGAACGGTTGTCTCCACACTAAGTGATGTGGTATTCCAAGTTCTTCTCCTACTGCTCTAACTTCATCTTTAAATAATTCTCTTAAAGGCTCAATTAGTTTAAAGTGCATATCTTTTGGAAGTCCTCCAACATTGTGATGACTTTTTATAGTAGCTGAAGTAGCAGTACCACTCTCAACTACGTCTGGGTATATTGTGCCTTGAACAAGGAAATCTAATTGACCAAGTTTATTTGACTCTTCTTCAAAAACTCTTATAAATTCTTCTCCAATTATCTTTCTCTTTTTCTCTGGGTCACTTACGCCCTTAAGCTTACCGAGGAACCTATCTTTAGCGTTAACTCTTATTATCTTCATGTCAAATTCGCCGTTAAATATAGTTTCAACTTGGTCACCTTCATTTTTTCTAAGTAAACCATGATCTACAAACACACAAGTTAACTGATCACCAATTGCTTTATAAACAAGTACTGCAGCAACTGAAGAATCAACTCCACCTGAGAGAGCACAAAGCACTTTTTTATCTCCAACTTGTTCTCTAATAGCCTTAATTTTTTCCTGTGCAAAAGAAGACATTGACCAATCGCCGTTAACTAGGCAAACATCATATAAGAACTTCCTAATCATTTCTTCACCAAATAGAGTATGTTTTACTTCTGGGTGAAATTGAACTCCATAAAGTTTTTTAGAAACATTTGC
>NZ_CALEVF010000033.1 GCF_937920395.1 uncultured Clostridium sp. | reverse complement strand
TATTAATAAAAAAGTAAAACATTCGAAATAAGTAGCATAAAAAATAAGAGAAATGACGTGAAAGTCTATTTTTCACGTCGTTTTTATTTTCTCATACTTATTATATTGAATGATTTTTAGAGTTACATTTTAATATTTTTGTACATATTTGTAACGTACATTTATTGTACATTTGATGTACATTTGTACAATTTTATATCACATTGCAATCGCATTGTTATCGCATTGCGATTATTTTGCGATTAACTAACTTATTTTTCATTGGTATATACCCACTAGTGGGTATGTATTAAACCACGAATTTCGTTGTTTTGATTAAATATACGCTCCATAAAATTAAGGAGCGTAGCCACTTTTGGCTACGCTTATTTAATAATAATATTGCTTATCATAATACTTAATACTTTTCGCCAACATGATGTCGAACACTTTTTCCCATATCTTGTTAAAATAACTTCGCCAAATAACTATTTGTGCCCCTTATTTTATATTTTCTATAACTTTTTTGTTATCCGCCATAATTATCGTGTTAATTTTTTCTAAATATTCTATTAAATCTTCCTGTTCTAATTCATCAATAATTAAAAGTTGATTATTGACATACTCTCTTTGCTCTTCTGATGTTATCTTGATTTCCTCTAAATATTTTCTTATTTTATCTTTTTTATATTTTATATTTGAAGTTTTCCATTTTAGTTCCGTTTCCTTATATGCTCTTTTAAATTCGTTTTTTTCTTCATTCATTTTTAACGCTCCTCTTCTAATTACTTTCTTCATATTGCTTTACTAATTTATAATATGTAGTTTTCTTTAGGCCTAATATTTTTATAACATCAATACCGCTTATATTCCCTTCATTCATCATTTTATAATATTTATTCCATAGTTTTGGATATTCAATAGCTTTACGTCCTTTGTATTTTCCTTTTTTTACTGCAATTTTTATACCTTCCATTTGTCTATCTTTTATGTATTCTCTTTCAAGTTGTGCCACCGCTCCAAACATAGTTAACACAAACATGCCTGTGTTTGTAGTGGTGTCTAGGGCTTCTTTTAAGCTCAAAAATTTAACACCCTTATTATTTAACTGTTCTACTAATTCAATTAAATCTTTAGTATTCCTGGCGAATCTGCTTATACTATCTACAATAAGTTTATCACCACTTTTTAATATTGCCATTAAATTTATTAACACTGGTCTATCTATCAAATTTTTACCGCTAACTTTTTCAATAAATACATTTTCTAATGGTATATTATATTCTTTAGCCTTAACTTCCTGTCTAATTGTATTTTGGTCTTTACTACTTACTCTAATATAAAAATATGTTTTCATAATATCTCCTCTTATTTTATTCATTTTATTATATAGTTCGTTTAAGGTTGATTTGTTAAGCGAACTATATATTATATATTCCATCAAGTTGTAGGGCCACTTTTAATATATTTATTTGATATTGTTTGTAATATACTCTATTTAGACTCCAAATGTAATATTTATTATAACTATGCTTTTGTTAAAATAAAAAAAGAACTCCTCAGTTCTTCTTATATGTATATATTATTAATGCAATGGATTTACTAAAACAATACTAATTATAGTAATTAAATTTTTCTATCTTTTTATATACTCTTAAAGATATGATATCCATTAGTAAAAGGAGACGATAGATATTAATCTTATTAATTTGTTATTTAATTCTATCTATTAAAGCATTGTACCTTATTTACAAACTAATTCACCAGACTATTATATATATTAAATAAAGAAAGACCCACAACTATTTAATTAGTTGTGGGTCTTTCTGGTGGAGGCGAACTGTACCTAACTATATCACTGTCCATTAAAAGAAGTAAATTATATAAATGATAAATAATTTTAACTAACTATCCCACCTTTTAAGTACTTTTCAAATTCTTTATCAAAATTTGATATATATAATCTATCTTGTTTTATTCTAAACTTATCATACTCCTCATAAGCTTTAGCTACAGCCATTTCATGGGATATCTTACCTGTATTTTCTAATATTTCTTGATCTGAAAAGGCTAAAAACTTATTAACATGAACAACCCAATCTTTCATGGTCATAATTTGATGATTTAAAGCTCTTAATTCTGAAAAATCTATAAATAAGGTAACAAGCCTATTAAGTTTATCTATTTCTTTTTGATTTAGATAATTCTTAGCAATTGTAGTATCACTTTTTAGAACTTTACCTTGTGGTGCGTTTTTCCATGTAGTTAGTCCCATATAAGGAATCTCACTATCTACCCTATTATAAATAATCTCAGCAGCTGTATTTCCAGTTGTTGCAAAATGCAATTTATTTTGCACTGTTCTATAAAATAACTTTGTTTCCTCTGAACTAGAACTATAATCACTACTACATTGTTCAAACACATCTGCCATCTTCTGATAAGCTCTGCGTTCAGATGCTCTAATCTCCCTAATACGTTCTAGTAACTCATCGAAATAGTCCTTACCAAAAGGTCTTCCGTTTTTCATCATTTCATCGTTCAAAACAAATCCTTTTAAAATATATTCCTTCAAAGTTTGTGTAGCCCAAATCCTAAACTGGGTAGCTTTCTTGGAATTTACACGGTAGCCCACAGCAATTATTGTGTCGAGGTTATAGAATTCGGTATTTCTTTTTACATCTCGTCCCCCTTCATTTTGAACTGTTTCCATAATGGAAACAGTTGATTCCTTATCAAGTTCTCCCGATTCATAGATGTTTTTAAGGTGTTTTGAAATAGCAGCTTTTTGAATATCAAATAGCTCTGCCATGGCCTTTTGAGTCAACCAAAAGTTTTCGTCTTCAAAGAACACATTAACTTTTATTTTACCCTCATCTGTTTGATAAAGGATAATCTTATTTTCCCTGTTGTTATTATTCAATAATTATTCACCCACCCGAATTATTAAAGATAATTTACTCATCTTTAATAATTTATTTATATATTACTATTTTACAACTAAATGCATTCTAATTTCACGAATTTCTTCAAGTAATGTTTCAAAATAATCTTCTCCTATAAATAAACTATTCTTTAATCTTTTTTATTTAAATCATAACCTTTCATTAAATACTTGCTCAAAACCTGAGTTGCCCAACGCCTAAATTGTGTAGCTTTAGTTGAATATATCCTATAACTAACAGATATAACAGCATCTAAATTATAATTCTTTGTACTATATTGTTTACCATCAGAAGCAGTTACCGAGAATACCACGACAACTTCCACATATAATATTAAGCTTCTTTGATATATCTAATTTTTTACCAAGCATTATAGCTATAATTATATAACAAACGTGATAAAAAAACATTTAACTTTTTAAAATACATTTTTCATCTTTGCTTAGACAATCCCACTATTCATTTTAAATATAAAAAAAGATACAGTAAATTATGTATCTTTAAAACTTGTATATTCTTTTTAATTTATAAAGAGCGAAGGAATTAATGCGTAATATCTTTTATTAACATGACACCAGTGGCAACAAGAATAACCGATACTTACGAATATAGGTTTGTCATCCTCTTTTGCTTTTGTAAAAGCCTCTTCACTCCATGGATACCACTCTACTGGATTATAAGCATGTTGAAGTAAATAAGGAGACTTTTCATTAATTAACCTATTAGATTTCCTATTTTGTTTAATAGTATCAGGTTTAGTCATAGCTATAACTCCCTTCAATATATGTATTAAAGTTATTATACCCAAGGTAGCTATTTTAAGTCCCTGAACATATAAATTTGCTTTATAAATCACAGATTCTTTAACATATAAATTACCTTTGATTTTTGTTTGAATACAATCATTTAATAATATTACTTACAACATAAATTTACACAAGTTACTTTCAAAATAAAAGAAATTAAATAATTTTTTAGAAATGTTTTATAGATGAAAATTTATTAAATATAAAAATAATTTTAATAAAAAATTACAAAAAAAATAGTAATAAATTGTATGATATAAATGTAGATTTACAAGAAGAAATTCTATACCACAGTGTGGTCATCCTGATTCTGATAAATTTATTTAGAACAAATGCTTTAATAAACCTCAAAAAAATTGATAGAAATACAGATATCCATTTAGTTTGTAAAACCACTGTTTTTAATTTATTGTCTATATATATAAATAAAAGATAAAAATCAAATAAATCATGATCAAATCGCTCGCCTTTGTTTAAATTACAGTTTATTGAACTTACAGTAAATTCAATGATGCATTCTTTTGCCAAACAAAAGAGATAAACGTTACTATTCAATAACACATTTATCCTCTTACTGTATTTATATGTATTAGAATTCCTCCTTTTATTTCAGATTTAACAACCTTTTCAATAATTAGTTTTGCTTAAAAATAAGGAGCTTAAAGAGTTTAAAATGTGAATGAACAATATTAACCTGCCTGTAAGTAAATTTACTAATAGTCTTTATCTTTGGACTTTAGTTTTAATAATTCTCCCATGTCCCCCCCCCCCTAATTAGATGTATCGCTCATACTTCGCACATGTTATTTCTACTATATCCATTATCCAAGTTAGAGTATTAGTCATAAAAAACTCCCTAGATTTGATTTATACAGATTTAAGGAGATTCTCGTTCACTATACATTTCATTTACTTGTGATGAAAGTTCTAAAACTTACTTTATGATTATTTCCCACAACATTTCTTATATTTCTTGCCACTTCCACAGGGGCAAGGATCATTTCTACCAATTTTAGGTTCTTCTCTTACAATAGGCTCCTGTGGTTCATAATCTCCCCTGCCATCTTCATCATACTCTTCATCTTCATCTTCCTCATCAAAAAATTTCTCTAGTATAGGCCCATATTTAGGCAACTGTTTTTTATATTCATCTTGCATCTTTTTTCTTTCAATGTTACTAGTTAACTTATTAAAGAACTCTGACTCTAAAGCGTATAACTTTGGATAATCCTTTTCTAATTTTTTTATAGAGGTTTTATAATTATCATAATAATCTAAAACCATAGACTTCTGAAAATAAGCCATTGCTTCTTTTTCTTCTTCATCGTACATTCCTAACATGTTATTCGTAAGTACCTCAAAAGCAATTATAGCAGCAACCTCATGTTTTATTTTTTTGTTTTTTTCAAGTTTTTGAAATTCATCTGTGTAACTTGTATAGTTCACAATTTCTTTTTCAGTTTTTAATATTTCTTTATCTTTAGGTAAAATTTCCGCTGCCTTCTCTATTAGTTTTCTAGCATCTTCTTCTCTTCCCATTTGCATTAAATAATCTGCTATATGAGACAATGTCCATGCCACATTATCTTTTACTTCATCATTATTTATTGCTAGCTCTGCTAACTTATCTAAAGATTTATGTATTAAAAAAAACATTCCAAAGTTTATATCAATCATAATTAATTTTATATATATTGTTGTACTTGTATCTATATCCTTAACTATACCCAAAGCCTTCTCTAAAACATTTCTGGCATCATGATATTCATTATTTATTACATGGGCTCCACTTAAACCAAGCCACAAGGAAATGTTGTCACTATCAAGTCCTATTGCCCTATCGTATGCTATAATAGCCTTTTTCTGCCACCCTCTATTTAAATAAGCATTAGCCAAATACCCTGCAAAGGCTGCATTCTTTGGTTCAACTGAAGTTAATTCTTCATACACTTTCAGAGCTTTTCCACTATTATTATTTTTTAAATAAGCCTCTCCTAGCAATGCTTTTACTATAAGCATATTTGAGTCCGCTTTCGCCATCTTTTCAAGAATCTTAATTGCTTTGTTTAAGTCTCCTTCTTCAAGATACGTTCTTGCTAAAGAATACTCCTCCTTCATAATAGAACCTAGATTATTTATTGAATCGTACTGTTTCCTTGTTTCTTCGTTACTTAAAGTTTCATAAGCTTCTCTAATTCTCATAAATTCTGCTTCAAATCTGTCTGGTGGATATTTTCTTACAAGCTTAAAATATGCTCTTTTTATATCTTCCTTTGAATCTTTTGAAGTTACCTCTAATATATCATAATAATCTTTCATTTATATCACCTTTTTTCATATATTCTTTAGGATATTTTTAATATTTTTCTCATTAAATAGTTAAAAGTTATTTTTTCTCCTTGTCCATCATTGCTGCTAATTATATATTTTAATGCATCTTGATTTTCCACATCAATAAGCAACGCCTGCTTCCATAATGATACAGCTACTCCCTTTTTACCTAACTTAAACATGCAAAGACCTTTTAAATTTATAAAAGGGATTATGTTACAATTCATATAAGGTTCCTTTTTTAAGAACTTTTCTGACCTTTTAAAATCCCCATCATTTGCACACAAAAGAGCCTTGTTATATAGGTCACAAAGCAATATAAATTCATTTTTCTTAAAACTTTCAATATAATGATATGCTCTGTTTTCCTCTTTTGGATTTAAATAAATACTTTTATTCCATAAGCCTTCAGCTTTTTTAAAATTTCCTAAAGTATATAAACATAGTCCAAGTAAGTTCAAAGCTTCCCAGTTTTCGTTACTAATATCAAAAGCCTTTTGAAAATTAATTTTTGCAGAGAATAACCTATTTTGATACAAATTCTTTAAGCCTTCCTCTAGGTATATATTTGATAACTTCTCAAGCATTATTACGCCTCCAGCTCATACATCCAATCAGTAAGTTCCTCATCAATTTCCGCCGCTAATTCACTATCGCCCTGGATTATAGCTCTTTTAAGTTTCCTTAATAGGCCATCCATTTCAAGACTGTCTTTATCCTCATTGTTACACATATACTTTTCAACTTTTTTAATAAGTCTACGATATTTTCTTGAGCCTTGAGCTTCGTCCCAAGCATCAACATCTATCTCTTTGTCCATTTCAACTCCAGTAGTCTCAATAGTAATATTTGCATTCTTTCCTGTACTTAAGACAGCTGCTTCCACTTGAAGAATACCATTTACATCATAAGAAAATCTAACTTTAATTCTTTCCTCCCCTGCTCTAGCCTCCGGGATATCAGAAAGTTTAAAATTACCAAGAAAGTTATTCATAGATGCCTTTTTATAATCTCCTTGATATATCTTTATATCTACCTCCGTCTGACCATCTTCTGCTGTATAATACACATGCTCCTTTGCCACAGGTATAGTTGTATTTCTATTTATAAGTATGCTATAACCATCAGGAATAGGCATTCCATTAAAGTCATCTAATATCTCAACTCCAAGGGTATAAGGACAAACGTCTGTAATGAGTATCTCCGTCTGCGCTGAAAGTTCATCACTTAGTATAGCACTTTGAATTGCCGCTCCCATAACTACTGCAAGATCAGGGTCCACAACAGAACTTGTTTGTTTGTTAAATACTCTTTCCAAAAATTTCTTTACTAAAGGTATTCTAGTGGAGCCTCCAACTAAAAGTATTGTATCAATTTCATCTTCCTTTAGCTCGGAATCCTTTAATACTATATCAATTTGTGACTTAGTAGACTCTACAAACACCTCAATCATCCTCTCAAAGTCATCTCTTGTTATTATGCTCTCTATTGCAAGTGGTTCATTTCCTTTGCCTGCAATAAATGGCAATACAATTTTATATTCCTTTAAACTACTTAATTTCACCTTGCAGGTTTCTGCAGCTTCTTTAAGTCTAACCATTGCTTTTATATCCTTAGACAAATCAATATCATATTTTTCATTAAAGTCATTAACCAAATAGTTTATCAGCTTATCATCAAAGTCTTTTCCTCCTAGCTTGTTGTTCCCACTGCTAGCTTTTACTTCAAGAACACCCTCAAACATCTCAAGAAGTGTCACATCCAATGTTCCACCACCCAAATCATAAACCAGTAGGTGTTCATTCTTTTCTAAACGTTCAATTCCATAAGTTAGCGCGGCGGCAGTAGGCTCATTTATTATTCTCTCAACTTTAAAACCTGCTAATTTGCCAGCTTCTACTGTAGCTCTTCTTTGCTTTTCAGTAAAATATGCAGGAACTGTTATTACTGCTCTTTCTACTTTTTCTCCTAGGTGATTTTCTGCACATTTTTTCAAGTATCCTAAAATATATGAAGATATTTCTTCTGGTCTATATTCTTTGCCATTCATTTCCACAGCTTTTCCTGAACCCATGAGCCTTTTTACTTCCATTACAGTGCTTTCAGGTCTTATAATTAACTGATCTTTTGCCTCTTTTCCTACAACTAATTCGTTAGCTATAGAGATTCCTACCACTGAAGGGGTAATTAGGTCTCCAGATAAATTTTTTATTACTATTGCCTTTCCATCTTCAAATACTGCGATCTCAGAAGTAGAGGTTCCTAAATCAATTCCTACTATTTTGCTTTTCATTCTTTAAAATCATTCCCTTCATCCTTAGATTTTTTGTTTATCACAATTTCTGCTTTTCTTAAAACATTTCCTTTATAAATATAACCTTTTTTGACAACCTGTAAAATTACATTTTCAGGCTTATCGGGGTGCCACTCTACTGCTATAGGTTGATGAACGCTCAAAGCAAACTCTCCGTCCTCTATACCTATAACTGTAATTGAATTTTGGGCCAACTTTTCCCCTATTTGCTGCGAAACAAGTTTAAACTGATCTTTTAAATTCTCATTGTTGCTTTTTAAAGCATACCCATTTACATAATCAAAAATATCTGAAATACTTATAATTGTGTTAATCATTGATTTTATTTCATTATCTTTTATCTGTGCTTTCTCTCTAAGTTCCTTAACTATACCATAGGTTTCACTATTACTTTCATTGTTTTCTTCAAGTAAATCTAGAATCTCCTCTATACCACTCGCAGACTTATATTGTTCCTTACCAATCCTTTCAAAGGTCTTAGTAAACATATTTAACAAATAATTTAATTCATCATTACTTCCCTCCTTCTCCTTTAAATTAGTATCTAATTCTATAGCTTTATAATTTTTCAATTCTTCTTTAATATCTAACACATTTACACCTCTTAATTTATTTAAACATTATCCCTTCGTGCCTAACATTTATATAAAACTATTCTGACCCAAAATTCATAGGTTAAGTATTCAGATTCCATTTAGGAAATTACAATATATATATTATATCATGATATATGCTTTTGTAATATTCTCCATACACAAAGTTGCTTTAGCAAATGGAGAATGATTGGTTTATCTTTTGCTTCGCTAAAGCAAAACTCAGAAGTATGAAAATCAATTTCATCTGTTTGCATGGCATAAATGCCTAAATTTCTATTCCTCGTAGATGTCTGTTAATAGCATCTGCATCTAAATCTGTGTATTTTCTATTTTTACATGCTGAACATTTTATTTGAGGCTTGTCACAGATTCCTTTTACCCATTCATGTATACATACTGGAGAATATCCACTTTTACCTTGTTTATTCTGCGATACATCTTTTCTACCTTTAAATAATTCCATATATAGTTCTACTTTTTCTTGAGGCGAACTACTATTATTTACTTCTCCTAATTCATACTTTTGAATTGATATATTATCCTTTGTCTCACTTATTGCTTTATATTCATTATCCCAACAAATTTCTTTTGTTTGTAATTCTAATCGTTTTCTAAAATCCACATTTTCTATTTTCAATATATTGTTTTCCTCTAATAGCTTCATGTATTTATTATAAATCTCATTATAGTCCATATTTTTCCTCCTGGAGGAATTATTTAAAATATATTATCATATATATCAAAATTATTTTATTTGAATTATATAGTAATTCTAAAATACTTTCATTTTTATTTACATAATAAAGTGTCGATGCTCCAACCTTAATTTTTAAAATTTGTATCTTTTCTAAAAAAATATCCTATTATGGTATTATATATCATGAGGATAGTTATAATAAATTAATTATGTTAATGGCTTAAATTATCATTGTATAAAGTTACATACATTCGTGATAAAATTAAGATTCCATATTAAATAGAATTATTCATTTATGAAATTATGACTTCTATATGATACTTAATATTCTCTGTTTATCAATCTTTTTATCAACCATCTTACTATAAGATACTACCTTATTATAAGCACCTATAAGTTCCTTCACATTTGTATCAACATTTTCAGCTATAATTTTTATAGTATCATCAGCTATGAATAAAAGCTCCTCCTTGCTTATCCTACTTTTAGTATTTCAATTTTTGTATTTAATTCTGGTTTTATAAGTTGAAATGCCGCACTAACCTCAAATACAGATTCAAGCTTTTCTCCATTTATTATAATTTCGCGAGATGGTTTTGATGACCCTAATATTATTTGTTTTACCATAGCCAAAGCTGTATTTAAAATATTCTTAAATTCCTCCTGACTTTGCTCTTTTCCACTTATATTTTGGAGATCATCAAAAATTAGAACATCTGAGTTGCAAAATTTGCTAATAAATAAATCATTTGTGTCATTTGATATACCATTTATCATATTATTAATAAAATTATAAATGGTAATATTGATAACCTTTAGGAATTTACTATTTTCTACTGCATAATTGTTAATAGAATTTAATAAATGTGTTTTACCCATTCCTGCTTCACCATATATGTACAAAAGTTTCATATCCTCACCCGGAGATTTAGCAACTTCCAGAGCACTTTTATATGCCAATTCATTGTTTTTACCTACAACCATATTTTCAAATAAATATTTAGAATTAACTTTACATGGTATAAATTTATTCTTATTTGCAGTATCTATAGAATATATTTCACTTTTGTTCTCTAAAATTTTAATTACACTAATTTTAATCTTATATTTTCTACCTGTTACATTTAAAATAGCACTTTTAATGCCCTTCAAATATCTCTCTTTTACTATTGCTTTATGAAATTCAGATGATACTGCTAGCGTAATAGCTACTCCCTCTAATTTAATAACGCAGATAGGTTCTATCCAAGTATTGTATGAAACCTCATTCATTTGTACCTTTAGAACAAGCTTTACTTTTTCCCATTAATTGTACCTATTTGAATCGCTAGTTGCTGTAATCTGTTCACCTGTATAACCCCCGTTGCAACTAACTGTAATGGCATTGATACCTTTCTTAGCATGTAATTTCTTTTCTATTCAATTTTAAATTCTCCCCTTTATTTAGATATATAGTTCATACTTCGCACATGTCATTTCTACTATATCCATTATGAGAGTTAAAATGTCAGCTATAAAAAAACCTCCCTAAATTTGATTTATACAAATTTAAGAAGGTACTCACTCACTAAATATTTCATTTATTTAATTCATCTCATATTCTCTCGAATATAATTTTTCCTTCATCAACTATATGCTTTTTAAGATTGTCATTTGATATAATTTCATAATGAAGTATGTCAAAATAATAAGGTAAAGGCGAAGTTTCATTTAAATAATCATCTAGCTTAAAAATAACCTCACTTGTTATCTGCTCACCAAAAATAGCTATATCAACATCTGAGCCTTTCTTATAATTCCCCATCGATCTACTTCCAAATATAATAGCCTTTTCTATAGTTTCAAATTTTGATATTGCATCTTTAATATATTCAATATCTCTATCTATTAATCCAAACATACTATAATTCCTCCGATAATCGATCATGCATTTTTTTAAGTTCTGGAAAATATAGTTCCACTATTTCTTTTGACATTTTATCAGCTAACATTTCATCATAAGTATGTGTCGTCAGATTCCTGTTTGCTAATGCATCTATCCATACATGGCCATTATCTATTAACCCAATTTGAAAGGCTTGCTTAATTGCTTCTCTTGGGCTCTTTACAACATATCCTTCAACTTCTAAATAATCTTTTAATACCTTCCAGGCTAATTCAAAAGTCATTTCGAAAAATTGAATTATACCTGCTTTTTCTAGTTCTGAAGTTATTTGTTGTTTTGAATATTTTTCCATCAATTTATATGATTTATTAAAATTCTCGAATCTCTGTTTCCATCTAATATCCTTTAAGTTATCCATAAATACACCTCTTATCTATAGTATATATTAATATGCTATATATACAAGTTTAATATTTTGCCCAAGGCAACTACTTTAAGCCTCTAAATATAAGCAGCAATTATATAAGATTTATTAAAAACATTACATCTGAATTTTCTTATCAACCAACTTTTGTACTCTAAAATAGTTTTTGTTGCACCGCAGTTTCCAACTTTGGATTAACAATTTTATCCTCAATAGTATCCATTAGTTCATTTGCAATATTTAAGCTTGTAAGTCTCATGATATTTTCATCTTCACTTTTGTAACTTAAAAAATTAATATTTCCATACCAAACTGTTTTTTGATCAATTATAATAAATTTTTGATGAATATTGGATTTCAAAATTATATTTATTCCAGTTGTTCTTAAATAGTCATATGTATCCTTTAAATCAGCTTCTTCATCTTCTCTTACATCTGTTTCTGCAGAAGTAAATATATTAACAGTAATTCCATTTTTCGAAACATTAGCCAAAAGTTCTATGATATTAAAAAATTTTGTTTTAATTAAAAGAAATTGACTCACTATAACAACCTCATTTTTTGCTAACAAAATATCGTTACTAAATACGGTTAAAAAATTATCATTATTATATATTGAATTTATTGTCTCCAAAGGTGTGCTATCGGTACGCTTAAGAGCTTCTCAATTTGAGATCTTTTTTCCTTTTTTGACATTCCTCCAGTTAATGTAATAACATTATCTATTTTTTCTTTTAAAGCATCCGATAATAATTTAACATGTGCTGTTCTTTCAGTTAATACTATTGGATTTCTTCCCTCTTTAACACAATTAATAACGTCTTGGATAATCATCGCATTTCTTATTTCACTTGTGCTTATTTCAGAATAAATTTTTGTTATTGACCATTCTTTTTCATCTTGTAAAACTGGTTTCCTAAAAGACGTAAATCTTGGGATTACATAGTGCTCAAAAGGAAGTTTCTCCGTTTGCTTTAGCACGTTCACTTTATATCTAATTGGACCACATTGCATAAATATTATAGGTTGATGTCCATCCTTCCTTATTGGGGTCGCTGTTAATCCATAAACATATTTAGCTACTACATTTTTCAATATCTGTTCAAAGCTAAAAGCTGAAACATGATGACATTCATCAACTATAATCATCCCATAATCCTTTACTAGTTCTTTAACTTCCTCTTTTTTTAGTATGATCTATAGGTAAAACTTCATTTATAATTAGAAACTGTTTTAACTTTTCCTTCCATTGTTCTAACAACTGCTGAGTATGAACAATTATAAGTGTGTTTACTTTCCTTCCAGCTATTAATTTTGCTCCAATAACAGTTTTTCCAAATGCAGTAGTAGCGGACAATACTCCATTATCATATTTCAACATAGTATCAACCGCTACTATCTGTTCTTCCCTAAGCTTTCCGTTAAATTCAACACGAATTGGTTTACCTATGTAAGTTTTATCCTCCCAACTAAAATCAATTTTATTTTCTGTTAAAAAACTACAAAGGTCATCCTCGCAACCTCTTGGTACACATAAATATTCTACTGTTTCATCTGATAAAGAAATAATTCTTGGTTTGTCAAATGTAGATAACCTCATAGCCTGTGCTTTATAAAATTCAGGATTTTTAAATGCTGCCATTCTTTTAATAAAATCTAGTGCTTTATTAGAAAACCCTTCTTTACTTATGAAAATCATATTGGCTATCGTAATTTGAACAATATCTGGGAAATCAGCCTTACTGAATTTAAACTTTTCTTTATTTTTTTCCCAAGGCTTTATACTTTCCTCATCCGTTTCTTTTAAACCACCAAGTTCATTACCAACGCAAAACTCAGAAGTATAAAAATCAATTTCCTCTTTCGTTATTTTGCCTATGTTACTTAGAAAACTCCATTGATCCGTAAAAGGTTCTAAATTCTCATCAATAAAAATACTATTATTGTTTTTTCTAGCACTTTTCTGCATAGGTAATTCTATAGGATTTCCAAGTCCGCCTTTTGGCATAGTATCCTGATTAGGAAATAATCTGTCATATGAGTTGAATTTGATTTCATGCCTTTGCATCATCGCATAGGTTAGAAGTGATGTTCCAAACTTTCTAGCAGCTAATACTGTTATTCTTTCCATAAAAAAGAACCATATGTGTGCTCCATTTCCAGATCTTGAACGTTCAACTGCAAAAGGTATCCTTTTTTCATCACATATTTCTCTTAAAACACAAATATCTTTTTCCCACCCATCATCATCAAAATCAATTGCAAGAAAATAGCAAGTTTCATCTGTTTGCATAGCATAAATACCTAAAATTTCTATTCCTCGTAGGTGTCTATTAATAGCATCTGCATCTAAATCGGTGTATATTCTATTCTTACATGCTGAACATTTTATTTGAGGTTTATTACAGATTCCTTTTACCCATTGATTTGCACATACTGGCGAATATCCACTTTTGCCTTGTTTGTTCTGCCAACGTTTAGCATGTACATCTTTTTTACCTTTAAATAATGTCATATATAATTCTACTTTTTCTTGAGGCAAACTATTATTACTTACTTCACTAAGCTTATACTTTTGAATTGATATATCATTCTTTATCTCAACTATAGCTTTATATTCATTATCCATACAAATTTCTTTTGTTTGTAATTCTAAACGTTTTCTGAAATCCATATTTTCTATTCTCAATATCTGATTTTCCTCTAATAGCTTCAAGTATTTATTATAAAGCTCATTATAATCCATATTCTTACTCCTCCTAGAGAAACTATTTCAAATCTATTATTATATATATCAAAAATATTTTATTTGAATTGTATAGTAATTATAAAATGATTTTATTTTTATTTCCATAAGAGATTAAAATTTCTTTATTTACAGAGTAAAGTGTCGCTGCTCCAACCTTAACTTTTAAAATTTATATCTCATCTAAAATTATATCCTATTATAGTATTATATATCATGAGGATACTTATAATAAATTAATTATATTAATATATAAAATTTTCATTGTATAAATTTACATACTTTTAGGATAAAATTATAAAAATTTAAAACAGCTAATCAGAGTGAATATTTCACCTTAATTAGCTGTTAAAACTTTTTCTATTTCATTTTCAATCTCTATGTCTTTATTTAGGCAATCCAATCACTAAAAAGTTAACTTCTAAGCTGCTATTTCAGAATAATTAATAACAAATATTTCTGCTTTATTTTTTTTTGTATCTTCTATTATCTTTTCAAGCTTTAATGCTACATCATTTTCTAAATAATACTCACCACATTGTTTACAAATATTTGCTGGCACTCCTTTAATTATGATTATATGTCCATCAAAGTCTACAATATGATTAACAATACCTTTAATTAAATTAGATTTACATAAAATACAATTCATCCTTATTGCCTCCTTGTTTTTAAATCTTTATACCATTGATCTTTATCAGGATAATAAGTTGTTATCATCCATACATAATTTTGTCCTACTGCACATACTACATGAACTCCACTATGAGTATCAGTAAATCCTAAAATTAAACAACTTGGAAAGGGATAATCACTTTCATAGTATTCTATTATTTCACCATTATTTATGCAATCAATTACTTCCTTAATTTTAATTTTTCTTTATTGCATTCTTATAAGAATATGACCACGCCATTGAATTTTATCATTCTTAATTAATTCTTGTATCTTTTCTATACTAAAATCCATATTGTTTTAGCTCCTTTATATGTCTAATTATAGTATACCACATCTTAAAAAAGAGTCTCCACAATATATATATTTTTTACTTACTTTAAATATAAAATGTTAGAACGCGGAATTAATGCGTAATATCTTTTATGAACGTGACACCAATGACAACAAGAATAACCGATACTTAAGAATATAGGTTTGCCATCCTCTTTTGCTTTTGTAAAAGCTTCTTCATTCCATGGAAACCAATTTACTGGGGTATATGCATGTTGTAATAGGTATGGACTCTTTTCATTAATTAATCTGTTAGGTTTTCTACTTAATTTAACAATATCAGGCTTAATCATAACTTAACAACTCCTATAAATATACATTAACAATATTATACCCAACATAGATATTTTAAGTCCCAAAAATAAAGAAGCGACATATCCTTATTATTTCTTAATATGTTCCATAAATTTATATAATGATTGTCACTTATAATAGATTTAAAAATTGGTAATTGGGATTAGATATTTTATTATGAAATACTTTCAGGCTGTCAGATGTACCTACCCATACCCTATGCAATGAAAGCATACCATTATATTTAGAAGACCACCCACTTTTAGTGGTGAAAGCCATTTTATAACCAGTCTCTCGAACTGATTTAATTGCTTTTTGGTTATACCCACCATACGGGTATGCGAAGAAAATTATTTGTTTATCTAATGTTTTCTCTAGGTACTGCTTAGATTGAATTAGTGTTTTTAATTGTTTATTCTTAGAAATATTTTCTAATTTATCATGGTTTACGGTATGACTTTCTATATCTATACCGTATTTTTCCATTTCAAGAAGTTGTTTAGTTTGTAAAAAACGATGACTTTTATCTATTTCCCCGGTAATAACAAAAATTGTTGCTTTAAAGTTATATTTTTTTAGAACTGGTAACATAGCAGTATAATTGTCTTCATACCCGTCATCAAAAGTAAGCACTACGGATTTTCTAGGTATTGGAGTATTATTCATAAGATAATCATATAGATTTCTAAGTGTTATAGTATAATAACCATTATCATATAGATATTTCATTTGCTCCTTAAACTTTTTAATAGGCATACAAATGGGATCGCCTTTTACGTAGGAAATAGAATGATATTCTAAAACTGGAACACTCCTACCATAAGGTTTAATATCAGTGTTTTTTTTAAAATCAGGTGTTGAAGATGATTGAGCAGGTTTAGTCTCTATAGGAAATACAACTGATTTTTTCATTACAGTAGTTTTACCCCTTGAACATCCAACGATACAAAGCAGAAAAATAAAAATAAATATAAATATGAAAAATAATTTTTTCTTCATATAAACCTCCATATGTATTTATTTGTTAAATCTAAATTCAGTAACCTTTTAATCATTCATACAATACTATAATCTCAGGATATCTTTACTTTGGAGGGATTATATGAATATTTTAGCGATTTTCTTTTTTGCTATTGCCTCAAGCAGTGATGGTCTTATTGTAGGACTGAGTTACGGTGCTAAAAAAGTTAGAATAAATTTTATAAGTAACTTTATGATATCCTTTATTTCTGGTATAGGTACTTTTTTAGCAATGTCATTTGGAAGAAGCCTTTTACAATTAATGCCACTGAAATATTCAAATATACTAGGAAGTGGCATATTAATATTATTTGGCATATTTCTATTAGTAAATTGGCTTAGGAAAAATATTGGCAGCACTAAAAGTATAGAAAAAGCTAATAAAGATTCATCAGGGTATAAGCACTATGAAAACACACTTAGAAACCCAGAAATAATAGATACAAACGACTCAAAGACTATAGACTTTAAAGAAGCTATTATCCTAGGATTTGTTCTTTGTTTAAATAATATTGGACTCGGAATAGGAGCAAGTATTTCAGGGTTAAACATTTTTATGACATCTATATTCTCTTTGATTTTAAGCCTTATATTTATACCAATAGGGTATTACATTGGTGAAAAGGTAATTTCTGATACACTATCAAAATATTCCGAAATAATTTCAATATGTATTATTTTAATCCTTGGGCTATATGAACTATTTGTATAAAGTCAGATTATTACTATAAATTTAACCTTACATTTTATAAGTTTATGATTTAGGTATATGAATTATAAACACCTACAATCCCATTTTCATAAAGCCCACTGTGAAAGGTAGATGTTTATACTTTCTTGTACCTGTATGTATAAATCCTAAACTACTGTACCAATTCCTTAATTTAGTACTTTCTTCAATTAATCCAATAGTCATTTTATTACTTCCCATTTCTCTTACTTTATCCATTGCAAAAGCAATCATTTCCCTACCATAACCTTTATGACGATATTTTACTAATACAGCAAGATTCTTCAGTTCGAAACTACCACCATTATTCTTGCTAAGTGAAAAATAACCTACAATGATACCATTGTCCAGATACGCAAACATTAGTCGGCCTGCATCATACTGCTTATATAATTGTTCAATTTCCATAAAGCTTGCATTCCCTATACAATTCTCTTTTGTAAGATTAAATTCTTGAGCTACCGTTTCAAAACTTTTTCTTATTACCTGTACACATAATTTTATCTCATCTCTATCTATTTGCCTTATTATTTTTATCACTTCCAAACAAATTAATGTTTATTTCAACTATTTCAGACCGGCTTCCTATCCTAATTGGAGGACCCCATGTACCATAACCCGAAGATACAATAAAGTTAGAATTGTTTTTTTGAAGATAACCATAGTCTAATTCAAATATTGCATTTGTTATAAGATTTGCTGGAAATAACTGTCCTCGATGTGTATGTCCAGATACCTGTAAATCAATCCCCTGCTTTTGCGTATCATCAAAATTTCTTGGCTGATGATCCATTAATATAAGAGGCCTTGATTTATCTAAATCTTTTATTATGTCTGATAATTCTTTTCTTTTAACTTTCGTCTGAGATTCCTGAGATATATCATCACGACCTATAACATAAAAACTATTATTTATTAAGATTGCTTTATCTCTGAGTACATTTATTCCTGAATCATTAAAAGTTTTTACAACATCATCAATCTTGCGACCCATTTCATCATGGTTTCCAAGACAAGCATAAACTCCATACTTGCTTTTAATCCTTTTAAAGTTAACACTCATATTTTGTTTTACAAAAGGTTCAATGCTACTATCAATTATATCTCCAGGTATTAGCACAATATCTGGATTCAATTCATTTATTTTATTGACCATTATGGTAAGTCTTCTATTATCTACTTCATATCCAAGATGAATATCAGAAACCATAATAATTTTAAGTGACTTTAAATTCTCAGGTGCTTTATTTACATTCAAATCATACTTAGTTACTTTTGGGCTTCGAGCACTCCAAGTACCATATGCCATTAAACCGGCTAAAAGCACAATTACCACCATAGCTATTATTATTGACAAATTAGAAGTTTCATTTATATTCCTTGGAATAAATTGGAGTTTACTATTCAAAAATCTTATTAGATCAATAATCGGCAATACTAAAATAAGATAAAAAATTATTGCCATCCAATATGACCCTACAATATTTAACGTATTTAAAACTACAGACGGTATATAAGAAGACAATAACATACTCATGATATAAGCCGATGAGATTAATGCAATTACTATCCAATATACCTTGTTATTTAAAAATGAAATATGACTTCCTAAGTTTTGCCATCCCCTTAGCCCTATATAATAATTTATCCCTCCATATAAAAAAAGAAATAGCGCAATACCTAATAACATTAATTTATTCATTATACACCTCTTGTTACTATATTTAAAATACTATAATATATTATATTTTATCAATTTTTTTCTCAAATCTTCCGAATTTATATAAAGTATACCTTTAAATTTCAATTTTCTAGCACCTTCAATATTTTCAATTGTATCATCTATAAAAATTGATTCTTCTGGCTTAATTTTATATCTTTTTATTAATTTATTATAAATTTCTTTATCAGGTTTTATAAGTTTTTCCTTATATGAAAGAATACCACCATCAAAATCCTTAAAAAATTCATATCGCTTAGTAACATCTTCGTATGCTAGCAAATGAAAATTAGATAAGAAATAAAGTCTATATCCATTATATTTTAGCTCTTTTAAAACTTCCACAGTGCCTTCAATCGGTGTAAGTAATTGATACCAATTGTGCATTATAAGTTTTATTAACTCACTATTTTCTACGTTTCTATGACATATATCATTTACTGCATCTTCCTGTGTAATTATACCCCTATCAAGCATAATCCATTCTTTACTAGTGAATATTTCTTCATAAACATCCTGAACTTTTACTTTATCAGAAATTAGTTTTTGAATATACACTAATGGATTAAAATCTAATAATACCTTTCCTAAATCAAATACAATATTTTTAATCATATTTTTATAACCCCTTTTATATGCATCTTAATATATACATTATACCTCACAATAAAAAGGTCTAGCAATTATGCTAGGCCCTAAATATTTAATAAATATACTATTACTATTAATCTGTTTTGTATTTAAACTTGTTGTATTTTCATCATATTTGTAGTACCAGGCTCACCAACAGGTATTCCTGCTGCAATTATGACAATATCACCTTTTTTTATATATCCTGCAGCTAAAGATTTTCCTACTGCATCTGCCATTAATTCATCTGTGGAAGTTAACTTAATTGAAAGTATACTTTGTACTCCAAAATTAATAGCTAAACCTCTTGCAACTTGCTTACTAGGTGTTACAGCAATAACTGGGCATCTTGGTCTATATTTTGATACCATTCTAGCAGTATAACCACTTTGAGTTGCTGTTAGTATTGCAGATACATTTAATTTATCTGCTGTAGTACACGTAGCAAGACTTATAGCATCTGATATATTATCTAAAGGTTCATAAATTTTCTTAATTAAAGCATCTCTAAAATCAATATTTGACTCTGCTTCAATTGCAATCTTCGCCATTGTTAAAGCAGCTTCAAGTGGATATTTTCCATTAGCACTTTCACCACTAAGCATTATTGCATCAGTACCATCGAAAATAGCATTTGTTATATCTGAAGCTTCAGCTCTAGTAGGTCTTGGATTTCTAATCATAGAATCTAACATCTGAGTTGCAGTTATAACAGGCTTACCAGACTTATTACATTTATGTATTATCATTTTTTGAATTATTGGAACTTTTTCAATAGGTAATTCAACCCCCATATCTCCTCTAGCAACCATAATACCATCAGAAGCCTCTATTATAGCATCTATGTTGTCAACGCCTTCTTGAGTTTCAATTTTCGATATTATTTGAATATGTTCTCCGCCATTTGCATTAAGTATATTTCTAACATCTATTACATCGCTAGCTTTTCTAATAAAAGAAGCTGCTACGATATCAACACCTTGTTCACATCCAAATATTAAATCTAATTTATCTTTGTCAGTTACTGCAGGAAGACCAATAGATATGTTAGGAACATTTATTCCCTTATGATTTCCTATAAAACCAGAATTTAATGCTGTACAATTTATTTCAGTTCCTTCTATTGAATCAATCTTAAATTCAATAAGACCATCATCCACAAGAAGTCTACCATTTACTTTAAGGTCATGGCAGAGTTCTTTATAAGAAACAGAACATCTCTCTTTATTACCAAGTATCTCTTTACCACAACTAAAGACAAATTTTTGTCCTTTGTCAAGTTCAACAGTATCTCCTATAAAATTGTGGGTTCTAATCTTAGGTCCTTTTATATCAAGCATTATCGCTATCGATTTATTAAGTTCTTCCCTTAGTTCTTTTATAATATCCATTTTTATTTTGTGGTCAGCATGTGTACCATGTGAAAAATTAAGTCTAGTAACATTCATTCCTATTTCCATAAGTT
>NZ_CALEVF010000032.1 GCF_937920395.1 uncultured Clostridium sp. | reverse complement strand
TTTAAAAAAATCTCCGGCGCAAATTTTACAAGTATTAATTTTCTCATCTTTTGACACTCCTCATTTCTTATAATAGAAATTTCATCTAATTCTTAGCTGTTAAGCTAATTCTTAGCTGTTTATCTCTTATTCATCTTTCGTAAGAACTTTAATGATTTATTTAATTCGATTATAACATAGTCTACTTCATCTTTATTATTTGATTCGCAAAAACTAAATCTTATAGTTCCTACTTGCTCGTCACCCGTCCTACCAATAGCTTTTAATATCTCGCTGGTCTTATGGCTTTTCGATGAACATGCAGATCCTGTAGAAACATATATACCCTTTTGTTCTAATGCATGAAGAAGCACCTCTCCTTTTACACCTTTAAAGGTCACACTTAAAATATAAGGTGTAAAGTAAGGATCTATTGGACTATTGATTATAACACCATCTACCTCTTTAAGTTTTTCTATGAAATACTTTTTCACCTCTAAAACTTTATTAAAATTTTCATGCTGATTTTTAAATACTATTTGTACCGCCTCAGCAAAACCCGCAATACCTGCAAGATTTTCTGTACCCGATCTTAAATTTTTCTCTTGACCTCCACCATTTATTAAACTAGTAGGTATAAGTCCCTTTCTTACATATGCAAATCCAACTCCACGTGGTCCGTGTATTTTATGCGCACTTGTAGATAATAAATCAATCTTCGCCTTTTGAACATCAATAGGAATTTTCCCATAACTTTGTACTGCATCTACATGAAATTTAACCCTACTACTTTTCTCTTTAATTAGTTTTCCTATTAACTCAATATCCTGCACTACTCCTATTTCATTGTTAACATGCATTATACTAACAACTTGAGTATCCTTAGTTATACTTCCTATAAGAGCATCTATATCAATCCTACCGCTATCATCTACATCAATATAAGCAACCTTTACCCCTGAATCTTCAAGTGCTTTAAAAGTGTTAAGTATACTTGGATGTTCAATTTTAGTAGTTATTATATCAGCATTTAATTTACTTTGCGATGGTTTAGAAAATCCTTTTATAAGGAAGTTATTACTTTCACTACCGCCTGATGTAAATATTATCTCCTCACTACTAGCATTTATACTTTTAGCAATACTGGTACGCATCTCCCTAAGTTTTTGCTCTGCCTTAAACCCTAAACTATGTGCTGAAGATGGATTTCCATAATAATTTCTCATTGTACTTGCGAGTGTCTCAATGACCTCTTCATAAGGCTTGGTTGTCGCACTGTTATCTAAATATATTTCCATGTTTTTATCTCTCTCCTCTTAAATTATCTTCATTGGTGCCACTATATTAATTCTTAGCCTTTTGCTCTACTATATTTAATTATAAATATGTTAATTATTAATGTCAATAACTAAAAAAGAAGCATAAATCACTTTAATATACAATGATTAAAGTATGTAGATTAGTAATTAATAATATAAAATGTTATGATGATTACTAGTCAAAGTTATAATAAAAAAAAGAAATAAATAATATTTATAATCCTCTTAAATTTATAGATTCGATCTTCATAGATTTAAATCTGGATTAATAACTAACAATAATATAAAGGAGAAATAACTATGATAAATATCGTTAGAAAAAAGAGCATCCTCGCTGATATGTCTTTGTTAATAGTTGCACTTGTTTGGGGTGGTGGTTTTATAGCTGTAAAAGGAGCCCTAGATACTATTTCGCCTTTTTATATAATGGCAATTCGATTTAGTATTTCTGTGTTAATTATGTTACTAGTTTTCAGAAAAAAAATTAAATTTATTACTAAAAACGATATATTCATTGGAACTATAGTTGGAATCCTTCTATTTTTAGGATTTGCTGCTCAAACTGTTGGAATGAAATATACAACAGCTGGTAAAAATGCTTTCTTAACTGGAACTAATGTAGTTATCGTTCCCTTTCTTTATTGGATAATTAGCAAAAAAAGACCAGATGCTTTTTCACTAATCTCTGCTTTCCTTTGTTTTATTGGAATAGGAATGCTTACCTTAGATGGAGGTATACATATTGGTCTTGGGGACGGTTTAACATTATTATGTGCAGTATTCTTCGCTGCTCATATTGTTTCTGTTGGATTTTTTGCAAAAAAATTTGATGTTATATTACTTGTAATAATCCAGTTAGGGGTTTCTGCAATACTCTCAATTATTGCAGCATTAATATTTGAACCAATTCCACATTCCTTAAACTCAAGTACAATATTTGCACTTGGTTATTTAGGAATTTTTAGTACTATGCTTGCATTTGTTGTACAAAATGTAGCACAGAAATACACCACTTCTACCCATACCGCTATTATTTTATGTTTAGAATCAGTTTTCGGCTGTATTCTATCTGTTATAATGCTTCATGAGATATTTACATCAAAAATGGTACTCGGATGCTTAACTATATTCCTTGCAATTATAACCACAGAAACTAAATGGAAGTTTTTAAACTTCAAAAAAATAAAAAACACTAATGTGTAATATAATTATCGACCATTTGCATTACATGTATATGGTCGATAATTACAAAACTCTTAGGCTTCTTATATTTCAATAATATGATATCTAAAAGCATTTATAACTGTAGTATCATTATAAATTCTTACCCTATCCTTTTTCCCATAGTTTAAATGCTGATGACCATAGAAAAAATATTTAGGAGAATATTTGTCTATTATATTTATAAATGTTTGGAACCCTCTATGACAAGGATCTTCTCCATCACCCAAACCTTTTGCCGGTGAATGGGTTACTAATATATCAAATCCTTTTTTTCTCCATAAACACATTTTTAATTTTGAAACCCTCTTTTGCATTTCCCTTTCCGAATATTGAAAAGGTCCTTTATTATAGGCAATTGATCCACCTAGACCTAAAATTCTAATATTTTTATATACTATAACCTTATCATCAATTGATATACATCCACCTGGTGGTTTTTCTAAGAAAGATTTATCATGATTTCCATTAACATAAAATATAGGGGCTTTAATCATGTCAGCTAAAAATTCTAAATAATCAGCTTTTAAATCTCCACAGGAAATTACAATTTCAATATCTTTAAATCTTTCATGATCAAAATGCTCCCAAATATAATCATCTTCAACATCTGAAACTAATAAAATCTTAATTTTAAACACCTACTTATCTTTCGAATATTTTGTTTATTTCTGGGGAATTTCCGAAACAACATTGTCCACAAACCATTTCATATATAACATATCTTCGTAATTTCCTATATCACCATCAGCTATTCTAATTTGCCCACCTGTATCAACTATTGGTCCAGCAAAAGTGTGAAATTTATTTTCAATAATCATCTCTCGCATTATATCTATTAACTTTTGAGTTTGAATTGGAACCTTATGTTTTGAATAAATAATATCCACTAATTTTGAATCCATCCCCCACCAAAAGCTCACTCGTTTAGATTCAGTACTAAAAATACCTTTAAAACTACCATTTACGATATTTCTAAGTATTTTCTCATAAAACTGCCCCCAATCCCACGTAATTAAAGCATAATTTATCTCTGGTATCCATTTTGACTCATTTTCATTATATTTTAATGAATATAATCCAAAATCTCTTGATCCCTTACCTAAAGCTATTAAATCATTCTGCATTATAAGATCTGCTCCACGGCTTTGAAGTTCTTGAATTAATTCTTTTGAATGAGTAACATCTCCAGTTTGATTCAGCCATGAAATTAAAACCTTTGCATTAGAATTCACAGTTTTAACACCAAGTGCAAAAGCATTAATTCCTGTTATAATCTCTGTTTCATTATAAGTATCTATATATCCTATTATGTTTGATTTCGTAATGGCGCCTGCTATAAGCCCAAGCAAAAATCTTGGTTCATGAGACCTGCCAAAGTAAGTACTTACATTTCTATATGCTTTTACTGGAGAACAGTTAAAAAACTTAATATGCTCGTACTTAAGGGCTGCTCTAAGCGTTATATTAAGATACGATGGGCATGTTGTAAATATAATGTCATAACCCTCTTCGCACAATTTACTTAGCCTTTCATAACTATCATCTTTATCATTAAAATTATTTATAACAAAAGTTTCTATTTCATCACCTAATTGCTGCTGTGCATATATTCTTCCTAAGTTATGGACATAACTCCAACCTGATGTATCAATAGTTTTTTCAAAAACAAAAGCAACCTTTAATTTTTTAGATGGAACTACTAGATTCGTAAATGATGTTATAACATTCTTCTTATGAACATCAAACGGCTCTGTTTGAATTTCCACAGCATTATTTTTTGAAAGTATCCTAAGCTCAGTTAAAAATTTTTCAACTCTTCCCTTTCTCTTTGTTTCTATGAATTCATTTGAGATACCATAAATTTTTATATATTCTAAAAATGCATCTCCAGTTGTGATGTCTAATTTATCTCCGCCTAATTCATAAAATGTGTTCCTAAAAGGAAAATATACATTTTTTATAAAATGCTTGTATTTATTTGAAAATAAATACAGATCTGGTTCGTATTCATCTAAATATTTACTAAGTAAAGTAAAACTACCTTGCTTTGAAAACCAAATATCATTTATACCTGTCTTATTATTAAATTCTAAAAATTCATAATATATTTTATTTTTTAAGTCATTCTCATCTCTTTTAGGAACTAACCTAGTAACCTCTCCATCTATTGAATAAGCATCTACATATTTAAGTACACTTACCCGCTTATTTCCTTCCATAACATAAAATTCATTCATATACTCATATATTTTTATAGGGTCATCTATACCATCCTTAATATGATACGCATACACAGCTTGCCATTTTGAAGAAAACTCACTATTAATACTAGCTAAAGGAAGAAAGTTCGTTGCAAAATCTCTACTCCTTGTATAAAAATATGTTCCTACTATTTTTTTTAGTGGAATGTTTTTTAAGCCTAAGGGTATTTCTGCAACTATATCTATTTTCTTTAAAATATTATCTAATGATGATACATGTCCTAAGCTTCCTCTTAATATGTCTGCACTATATTTGGTTTTAGCTAATTTATTTGCTTTTTTATACTCATCAACAGATGAAAAATTCATCATACACTCACTCCCTTGTTTTTTAGCTCTTAATAACTATTACCACAACAATTTATTATTACATATATTATAGTATATTAGAATATATTTTACCATTAATCCGAATATAAAATAATTATATTTTTATAAAATATATTAAGTTTAATATCTTATAAAAATTCATTAATATATGAATCGTAAGAATTATAATGTTATAATATATATATGAATGTATATATTTGATACAATTTGAAATAATATTCTCCAAAACATATATAATACTTAAAAGAATAAATAAACATAAACTTATATAAGAAGGCGCTTACGTGAAATGGATAAGAAAAGATGTATTTAATTTAGCAATGCCCATAATGACAGAACAACTATTTGTTAGATCGGAAGAGCACACGTCTGAACTCCAGTCACCGCCTCTATCTC
>NZ_CALEVF010000031.1 GCF_937920395.1 uncultured Clostridium sp. | reverse complement strand
TATATCCTAATTTTCCCAATTATTATTTTTTCATAAGTTAGTTAACACTATCAATTTAAATTTAGTGTGTTTATTTAGAAAGTTTAACATTTTGGTTATGAGGCGCTTGTTTTTGCATGAGAAAGACTAAGAATAAAATTAACAAGATTTATTAAACTAATTTTGTATGAAGAATCTTCAAAAGTATTAAGTGATGATATTGCTTTGTCTCCATATAATTTAGCATCGTCGACTGTTACATTTAGTCTGGCATCAATGTCTTTATCCATACAATCATCCATTATTTGGTATGCCATTCCTAAATTTAACCCATACTCTTCTAAGCTACAAATTTGATTCTTTGTTGCCCCAGCCAATTTAGCAGCAATTTTGCAACTAACTGACATAAATAATGCTGTTTTACCTTTAATAATATTTAAATAAATTTCACGAGTAGGTGAATCATTTTCTGCTTGAATTACTTCAGCGGCACACATGTATTCAGTTAACTCAACTATAATTTGCTCAAATTCTTTTGGTAGTGAATTTGCGAGGGTAGAGAATGCTAAAGAATAGACAACATCACCAGCGAGCACTGCTATTTTATTACCATAAATATCATTTAGAGTTTTTTGACCACGCCGAGCCATATCGTTATCAAGGACATCATCGTGTATTAAACTTGCACTGTGCATGAGTTCAAGGCCAGTTGCATACTTAATTAATTGATTATTAGTACTTTCTGAAAGATTATTGTTTACAATGCTGGACGAGAGTAAAGCTAAAGTAGGGCGAAGTCTTTTTCCTGGAATTTTAAAAAAATAGCCTATAATTTCTTGTAAATAATTGGTGCTTAAATTCCCACATACTCCCATTAACTCTTTTTCCATAAGATTTAGATCATCTTTTATTGGATAATAAATATCTTCAAATTTCAATTTTCATCACTACCTTTCTATATTCTAATAATTAAAAAATACATTAGTTTAAAGTACGAGCAGTTGAAATTGTTTTGCAAGTACAATAATGATTATAATAAAATGTTATGAAGATAATATGTAGAAGAGGATATATTATTAATGATTTTTTTTCTGTGACTGTAAAAAATAAGTGAAATGATAATTCAAAGATATTAAACCTTAACATAACTCAAGAGATGGAGTAGACGTTGCGGAAACTTTTATATTAATAGATATTAAAGAATTTACTAAAACAGTTGTTTCTTAAATTGAGAGTTTTATACTTCAAGGTATGAGTAGTTTAAGTACTATGTTTGGGGTGGTGCAAATGTCGACTAATATGACAAAAGGTGATATTAGGCAGTTAATAGAAAATTTGAAAAACATAGCAAAGTACTAAGAAGGCTACATTTACTTAAAGTATTTTAGAAGGAGTCTAGCCTTCGTTTTATAAAGTATACCTAATGAAAAAACACCTTTTTCACATAATTTAATATTTCTTATAATTATATAATTATATAATTTTATATTTATTTAAGAAGTCGCTTTTGGTATTTATATTTTTATTAATTTTTATATAAAAAAGACGTAAAATGGGATAGTCATTTTACGTCTTAATGTTGTTATTAAATTTACTATTTCAGTCTATTTTATTATTTTCTTTATTTATCCATAAAACATCTATCAAAGAAATAGTTTTAAGCACATCTTTTGACACGCCTAACTCAGGTAGCTATCCTAACGTTAAAAATCGAAGGCTTTTTCCATCTAAAAATTTACTTTGATCGTTCAAAGCCACAAAAACATCATACCCTAAACTTCTTCCAATCTCAGTTAGTAGAAATTGTGTTTTAAGGTGTTCGTTTTCATATATATCAGGAATTCTCACTTTAGGTTTCCAATAGAATGGATGAGCAGCCCCTTTGAATATTTGTTTTTGTTCTGTAATACATGATAATATGAATTCTAAGGGTGAACCCTTAAAATCATTTCCAAAATTTTCGTCTTTAATTGATTTAATTGCATCAATTATACCACGTCTAATTGAACGAAAAGCTTTCATTCTTGTGTTGTTATAAATAAACCAAGTGTTATATACAGATTCTGAATCAGTTTTAAATTGTAAAATGAGATTTTTTAAATCGAGGTCCATATTATATTTCTCCTTTAATAAGCTTAAATAACATATTATATATTATATTTACCTGTTTTAAAGTATTAGTGCAGAAGAATTAAAAAAATCATTCTACCATAATTAAGTATATACCAATTTAATGAAATCACATCGCAAAATATATGTAATAATCCAAAAACGATAATCTTCATAAAATCTACATAATAAATTGATATAGTATAAAAAAGAGCACTAATTACTTAGAAAACAAGTTTTTATAGAAAATTATGAATGTAGACTTAAATTATATTAAGAATAGGAGGACTAAGTTTATGTGGGTAGAGATATCGATAACTTTATTTATTATAGCTATAGCAGGACATATTATTTATCATAGTCTAAAGTCAAAAGGTTCAGGAGACTGTGGATGTGGAAATTGTTCCTCAAAGAAAAAAAGTAACTAACATTATATTTATAGTGAAGAACTTCAACTGATTTATATTGTGCAGGATTTATTCAACATGAACATGAATATGCTGATTTTGGTATAAGATTTGGAAGAACAACTTAGTAACAAATGAAAGTTGGAGTAAGTGTATCTAGAGATGATTATATAACGACGAGATGGTTAAAATAGACTGAATTAACTTATAATTGCGTAAAGCCTCTAACTAGTGCTAGTTAGAGGCTTTACGTAAATATACTAAAAATATTCAAATAAGGAGCAAAGCATGAAAAATATACTAATAATTGAAGATGAAGAAAAGGTAGTTCAAGTTATAAAAGCATACTTAGAAAAAAGTGGATATAGTGTTTATGTTGCATTAAATGGATTAACTGGTATTGAAATATTTAAAGAAAACAAACTTGATT
>NZ_CALEVF010000030.1 GCF_937920395.1 uncultured Clostridium sp. | reverse complement strand
CCGTATCGGACTTTCACCGACGAGTAAACGCCCATGCCGGGCACACTAAAAAAAAGGATTGCCAATTATATGACAATCCTTAATTCATCTCCTGCGGAGCTGCTATTAATGACTTCAGAAGGATCTTTATATTCCCACTTATAAAAGTGCGAGAGTTTCCTTCTGAAATGTCCTTAATGTTTAATTAGTTTTTTACATTAGCCCTACCACTATATACAATACCTCTAGCTGCATCCATTGTTATAAATGATCCAGTTTTGATAATATCTACTGCTCCTATTGCATTGTATATTATTGGAACTGCTTTTGAAGTACCTTCAACAACAATATCTAATCTTGCTGCATCTTCTTCAACAATAATTCCTGAAACTCTATCTAATAAATTATTATATTCTTTAGTTAATGTTTTTACTACTAAAATATCGCCATCACGCATAGTTTCATTTGCTTCTTTTGCATTCGCTGCAAAGCAAGCTGTTCCACAAGCTGATGCGCTTATGTTTCCTTTACCTTGAAGTAATATATCACCAACGATATGAACTTTCATCATGTTTGTGCTACCTACAAAATTGGCTGGAATTCCAGCAGCAATAACTACTAAATCACCCTTTTGTACATATCCTGCTTTTAATGCAATTGCTACAGAGTTATCTATAAGTTTATCTGTAGATTCTATTTTATCAGCACATACTGAAACAACGCCCCAATTTAATGCTAAACTTCTAGCTACTACTTCATAAGGAGTAACCGCAATAACTGGACATTCTGGTCTATAAGCTGATACCTTTCTTGCTGTATTACCACTTTGAGTTGCAGTAATAATAGCTGAAGCGTTTAATTCCATAGCTGTAGTACAAGTAGCTAAACTAATAGCATTTGGTACATTAGGAATATGAAAATCTCTCTTATTCTTTAAGTTTTCTTTATAATTAAGAGCCTTTTCAGCAGTTTGTGCTATTTTAGCCATTATTGTAGCTGCTTCAACTGGGTATTTACCATTAGCAGTTTCACCACTAAGCATTATAGCATCTGTACCATCAAATATTGCATTTGCTACATCTGAAGACTCTGCTCTAGTTGGTCTTGGATTTCTGATCATAGAATCTAACATTTGAGTAGCTGTTATAACTGCTTTACCTGCAGCATTACATTTTGCTATCATCATTTTTTGAACTATTGGAACATCCTCTGTTGGAATTTCAACTCCTAAATCTCCTCTGGCAACCATAACAGCATCAGATAATTTAATAATATCATCAATGTTATCAACGCCTTCTTGACTCTCAACTTTAGAAATTATTTGTATTTTTTCTCCACCATTTTCATTAAGAACACGTCTTATATGAAGTACATCTGATGCTTTTCTTACAAATGATGCTGCTATAAAATCAACACCTATTTCACATCCAAATTTCAAATCATCAATATCTCTTGCTGTAAGTGCAGGAAGATTTATTGCAACTCCAGGAACATTAACGCCTTTATGATTTCCTACCATACCAGTATTTGCAACTACGCAATGTACTTTTTTGCCTTCAACGCTTTCTACTGTTAATGCAACTAAACCATCATCTATTAATATAGTATCGCCAGCTTTAACATCTTTATATAATTCTTCATAAGTTACAGAGCATATAGTTTCATCTCCGATAACATCCTCACCACAAACAACAGTGAATTTAGATCCTTCTTGTAATTCAACTTTACCAGCTGAAAAATTTCCTGTTCTTATTTCTGGTCCCTTAGTATCAAGTATTATAGCAATATGTCTATTCATTTCTTTTCTAACTTGTTTTACTTTATCAATTCTTTCTTTATGTTCTTGATGATCACCATGTGAAAAGTTATGTCTTGAAGCATCCATTCCTGCGTCTATTAATGCCTTTATAGTTTCTAAACTTCCACTAGCTGGTCCTACTGTACAAATCATTTTAGTTTTCTTCATTAATTATTCTCCTCTTATTGCATATTATTTTATAGTTAACTTTTATATATAAGCCTTCTTATTAAATTGCTTTAGTAAGAAAGAATTTTAGATATTTCATAAAGTTCTTCATTAAATTTCCTTGGTATTGCTAATGCTTCATTGATATCTTCATCAACTATTTTGCCATCCTTCATACCAATAACTCTTCCTGATCTGCCTTCTATAAGCACTTGCACTGCAGCTACACCCATTTTAGATGCAAGCATTCTATCAAATGCGCTTGGGCTTCCACCTCTTTGAATATGGCCGAGGATTGTAGCTCTTGATTCAATTCCTGTTATTTCTTCAACTTGAATTGCAAGTTCATTTGCACCGCCGACACCTTCAGCAAGGATTATTAAATTGTGCATTTTGCCTCTTAGTTTACCTTCAAAAATAGTTTTGCACAAAGAATCTATATCATACCCTTTTTCAGGTATAATTACTTCTTCAGCTCCTCCACCAATACCAGCATATAAAGCTATATCTCCACAATTTCTTCCCATTACTTCAACTACACTAATTCTTTCATGAGAACTTGAAGTATCTCTTATTTTGTTTATAGCATCAAGCACTGTATTTAGTGCAGTATCAAACCCTATTGTATATTCACTGTATGGAAGATCATTATCTATAGTTCCCGGTATACCAACAGTCGCAATTCCAAGTTCTGATAAAAGTTGTGCTCCTGCAAATGAACCATCTCCACCAATTACTACTAGTCCATCAATCCCAAATACGCGTAGTACATTAACTGCCTTTTTTCTTCCAGCTTCAGTTTTAAATTCTTCACAGCGTGCAGTTCTAAGAATAGTTCCACCTCTATGAATTATATCTGAAACCGAATGTCTATCCATATCAAATATTTCACCATTTATAAGTCCACTATATCCTCTTTGTACACCCATAACTCTTATGCCTTTGAATATAGCCATCCTAACTACTGCTCTAATGGCTGC
>NZ_CALEVF010000029.1 GCF_937920395.1 uncultured Clostridium sp. | reverse complement strand
GATTTAGTTTTCAGTGGTCATCTTTTAATTAGTGAAAATGGTTTATTATTAAAAGAAAACAATAGATTTCAAAGAGAAAATGAAGTTATCACATCTATTATTGATATAAATAAATTGAATAGTGAAAGATTAAAAAACACAAGCTTTAGAAATACTACTTCCATATGTCCTTTTGAAGTAAACGAAATCCCTTTTGAATTTAAGAGTTTAGATTTTGGCATATTTGATAGGAACATTGATAAATATCCTTTTGTTCCGTCGGACCTACTTAAGCGTGAAGCCCGCTCAGCAGAGATATTTAATATTCAATCATCGGCTCTTGCTAAAAGATTTTCATACACAGGGCTTAACAAAGCAATAGTTGGAATTTCTGGAGGTCTTGATTCAACACTAGCACTCCTCGTTATTGTTAAAACCTTTGATAAATTAAAAATACCATTAAAAAATATTATAACTATAACTATGCCAGGCTTTGGTACTACGGACAGGACATATTTCAATGCAGTAAATCTTTGCAAAAATTTAGGAACTGATCTTCGCGAAATTAATATTGTTGATGCGTGTCTTTTGCATTTTAAAGATATAGGTCATCCAGTAGAAAAACATGATGTAACATATGAGAATGTTCAAGCAAGAGAAAGAACACAAATTCTTATGGACCTTGCAAATAAAGAAGGTGGTCTGTTAATAGGTACAGGTGATTTATCAGAACTTGCTTTAGGTTGGTGCACCTATAATGGCGACCATATGTCTATGTACTCTGTAAATTGTTCAATTCCAAAGACTTTGGTTAGATACTTAGTCAAATATGTAGCAGATAAAGAATCTTCAAAGCAGGTTACAGACATTCTTTTAGATATTCTTGACACTCCAGTAAGTCCTGAACTTATGCCTAAAGATAAAAGTGGAAAAATAACGCAAAAGACTGAAGATATAGTAGGACCATATGTGCTGCATGACTTCTTTCTTTATTATTTTATGAAGCAAGGCGCAACTCCTAAAAGAATATTATTTTTAGCAAAGCAAGCATTTAAAGATGACTTCGAGGAAGTCGTAATAATTAAATGGTTAGATAAATTTATAAAAAGATTTTTCACTCAACAATTTAAACGTTCAGCTTTGCCTGATGGTCCCAAAGTGGGAACAATAAGTGTTTCTCCAAGAGGAGACCTTAGAATGCCATCAGATGCTAGTTATAATTCTTTCCTCTAGGAAGATACACATTATGTAGTGGCTTAACATTCCTTTTCAGGTTTGCTAACTAATGCTTTTACACGCATAACAAGTGTATATTACGTATAATGCGTTGAAGCGTGCTTTAGAACTTCTTATTTTATTTTAATTAAGCTACGTTAAGAAAAACATATGTTTGAGCGAAGCGAGTTTATGTTTTTTAGTAGATTGATTAAAAATAAAATTAGTAGTTCTTAGCAAAGTGAATACATTATTCGTATTACAATACGCGTAATATATACTTGTTTATCTTTTTTACTTATATATATCAACAATTAAACCTGAAATTTCATCAATAGTATTTGCTACTTTAAGATTGTCTTTTTCCTGACTAAGTAACATTTGAGTAAGTTCCTCTAGTTTAGCATCCACAGTATTTACTGTTATAAAATATTGTGTTTGCCAAAAACTAATATCTTTTTTTACCTCATACATATGTTTTAAAATGGAATTCAAATATTCTTTAATTAAATTTTTATACGCTTTAACATCAGCATAACATTTTGTAGTACTTAACCTATTTCCTTTCTTTTTTATGTCATCCATCATATCCTTTAGCTGCTCCTCTGATTTATTATGCCTAGCAGAACTAAAGTTTTGAGAAAAGTCCATTTTATTCTGAATAGTTTTTTTATCAGTTGAAATATTTGAATTTCTTCTGGTTCTTGATATTTCCATGATTATTTCACCTCTAATTTATCTATATTGCTTTATTAGACTTTTTATATCTTTTACATTCTTATATATATTATACCGAACTTTCATCAAAAAAATATACACAACAGAAAATAAGTTCTAGCCACAACAGAAAATAAGTTCTTGCCGTAGTAGAAAATAAATTATGAGAGGTGTACCAATGAAAAGATTACTAATTATGTTTTTAACTTTCTTTAAAATAGGATCTTTTACCTTTGGTGGAGGTTATGCAATGCTCCCACTTATTGAGACTGAAGTTGTAATTAAAGAAAAGTGGCTTTCAAAAGAAGACTTTTTAGATATAGTTGTTATTTCTCAGACTTTCCCTGGAGCCTTAGTTGTTAATTGTAGCGTATTTATTGGTTATAGAATTGGTGGTCTTCTTGGAGCTATCATTGGACTTCTAGGAGTTGTTTTACCTTCATTTTTTATAATTCTATGCATAGCCGTTTTTTTTATGAAGTTTCGTCAGTATTACTATGTAAATTTGATTTTCAAAGGTATATCTGCTGCAGTACCAGTACTTGTTCTTATAGCTGTAGTTAGTTTATCAAAATCCATAAAGAAAAACTATGCAAATTTCATTGTAATTTTAGTATCAATTGTAAGCATATTATTTTTAAAAGTGCATCCTGTTATAGTTATACTTTTGTCTGGTTTGTATGGAGTTATATTTCTTGGGAAGAAGGTAAAGTAAATGGATATTTTAGTTAAAATATTTTTATCATTCTTAAAAATAGGTGCCTTTAGTTTTGGAGGTGGTTATGCTATGCTTCCACTTATCGAAAGAGAAATTGTAAAAAGCAATAATTGGATTAGTTATAAAGAGTTTGTTGATATCATTGGTATATCACAAATGACTCCAGGACCAATAGCCATAAATTCTGCTACTTTTGTAGGGTATAAAGTTGCTGGTATCTCAGGTAGTATCGCCGCAACTTTAGGTGTAATTTCATTTTCATTTTTTCTAGTTTCCATTGCAAACCATTATATTGTGAAATTTAAAGAATCCTATATAATGAAAGCAGCCCTTGCAGGTATGCGTCCTGCTATGATTGGTCTTATTATTTCTGTATTCTTATCTCTAGGACATGAATCTTATAAAGACATTAGAAGCATAATAATTGGATTTATAATATTTGGACTACTACTGGCTGATAAATTTCATCCAATTATAACAATAATGATTTCTGGAGTATTAGGCATTATATTTTATGGCCTATTCCCCATGTTATTTTTTTAAACTATTTGCCTTTGTTTACCTAATATAATCATTGTTTCATTTATAATAATATGATATGATATATCTAATGTATCAAAGGGGAGTAGCGAGAGCAGTTTTCTGCTTTTAATTGTTCGTCATCACGGTGTACTAAATTATGCCCGGATAATTAACTCACTAGATGTTGCCAGACCTTTGTTCTATTTTTTTAATAGAGCAAAGGTTTTTTTGTATCTAATAATTTTCACTATATTTACAAATACTATAAAAGAGGTGGTATTCATGTTTGAAAGCAAAACTATAAAGGAAGTACTAAAAGATTTCAACTCCAATTTAGAGACCGGACTTTCTCAAAAGGAATCAGATATACAAAGAGAAAAATTTGGACTTAATCAGTTAGAGACTAAAAAGCCTAAAACACTATTTTCTATGTTTTTTGCTCAATTAAATGATATTCTTATTTACATTCTAATTGCTGCTGCTGTAATTTCTGCCCTTCTTGGTGAAACAAGCGATGCGGTTATAATTGCTATCGTAATTGTTATTAATGCAACTGTCGGAATTATTCAAGAGTCAAAAGCCGAAAAAGCTCTTGATGCACTAAAAAAATTGTCCACTCCAAAGGCTGTAGTTAGACGAGATGGAGAGGTAAAAGAAATTCCCTCAAGAGAAGTTGTACCTGGTGACATTATTATTATTGATGCCGGTCGATATGTACCTTGTGATCTGAGGCTACTTGAAACTGCAAATTTAAAAATCGAAGAATCTACACTAACAGGAGAATCTGTACCCGTGGATAAAGATGCTACTCTTGTATTAAATGGTGATGATATCCCACTGGGTGATCAAAAAAATATGCTCTTTATGTCAACTCTTGCAACATACGGTAGAGGTGTCGGCATAGCTGTATCTACTGGGATGGATACTCAAATTGGTAAAATTGCTAAAATGTTAGATGAAAAAATAGATACAGAAACTCCATTACAAAAAAAGTTAGCGCAGCTTGGTAAATTTCTTGGAATAGGTGCATTATTTATATGTGCCCTTATGTTTATTGTAGGTGTTCTTCAAAAGAGAGATCTTTTTGAAATGCTGCTTACATCCATTAGTTTGGCTGTTGCCGCTATCCCTGAAGGTCTGCCAGCAATAGTCACTATAGTACTTGCTATGGGCGTTCAAAAAATGATTAAGGAAAATGCAATTGTACGTAAACTCCCTGCAGTTGAAACTTTAGGTTCTGTAAATATTATATGCTCAGACAAAACAGGAACCTTAACTCAAAATAAAATGACTGTAACTAAATTTTATGCAGGCGACACTTTAGAGAATGCTGATAATTTAAATCTTAAAAACAAACAACACAAGTTGCTACTTGAAAATCTTATTTTATGTAATGACGCTACATATTCCGAGAGTTCAAAAACTGGGGATCCAACTGAAATTGCACTACTCATACCTGGTATAAACAACAATATATTTAAAGATGAACTCGAGAAAAAACACCAACGAATTAATGAGATTCCTTTTGAATCAGATAGAAAATTAATGACCACTGTAAATAAATATGATGATGAATATTATGTAATGACAAAAGGAGCAATTGATAATCTGTTAAATTTATGTACTAAAGCCTATATTAAAGGCAGTATTGTAGAAATTACTCCCAAGATAAAAAAAGACATAATATCGATATCTAATAATATGTCTGATGATGCATTAAGAGTTCTTGGTTCAGCTTATAAAATTCTAACCACACATCATATAGATATTGATTGTTTAGAAAATGATTTAATATTTATTGGTCTAGTTGGCATGATAGATCCACCAAGGCTTGAGGTTAAAGATTCTATTTCATTATGTAAGAAATCGGGAATTAAGACTATAATGATAACTGGTGACCATCAAAACACAGCTTTTGCTATAGCAAAGGACCTTAATATTACAGATGATCCTAAAGCCGTTATGTCTGGCAGTGAGCTTGATAAAATTTCCGAGGTCGAATTAAATAATAAAATTGATGATATTAGAGTGTTCGCAAGAGTATCCCCAGAACATAAAGTAAAAATTATAAAATCTTTTAAATCAAAAGGAAACATAGTATCAATGACTGGTGATGGAGTAAATGATGCACCCTCCCTTAAAACGGCAAACATTGGTGTTGCAATGGGAATAACAGGTACTGATGTGGCTAAAGGTGCAGCTGATATGATATTAATAGATGATAACTTTTCAACTATTATAGCTGCTATAAAGGAAGGAAGAAACATATTTCGTAATATCAAAAAAACTGTAATATTCCTTATCTCTTGTAATGTTGGAGAAATTATAGCACTATTTTTAGCAATACTTTTAGGTTGGGCATCTCCTCTTCGACCTGTACATATATTATGGGTTAATTTAATTACAGATACACTTCCAGCTCTAGCCCTAGGAGTAGATCCTGGTGACCCTGACGTAATGAAATATAAACCACGTAATCCAAAGGACAGTTTATTTAAAGGCACTACCTTAAATCTAGCTCTTAACGGATTATTGATTGGAATACTAACCCTAGCCGCATTTATAATAGGTGCAAAATATTATAGTGGTGATCTAAATTTATTTCCATTATTCCCAAGTGGTCTTAAACCAGACGCTCTAGAGCATGCACAAACTATGGCTTTTGTAGTACTTAGTTGCTCTCAACTTGTTCATTCATTAAATATGAGAAATGAAAAGAAATCCATATTCCAAATAGGTTTATTTTCAAACAAATATTTAATTGGATCTATTATCTTAGGACTAATGCTACAAACCTTTATAATAACAATACCACCACTTGCAAGAGCCTTTAGTGTTCATGCTTTAAATATGCAAGATTGGGGTTTCGTTACTCTATTATCACTTATGCCCTTAATCTTAAATGAGATTGTAAAAATATTTAAACGTATGTCATCTAAGGCACAAACAATCAAATAAACAAATAGAGGTTGATGAATTAATTCATCAACCTCTTATTATTTATTGAAAACATATATGTGTTTTCTTCATTTTATAAGACTATCAGTATATATTATACTATTTTCTTAATTCTTGTGTTCCAATAACTTTACTTGTAGCATCCATTTTACATGTATTTTTAGCTTCTGGTGTAGTAAAATATACATTTCCATCAATTTTAGTATCTATTAACTTAAAATTATTTGCTGAAATATAAAGATCACCTTTGAAAGTTCCATGTTCCATACTAGTTTGAGTACTTTTAATAGTTAATTTTGGCGCAACTAAAGTAAATTTATGGTCTATGTTATTTGCTTTGTCATGACTGTATAGATTTATCTTTCGTTCCAAAAGAGCTTTATCATTTCTAAACTCACCATCAACTACAAGATCTTTATTAATAGTTAGGCTTTTTTTCATATCAATAGTTTGTATACCATTTTTACTTATAGCCTTTTCAAATCCAATCGCAGTATTTACAGAATTTGAAGTTGTTACTAATTCTTTTTTTCCAGTAACTTTGCTTTTAGCATCAATTTTGCATGTATTTTTAGATGCAGTTGTAGTAAAATATACATTCCCCTCAACTGTAGTATCCATTAATTGAAAGTTATTTGATGACACATAAATGTCACCTTTAAAAGTTCCATGAACTATACTTGTTTTAGGACTATTAATAGTTAATTTTGGTACAGTTAAAATAAATTTATCAGTTATCTTCTTATTTTTATCTTGACTATATAAGTTTATATTACGACCTATAATAGTTTTATCCTTTTTAAATTCACCTTCAACTACAAGATTTTTATCAATAGTTATATTCTTTTTTAAATTAATAATCCATGTACCATTTATACTTATTGCCTTTTCAAATTCATTTGCCGTACTTACCATTGAATTTGTGGTTATTACCTTTGGAGTTGTTTTGGGCATTTGAGTTGGAGCTTTCATGTTACATCCAACTAGTAATACTGTTAATATAGCTGATGTTAATAATATGGTTTTTGATTTCATTAAAAATCCTCCTTATTAGTAAATTTATTAGTTAATTGCATAACCTTGTAGTCAAGTGACTTCAAGGCTTTACAATTATA
>NZ_CALEVF010000028.1 GCF_937920395.1 uncultured Clostridium sp. | reverse complement strand
AGATTTGATACTTGGCATAAATAAAAAAGTACCTCTTATATCCGGAAAAATGGTTACTGCAATTAATTTTGATAATGCAGCAACTACACCACCATTTAAATCTGTTATGGATGATATTATTGATTTTGCACCATGGTATTCCTCCATTCATCGTGGTGATGGATATAAGTCTCAATTAACTACCAAAATGTATGATAATTCTAGAGATATTGTAAGACACTTTGTTAATGCTGATTCGAGTAACACTGTAATCTATGTTAAAAACTCTACAGAGGCCATTAATAAACTATCTAATTTATTGTATGATCCATATAAAAAGAATGTAATATTAACTACAGATATGGAACATCACTCAAATGACTTACCCTTTAGAGATAAATTTATTGTAGAATATATATCTATAGGTGAAGATGGAAAGTTGTCCTTAGATGATTTAGAAGCAAAATTGAATAAGTATAATAATCATGTAAAATTAGTTACAATCACAGGTGCTTCAAACGTAACTGGATATAAAAGCCCTATATATGATATAGCTAAATTGGTTCATAGCTTTAATTCAAAATTACTAATTGATGGGGCACAATTAGTTCCTCATGCTCCTATTATAATGAATAGTAAAAACCCAGAATCTAATATAGATTTCTTGGTTTTCTCTGCTCATAAAATGTATGCTCCTTTTGGAACTGGAGTACTAATTGGTCCTAAAAGTGTTTTAGATAATTGCGAACCTGATTTAGTAGGTGGTGGCACAGTCGATATTGTTACTCATGATTTTATAAAATGGAATGACTCTCCACAAAGGCATGAAGCTGGTTCCCCTAATGTTATAGGCTCTATAGCTCTCGCCTCAGCCATTAAGACATTAAGTAACATTGGTATGGATAACGTGGAGTATGTTGAAAAAGGATTGACCTCCTATGCCATCTCAAAATTAAAAAATATACCAAATGTTAAAATATATTGTGATACTTCTAAATGCATTGAGAGAGTTAGCATAATCCCCTTTAATATCTGTGGAATGCATCACTCCCTAATTGCAAAAATACTCTCCTATGAATGCGGTATTTCGGTAAGAAGTGGGTGTTTTTGTGCCCAACCGTACCTAGTTAAGCTACTAGATATTTCTGATGAATTTCTAATTAAGCGTTTAAACAATCCTAACTTGTATCACCCAGGAATGGTTAGGCTTAGTTTTGGACTTTATAACACTTATGCAGAAATTGATATATTGGCTTATGCTCTAGAACAGATTTCTTTAAAAAGAGAATATTATATTATGAAATATGAAAATATGGAAAAGACACTTTTTGACTTTTAACGGCATGTGATTTTTTCTGATCACAAAAATAGTACACCACCGTTGTGTACTATTTTAATATTATTTACCTTTTCTATTTCATATAAGTCTCTACAATTTCTCCATAATACAAAATATGATAATCTCCATTTTCATAAGAACTTTTTACAATATCTTTTAAAAGTAGTTTAGGGTCCATTTCCTGTTTATATACTATTTTACATTCATAAAAAAGTTCACACTCACCAATTATTGGAGTATCCACCTTTTTACTCTTTTCTAATGTTAAATTACACTCCTTAAATTTATCAATATCTCTCCCTGATTTACTTCCACAAACCTTTAATGCATTTTTCATGTTTTTATTTAAAGGTATACTAACAGTAAAATTATCAGCATTTTTTAAAAGATCAATTGTATATCTTGATTTCCTTACCATAAAAGTAAAAATAGGTCTATTCCATACATATCCTATATTTCCCCATCCTATAGTCATTGTATTAATTTTTTCACCATCTTTTACTGTTAAAAAAGCACCTTGCGTATGCAAAAATTTCATACCTTTTTCTAAATTATCCGTAAAATTAATTTCCATTTATTTATCCTCCTTGTAAAATTTTATTTAGAACGAATTGCCTAACTAAATTTATAAAAATAATATTATAATAGGTATAGTAATACCTGAAACTATCGTAGTTATAAAAACGCATTGAGATGCAAGTAGTCTATCACCACCATATTTTTCAGCAATTATTGGAGCCATTACAGCTGCAGGCATTGCTTGCAATATAACACATATAGTAAGTAACAGTTCATCCACTTTAAATATTTTTAATACAATATACACAATCATCGGAACTATTAAAAGCCTAATTACAGCAGCATAATATACCGACAAGTCAGAAAAAGCATCTTTAAGCCTCATTTCTGCAAGCATTGAACCAACTATTATCATAGATATTGGTGTTGTTGTGGCTCCAACTAATTTTAGTGAATTCTCAATAGGAGCAGATAATTTTATTGAAAAAACAAATAAAATCAAACCAATAAACACAGCTATTAGTGCTGGATTTATTAATGCTTTCCTCATTGATTTAAAATCCTTTTCGCCGGTAAAGAGCATTACGCCTACTGTCCACACCAGGATATTAAAAGCAATATTGAATATTGCTGCATAGAAAACACCTATTCCACCATAAATACTTTCAAGCACTGGATAACCCATAAATCCGACATTTGAAAAAATTGTTATAAATCTAAATACTTGCTGTTTGTTTATAGGAAACTTTGAAAAAAATATTCTACTAATAAATATTAAACTTATATGAATTAGAAAAGAATATATAAAAATTTTACGAGCATTACTACCCATCGCCGCTTGGTATTTAATATTAAACGATGTTATTATCATAAATGGTAGTGTTATATTAAGTAGTAATTCAGACAACCCTTTATCAACTACACTGTTAAGAAACTTCCTTTTCTTAGCGTAAAAGCCTACTGCCATAATAATAAATAATACTATAACTTGATTAATTAATTGGCTATTTTGCATTTTAATTCCCCTTAAATATAACTTGGCAACAACTATTATTAACTCATGCTATATAGACATATATTCCATTTTTCTTTCTCTAAAATAAACAGGTTTCAAGTTACATATCTCACAGAGTCTAATAGCCTGAGTAAAATAAGCACCAATATTCTCTACATTATGAGCATCTGAACCTATAGTCACATATTTCCCACCTATTTGACTATAGGCTTTATATATATCAATTAAATTATTATATGCTTGTGAGTTTCCAAATCTTCTAGTATTAATTTCAATAACTTTTTCATTTTGTACTATAATTTTAAAAATTTCATTTATATATTCATTATAATCTTGATAATGCATTTCCTTATCATTATAAGTTGCATATCTTGATATATAATCAATGTGACCTAAACTGTCAATGAAGTCATGCTTCTCCACATTAGCTAGCATACTTAAAAAATATTTGTCGTAAGCATCTTTTTTTGCCTTACCTTCATAATATTTTGGATAATAAATATCTTCCCCATCTACTGCATGTATAGACCCAATTATATAGTCAAAAGGATATTTACTTGCAACATTCCTATTTTTATCTAAACAAATTTCTTGCATTCCAATTTCAATTCCAAGCATGAGCTTTTTACTTCTATATCTCTCATAGTCATTAAAATACTTTTCTATATCAAAAGTCATATCTGCTCCTGCTGGAAAGTTTAAATCTAGATGCTCTGTAAAAATCATACCTATACCACTTTCCCTTGATTGTTCCATAGCATACTGAACTTTCATTTCAGAGTCATCAGAAAACTCTGTGTGTATATGTGAGTCAATCATAATTCATCCCCCTAGAACTTTTTCTATTGTTTAACAACCTTCAATTATATTAATACCTTTGATTATATCAAAACATAGTACAAAAATATATAGCAGTAACCTAAGTAATATAGGTTACTGCTACTTTTTCTTCTTTCTATTTATATAATGGGAATCTACTGCATAACTCTTTTACTTTTTCTCTAATTGGCGCCAAATTACCTTCTCTATTTTCTATAGTTTCATTTATAAGTGCAGCTATTGTTCTCATTTCTTCTTCTTTAAATCCTCTTGTAGTTACTGCTGGTGTACCAATTCTTATACCACTTGTAACAAATGGACTTAAAGTTTCATTTGGTACAGTATTTTTATTTACAGTAATTCCAACTATATCTAACAACTTTTCAGCTTCTTTACCAGTAATGCTTTTATTTGTTAATTCTATTAATAAAAGATGATTATCCGTACCACCAGATACTAACTTAAAACCATATTTTTGAAGTTCTTTTCCAAGTAGTTTTGCATTTTTAACAACTTGTTCAATATAAACTTTAAATTCTGGTTTAAGCGCTTCTCCGAAACAAACAGCTTTGGCAGCAATAGTATGCATTAAAGGTCCACCTTGCATACCTGGGAAAATAGATTTATCTATTGCTTTTGCATATTTCTCTTTGCATAAAATCACGCCACCTCTAGGTCCCCTCAATGTTTTATGAGTTGTTGTAGTCACAAAATCAGCATATGGAACTGGAGACTCATGTGCACCTGTTGCAACAAGACCTGCAATATGTGCCATATCTACAAACATATACGCATTAACTTCATCACATATTTCTCTAAATAGTTTAAAATTTATGGCTCTTGGATAAGCGCTAGCTCCAACAACTATCATTTTAGGGTTATGTTTTTTAGCCAAAGCTCTAACTTTTTCATAATCTATTGTTTCTGTCTCTAAATCAACACCATAAGGAACGAAATTATATAACATTCCAGAAAAATTTACAGGACTTCCATGAGTTAAATGTCCACCATGACTCAAATTCATACCTAATACTGTATCTCCTGGTTTAAGCACAGAGAAATAAACAGCCATATTAGCTTGAGATCCTGAATGTGGTTGTACATTAGCGTGATCAGCACCAAAAAGTTCTTTAATTCTTGTGCGTGCTAAATTTTCTACTTTATCGACTACTTCACATCCGCCATAATATCTTTTGCCAGGATACCCTTCTGCATATTTATTAGTTAATATAGATCCATTTGCTTCAAGTACAGCTCTACTAACAAAATTTTCTGAAGCAATTAGTTCGATATGATCCTCCTGCCTTGTGTTCTCTTCTTCAATTATTTTGTAAACTTCTAAATCACTGTTTTTCAAATATTCTTTCATGTTAATACCCATCCTCTCGTCTTTTAAATTGAATAATCTAATAAAATGATTCCATTAATAATTATAAAAATCAATAAAAATAATACTCTGAAATTTCAGAAATAAATAGTATATTTATATTATAAAATTTTATAGGATAATTATCAACTAAAACATGATAATTCAATGAATTTTTCTGGGTTTTTAATTAAATAGTATTAATACAAGAAATTAATAATACAAACCATAGTTTTTTTATCATATATGACATATAAAATCAAAAAATAATAAATAAAATAACTTAATTTTCTAACTAATAATAATTTATTAGATTTATGGTATATAATAATAGAGCAATTTTATTATTATATGATATAAAATTAAAATGATATTTATTTTGAAAGGAGATTATATGTATACTGACGATATCATTCAAATCGCTGCTGAAGCCGGTAAAATCATTTTAGAAAATGGCGGAGAAACTTATAGGGTAGAGCAAACAATAACCATGATATGTAAATCTTATGGCATACCAAGAACTGAAAGTTTTGTTACTCCTACGGGCATTATGATTTCTATAACTAATAGTAAAAATCAGACCATTTCATTAATTAGAAGGATTCACATTAGGACAGTTAATCTTCGCAAGGTTTCCATGATTAATAATCTATCAAGGCAAGTTGTAACGAGCCCTTTATCCATAATGGATATAAAAAATGAAATTGAATATATTAATAATTTACCACCTTATTCTCAAAAGACTACTACTTTTTTTTCAGCTTTCTGCGCAGGATTTTTTACGTTACTTTTTGGAGGAAATTACAAAGATTTTTTTGTAGCCTTTATAATAGGAGCACTTATTAATTATTTAAGTTTATTTTTGGATAAATTCGAAGTAAATAGTTTTTTAAAAAATATGCTTGGTGGTTCTCTTGCTGCGCTCATAGCGCTAATAGCTAACTCATTACATTTAGTAGGCAATATGGATACTATAATAATAGGGTCAATAATGTTATTAGTACCTGGCATAGCCATAACAAATGCAATAAGGGATACAATTGCTGGGGATTTAGTTTCTGGTATCTCTAGATCTATAGAGGCTTTATTTATAGCTGTAGCAATATCTTCTGGTACAAGTATAATTTTTAAAATTTGGTTCTTATTATTTGGAGGTACTCTTATATGATTCTTAATTCATTTTATGCATTTTTAAGTTCTCTAGGTTTTGGAGTACTATTCAACATTCGTGGTAAAAACCTAATAATCGCATCACTTGGAGGCGGACTTGCTTGGCTAACTTATCTTATTTCAGGAAGACTTCAACCATCCCTTGTTTTTTCATTATTTCTTGCATCAATGGTTGGTAGCATTTATTCAGAAATAATGGCAAGATTATATAAAAATCCTGTGACTATGTTTGTAATCTGTGCAATTATACCACTTGTGCCCGGCGGTGGAATGTATTACGCTACCCTTGAAGCTGTAAAAGGTAACTTTACTCTCGCTCTAACCAAAGGTGCTGAAACGCTGTTTAGTGCAGGTGCAATTGCAGTTGGAATAGTATTTGTAGCTTCCATAAGTACTATTTTCAAAAAAATAAAAATAAAGAAGTAAAATTTGATATCAAATTTTACTTCTTTATTTTATTTTAAAAACATAAGAAAAGTTGAGACTAACTCTTCAATTTTAGCTTTTTCTTCATTCTTTTCTTCCAGATGATCATCACTTTCATGTAAAAGACAGTTTTTTGTATATCTTTCTAAAACAAGCCCACCAACTTTATTCATAGCTGACCTTGCTGCAGCCACTTGAACCAATACGTCTTTACAGCAAGCTTCACATGTTACCATCTTTTCTATACCTTTAACTTGTCCCTCGATTTTTCTCAATCTAATTTGAATGTTTTTTACTAACTCATCATTTATTGATTTATCATTATCATTTATCATTTTACCTCAGCTTTTATAATACCAAGTTCTTTAAGCTGCTTGTCATCAACCATGTTTGGTGCTTCACTCATTGGACAATAAGCATTTTGATTTTTAGGGAAAGCAATTACATCCTTGATGTTATCAGTTCCAGCTAAGAACATTATCATTCTATCGAGTCCAAAAGCAAGTCCGCCGTGAGGTGGTGGTCCAAACTTAAATGCTTCTAGTAAAAATCCAAATCTTTCCCATGCCTTTTCACGTGTAAATCCCAAGACTTTAAACATAGTTTCTTGAAGCTCTGAACTATGTATTCTTATACTTCCTCCACCTAATTCTTCTCCGTTTAAGACTATATCATAGGCTTTAGCACGAACTCGACCTGGATCTGATTCAAGATACTGTAGATCTTCATCCATTGGCATTGTGAAAGGATGATGTGCTGCTATATATCTATTTTCTTCTTCGCTATAATCAAATAAAGGAAATTCTGTAATCCATACAAAATTAAATTCATTATTATCCTTCAAAATTTCTAGTTCTTTGGCTACATGTAATCTTAATGCACCTAAACTTTGTAGTGTTATACTATCCTTGTCTGCAACAATAAGCACTAAATCTCCGGTTTTTGCATCTACCTTATCAAGTATTGCTTGCATTTTCTCATCACTAAAAAACTTAGCCATAGGTGATTTTATTCCATCTTCTTTACATGCAATCCATGCAAGTCCTTTTGCTCTATATGTCTTAACAAGCTCTCCAAATTTATCCAATTTCTTTCTTCCCATATCTGCCGCATTTTCAACTTTTATAGCCCTTACTGAGCCACCACTTTCTATTGCATTTTTAAATACTACAAATTCAGAATCTTTTACGACGCTTGTTATATCGTTAATTTCCATTCCAAATCTTATATCTGGCTTATCTGATCCATATTTACTCATAGCTTCTTTATATTTCATTCGTCTTATAGGAAGTTTTACATTCTCATTGACAACTTCTTTAAATACCTTTTTAATTAATGCTTCGTTAATAGCCATAACATCATCTTCTTCAACAAAGGACATCTCTATGTCAATTTGTGTAAACTCCGGTTGTCTATTAGCTCTTAAATCTTCATCTCTAAAACATCTAGCAAGTTGAAAGTATTTATCATACCCTGACACCATTAGTAATTGTTTAAATAGTTGTGGTGATTGTGGGAGTGCATAAAACATACCTGGATAATTTCTACTTGGAACTAGATAATCCCGTGCACCCTCTGGTGTACTTTTTGTAAGTATAGGTGTTTCTATTTCTAAAAAACCATTTTCATCTAAAAAGTCGCGAACAACCTTAGTTGTTTTAGAACGTATCATAAATATTTTTTGCATATCCGGTCTTCTTAAATCTAAATATCTATATTTTAGACGTATATTTTCTGCTGCATCTAAACCTTCTTTTATATATATAGGTGGTGTTTCTGATTCTGATAATATTTTTATATTCTCTCCTTTAACCTCTACGAGTCCAGTTGGTAAATTTTCATTTGGAGATTGTCTTTTAACAAGTTCGCCAGTTACAGCAAGGCAGTACTCTGGTTTTACTTTATCTGCCTTTTCAAAAGCTTCTTTGTTTATTTCTTCTCCAAATACTAATTGTAATATTCCTGTTCTATCTCTTAAATCTATGAAAACAAGTCCCCCTAGATTTCTTTTTCTTTGAACCCAACCCATTACTGTTACTATATTTGATATGTGTGATTCTCTAAGATCGCCACACATATTGGTTCTCTTTAAACCATTTAATGCTTCTGCCATTTTATTTTCTCCTTCCCTTTGCTTTGATTATATTACATTTATATTAGTACATTTAGGCACTTTAATATCCATTACATTTTAAGTATATAATGTGTTTAGTAATATAATCTTTTTATCAATCATCTCATCTACTCTTTTTATGTATTCACGAACATCCTTTACATTCGCAAACCTTTCATGTCTATTTTCATCTAGAAACACAACTTTCGAAACTGCATCTGCTCCTAGTGCAATTACTGTCTGTTTTTCTTCAATCATTTGAATATTATAGATTCCTTCTTTAGCTAAGGTAGTATATCCTATATTCTCCATATTACCTATCATATTTTTCTGCTTATACATATAATATGGTTTCATATTAAGTTTTTTTGTGAGTTCTACAGTAAGCCCATACATTTTATTTAATTCTTCTTGCCCTGGAACTTCAAACCTATAATTATTAAGCATATTTTCATGAAGCCTTGAAGCTCTTTTTATAGACATACCATGAATTGTAATACTATCAGGTTTAATTTTATAAATTTCATCACAAGTCTTTTTCATATGCGAAATTTTTTCTCCAGGTAACCCTACTATCAAATCCATATTTATGTTATCAAACCCTAATTCCCTTGCCATTTCAAATTTTTCGAAAACATCTTCTACGTTGTGATTTCTTCCAATTAATTTTAATGTATCATCATTCATTGTTTGAGGATTAATGCTTACTCTATGTACTCCATATTTTTTCATAGTAATTAATTTTTCACGTGTTATACTATCCGGTCTTCCACATTCTACTGTAAATTCACGTATATTATTTTTTGAAACAAATGCTTCGTATATACAATTCATTATAAACTCAAATTGTTCATTATTTATTGATGTAGGGGTACCCCCTCCAAAATATACACATTCAATGTTAAGC
>NZ_CALEVF010000027.1 GCF_937920395.1 uncultured Clostridium sp. | reverse complement strand
TATATAATTGTAAAGCCTTGAAGTCACTTGACTACAAGGTTATGAAATTAACTATTTTATGTATTATAAAGGGGGGAATTAAAATTAAATTCAAAAATTTTAAACTGAACAGTATTCGCACTAAATTAATTATTAGCTTGGTATCTATTTGCATTATTCCATTAATCATATCTGGTTTTGGATCTTATACTGAGTCAAAATCAATTCTCAGTAAAAAACTTACAATAACAAGTTCTCAAACACTTACAGAAATAAGTAACGGATTATCTGATTATTTTAATGGTTTTGATAATATGATATCAATGACATCAAATAATTATGATTTTATAAATGTTGATGCAGGTGACAATTACAATTATGTACCAGATGTATTGAAAGGAGTAAAAGAAAGCAATAAAGATATACTTAATATGTATTATGGAACTGCTTCTGGAAAGTTTAATACATACCCTATCTCAAAAATGCCTACTGGATATGACTCAACCAAAAGTTCCTGGTATAAACAAGCTACTGAACATCAAGGTCAAGTTATAATAACTCCTCCATATAAAGATAACGTAACTGGAAGTACTGTTGTTGGAATTGCACGTGCTGTCGTAAAAAATGGTCAAGTAGTTGGTGTTGTAGGAATGGATTGTGCCCTAACTACACTTTCAGAACGAATGTCCACAAAAAAGGTAGGGACTACTGGATATGTGTTTATATCTGATACTTTAGGTAATATTATATCTCATCCTAAAAAAGACCTTATAGGAACAAATGAGGCCTCTAAGTTATCGATTTGGAACAACATTAAATCGGAAGATAATTCTTTTATTAAGTACAATTATAATGGTGAGAAAAAATTCGGAGTATTTGTAACGAATAAATTAACCGGTTGGAAATTAGTAGCTCCCTTAAACGAAAGCGAATTGACTAGTGATACAGCCTCTATTTTAAAGGTTACTCTCCTAATCATATTAATTATGGGATTAATTTCGATATTTATGGCATTATTCTTAAGTAAAGGAATTAGTTATAATATTAAAAATTTGAAAGAAGTATTTGCTAAAGCTTCAAATGGAGACCTAACTGTATCTATTACTGCTTCTACAAAAGATGAATTTATGGATCTGGCAACCTCCTTTAACTCAATGATGAAAAACATGTCAGGTATCATGAACAATGTCACTAATTCCTCCAAAACTGTATCAGAGACCTCAACCACTCTTGCAAGTATGTCGGAAGAGGTAACGGCCTCTATCAGTGAAGTGGCAACTGCTATAGAGCAAGTTTCAATGGGCGCAACTCAACAGGCGCAGAATGCTCAAGATGGTGCTTCCGCTATGGACGACCTATCAATTAGATTAGATAAAATTAGTGTTAACTCTAATGAAATGGATACCCTTTCAATAGATACTAAAAAGTTAGGATCTAAAGGGCTTTCAATGATAGATACCTTAATCGAGAAATCAAACAAAACTAAACTTTCTACAAAAGAAGTTGATACTATAATCCAAGATATGAATGAGAGTACTAAACAAATAGATACAATATCAGAAACATTAGTAAGCATTACAGAACAAACTAATCTTTTATCACTAAACGCAAGTATAGAATCTGCACGTGCTGGTGAAGCAGGTAAAGGATTCTCAGTAGTTGCTGGAGAAATAAGCAAACTTGCTGATCAATCAAAGAATTCAACAGAAGAAATAAAGAAAATTATAGCAAGTATACAGAAAAAATCTGTTTCGGCATTAAATGCTATCAAATCCACTGAAATAGTAGTAAATGAACAAGATTTAGCAGTAGTACAAACTAAAAATCTATTTACCCAAATATTAAAATCAATTGAAATAATGATAAATAAAGTTGAAGAAGTAAAAATATCTATAATTGATATAAATGAGAAAAAGGAATCCACAGTATCAGAAATAGAAAATATTTCATCTATATCAGAACAAACAGCCTCCTCTACGCAGCAAGTAACCGCATCTACTGAGGAGATAACCGCTGCTATGGAAGAGTTTACGAAACATTCAAGCGAGCTTCAATTATTAGCAGAAGAGTTAGATACCGAGATAAAGAAATTTAAAATTAACTAATGTAATAAAAATATTCACTGTAACATTTGATGTACCCCAGAGAATACTTTAAATCTTTCTTTTTGGGGTACATATTTCATTTTTAAAATACCTACCTATTTTTACTACTTCCCCCATAACAAGATTAGTCGAATCTGCATTTGAAAACCAGTTATCTTTTGTTACCCCTGATTTATCTGTAACTGTAGATACATAGAATTCTACATCACGCGGAAATACTACTTGATACGTTAACAATGCTCTTCTTGAATGATATGATTTACAAACCAATATTGCATTTTTTATGTCTATCTTATTTTCATTTAAAACTTCTAATGATAATCGTGCATTCTCAAACGTATTTTTCGCTCTGTCTTCTTTTAATATCGCCTCCTCTGGTACTCCCAATTCAATACCTATAGTCTTAAGGTATTCCCACTCAGTCTTATATTTATATATCTCATGGTTTTCACCACCTGTTGGTAATATATATGGTGCAAGGCCCTTGTGATACAATTCTGCAGCCCTTTCCATAATTTGTGGCTGACTACACCCTGGAACTAAAATTATATCAGCCTTTTGTACATAATTATCTACAAACACTAAATCAGTTATACAATCAAATGGACAACCCATACTTCATCATCTCCTTATCTATTAATATTTTAATGCACACAAAACGAAAGTTATCCACAGTTACTCCCATTCTTATGGTTTTATTGTGCACAACTCTGTATATAACTATATTTATTTTATATTAAATTGCATATTTATCTTCAATCCAATTGTTAACAATCTTTTTCATGTCATATAATAATTTATTAGTTTCTATTTTATCTGCTTTGCCTTGATGGACGCCTGAATTTCCATCTCTTCTAAGCCTATCTAAAGTTTTGCTTGCAATAACTGTTATATAGTTTTCTTGTTTAAGCAGTCCAATTTTTTCAAACTGATTCAATTGAAAAATTTCTTTCCCTTCTTTCCCATTATATCTAAGTAATTCAACTGTAAAAAATTCTCCTGCTCTTCTTAAATGAGATATGGAAGCAATGTAGTCCCTTACTGAAGCACTTTTTTCTGCTCTTTCAATGTTTAACATAATTTCTTTTATTTCATGTCTATATAATTTACTATTGTCTTGAGACATGGATAAAATGTTTTTTTTGATATAAGTATCTATAAATTTCTTATATCCCCCACTTATACTATATCCCTGCATATCAAATCCAGCCCTATCAAATCCTCGCAAATTATACCCTTCCATATTGTAATCTTCTTTGTCTAATCCCCTTATATCAAATCCATTACTGTTAAATCCACAAGCATCATAACCTAATTTATTAAATCCATTTTTATCGCAACCATTACAATTATATTTGTTTTTATCGAACCCATTTTTATCAAAACCTCTTTTGTCATACCCTACGCTGTTAAAGCCATCTTTATCATATCTATTATTATTATATCCGCCTTTATCATATCCATTTTTATCAAAGCCATTCTTATCATAACCATTTTTATTATAGCCAAACCTATCTATACCTTTTTTATTAAATTCAAATTTATCGTATCCCTCTCTATCATATCCATCTTTATCTAAGCCACCACGATTATATTCATTTTTGTCTAATCCATGTGCATTATACCCATCGCACCCTATTCCATTTTCATCAAAATATGTCCCATTCATATGTATTGAATTTTTATTGAATCCAGATTTATCATATCCATCAGCATCATACCACGTTCCATTTATATGTTTTCTCATATTATTAAATCCTTTTTTATTAAATCCTTTTACATCATACCCTTTATTGTTATAACCCCTATTATCATATATAGTACCGTTTCTATGAACTCCTTTTTCATTGAATTCCTTTTCATCATATACTCTAAAACTTTCAAATATTCTCTTTAATATACCCACCCAAATCACCCCATTAAAATTTTCTATCTTCTCTAACTTACTATAAATAACTTTATACCTTAACTACAAAACTCCTATTCGTTTTTTTACCTTAATATCCTCATTACCTCGTATACCCATATAAAATCATATTATTCATTTATATCATATTATAACATTTAGCTTTAACTGAGTGTATCAATAACTATACTAAAATAAATAATCTCTAATTTTCATTATTTATTTATTTCTACATTAATTCACATAATTTTATATTATTTAACTGTAAATGAATTTTTACACCAACATTTTATCTGTAAATAAAGCCTGCCTTTTTCATCCCTTCAAGGTAATTTTCGTAACACAGTAATTAATGTTTGGATAACTTGATTAAATTGGGTTTTTAGTAGGATTGAAATAAAATAAAGCTAATCAAGTGTGTATCCGATTAGCTTTTAAATTATTTCAATTTTCATAAAGAATTTAAGTAATAAAGAATTTAAATTTGTTGGAGATTCAAGTCTTATGACAAATCACCTATAGAAAATAATTCAAACAACGGTTGGATTCTACTATCATTAACAGACTTAAGACCTTGTAAAATAACTCCCTAAAAACTTACGACAAGTGCCCAGTAGTGATGTATCAAATATATATAATCTCGATGTAGCAGAAGCCGTTGCCATAGGAGTATTTATTACTCTACCAATTAAGAACTTACCATATCCTATGTGGCAAATCCCCTCTCCTTCATCGAGTTTATCAATTTTATAAGTTTTAATATAATTACCTTGAAAATCATAAATTTGAATAGCTATATCGTAATAAATGTAAACATAATTCTTATAAACTTCTATGCTTTGGTAATTCATACCTAGATTGGGCACGTTAAAAACTGATTGTGAAACCATATTGACATCACATATACGGACATCAGAATTATCATAGAACACAAATTGATTATGCAACTTAGAGTAAGCAATTCCATAAACTATGGACTTATAAACATATTGAAATTCACGTTTAAATTTCATAGTTGTATAATCATATACAGATATGTAATTCCTTGCTCGAGGATCAGTATTAGTTGATATAAATATTTCTTTAGTATTTGGGTTGTATGTCATATCAGAACAATGATAAAGCTTTAAATTATCATAATTTGTTATTAGTTTTTTAGTTTTTCTATTCCATTTTCTCAAAGTACATAGTCCTTCCGTTCCAGAATATAATTTGTAACCTGAAATAATAACGTCATCTTCTGGGATATAAATTAGAGATTGCATTGACTGATTCCCATATAAAGCCGGTATAAATCCATCAGCCGTTTTTTTATCCACCGGTGCTACTTTTGTAATTATTGCTAATTTTTTAGCAGTAAAATTACAACCATAAAATACCACAATAGCTATACTAAATATAATAAATATTGAAGTAGTTTTTGCATTTTTCATTTCACACCATCCTAAGATAATTTATTTTTCACTTAATTTATCTTTAGGATAATGCAATAAAAATATACTATTCAAACTCTTATAAACTTTTCTTAACTTACTAAAAAATACCTTTGTTAATTAATTAAATTAAGCTCTTACTTAATATTATCCTTGGTTACACTTTGGTATTAAAAATAAAAACCCTGTACTTAGCCGATAAAAGCTACTTACAAGGCTTATTTAAATCTTTATTCGAAGAAGTGGGTCTTTTTTTTAATGCAACAATATAAATAAATAGAAATGCGGTAAGCCCTCCACATGTATCTACCATTACATCTCTAAATGCAGGTGACCTTCCTGGAACAAACGCTTGATGAAATTCGTCGGTACATGCATAAAGAAATACCATTAATATAGTACCAATAAAAATTTTTATATCTACCTTTTTACTTTTATTTATTGCTCTATATATTAACATATATAAAATAAAATATTCAGTAAAATGGGATGCTTTTCTAATTATAAAATCACTCAAGGTTCCAAATATGCTATTTAAATTTAACCCAAGTAAGTTAAATACGTATATGACAAATTTATTGTTTTCATCTGATACATTGCCTCTCTGGCTAGAAAACATGAATATTACTAGCATCCACCCTATAACTAAAATCCAATTAAGATTTTTCTTTTGCATACATTCGCCCCTTAATTATTAATTTTGCTTATTACTTAAAACTTAATTATGGTTTACTTGAATATATTTGTCAATATTACAAATTAACATCAAGGGACATTAATGCAAATATAAATATAAAAAGTATATTTCGCACACTATATATGTAAGTGCATGATACGTATTACTCTATAATTACTTTATCCCAAAAATTCAGGTTCTTTCACGTTATCTGATCTTATCGCTTTTTTCATTATAGTAAGATCTATTGTTTGATTATATTTATCAAATTTGCAAGGATATTTTGTTCCACAGGTATCACATTCTATAAATTCCTTAAAACAAGTCTGCTCTCTATTATCAAACAAAAATGGAAGATTCTTTGATTCTTTATCTTCTATACTTGCATTAACTAAATCTATTTTATATGTATAAATAAAAGTGGCCTCATGTTTCATTTCAAAGTTTTTACCATTACACTTAGGACATATTAGTAATTTATTTATTTTCAATTTATAACTCCCTTTCTGATATAATATGATTATAGTATTTGTTTTTTTCTTATTCATATTCTTCTTATTACTATTTAAGGTTTATAATGATTATATACATGTATTGTACTTTTAGTTTTGCCACCTACTGTTTATATATATTAGTCTATTTAATCTTTTTAAAATTATTTTATGAATTCTTTAATATTTCTTTATTTGTACCTTTTTGTTGATTTAAATAGCAGTTATCATATACTATATATTGTAGGAATAATATAGAACGGATGTGTTATATTGAACTTATCATTTATTAAAAATTACTTTAAAAAAGAACGCAAACCTAAACTTAAAGCTTTAAATTTTTTAAGATATATAGGACCAGGCCTTTTAGTAACAGTAGGATTTATCGATCCTGGAAACTGGGCTGCAAACATTTCTGCTGGTGGCGAGTATGGCTATGCTCTCCTTTGGATGGTAACACTTTCAACTATTATGCTTATTCTTCTTCAGCATAATGCTGCACATCTTGGAATTGTTACAGGTAATTGCCTATCAGAAGCATCTACTGCCACATTAAAACCAAGTCTCAACCGTGTGGTTCTTGGTACTGCTGTAATAGCTGCAATATCTACTGCCCTTGCAGAACTCCTTGGTGGTGCAATTGCTTTAAATATGCTGTTTGGTATTCCTTTAAAGCTTGGGACAATATTAGTTCTATTTTTTATCTTATGGATACTATATACAAATTCTTATAGAAAACTAGAAAAATGGATTATTGGGTTTGTTTCACTTATAGGACTGTCATTTTTATTCGAATTAAGTCTTGTACATGTAGAATGGGGAAAAGCTATGATAGGTTGGATCAAGCCTTCCTTTCCCAGTGGATCTCTTCCAATAATAATGAGTGTACTTGGAGCTGTCGTAATGCCTCATAATCTATTTTTACATTCACAAGTAATTCAAAGTCGTCAATGGAATCTAGAAGATGAGAGTGTAATAAAAAAACAACTTAAATATGAATTTATGGATACATTTTTTTCAATGATAGTAGGCTGGGCTATAAATAGTGCTATGATCCTTATTGCAGCAACTACTTTCTTTGCACAAAAAATTCATGTTACAGAACTTAATCAGGCTCATCAGATGCTAACACCTCTACTTGGAAATACAGCATCTATTATTTTCGCTATAGCTCTGCTTTTCGCTGGAATTTCATCCTCCGTTACTGCAGGCATGGCAGGTGGAAGTATTTTTGCAGGAATATTCGGTAAGGATTATGATATTAATAATATATATACTAAACTTGGAATAGGCATTACTTTAATTGGTGCTGCAATAGCTATATTTTTTATAACCAATCCTTTTAAAGGTCTTATCTACTCACAAATGTTATTAAGTATACAACTTCCTATAACTATATTCCTCCAGATATATTTAACTTCTTCAAAGAAAGTTATGGGCAAATATGCTAATAGTACACTAAATAAAATAACTCTTTGGATTATCGGGCTTATAGTAACCGGGCTTAATATAATGCTACTACTAAGCTTCATACAGTAAATCCATAAAATATAAAAAGGAATTAGACAAATTATCTTGTCTAATTCCTTTTTTATTTACCATATGCCTATATCTTATAGGCTATGTTGATATTATAATCTCAAAAACTCTATTTTATAATACTTATTGTTTATCCTTATCTTCACCAATATTCTCTGTTGATATATCTTTATTCTGAATCATATCTAATGGTTTTTCATATTTATTTTCGACTTTATTTGGTAAATCATCTAAATACACATTAGTTCTTGGAAATGCCATTGAAATATTTTCTTGATGCAATATATCCACTATTTCGAAGTTTATATCTTCTTTTACTCTAAAGTATTCATCAAAATCTGGTGTATCAGCAAAATAACATACTAAAATATCTAAACTAGCGGTGCTTACCTTATCAAATCTAACAAGAATACCTTCCTTATTAACCTGAGGGTGATTCTCTAACATACTTCTAACTCTTGAGACAAACGTCTCTAATTCTTGCCTAGATGTTATATAATTAAGTTCTAAACTAAAACTAACTCTTCGTTTACCTCTTCTACTAAAATTGGTTAGTGGTTCATTAGTTAACTTTGAATTAGGTACTATTATTAATGCTTCATCAATAGTTCTTATTTTGGTAGTTCTAAAAGAAATGTTTTCTATACTACCTTCTAAGCTATCACTGTTAACCCAGTCTCCGATAGTAAAAGGTTTATCTAATATTATAGACATACCTGCAATAATATTAGCAGCGGCATCTTTAGCTGCTAGTGCAAATGCCAATCCACCTAGTCCAAGTCCTGCAATGAACCCTTGAATGTTATATCCCCATTTTTCAGCTATTATTGTAACAGCTAATGCTATTAGTATTAATCTTAATGTCTTTGATATAAATGGAAATAATATTTTATCAACTTTTATATCATATGCTTTATGCATTCTCTCAAATAAAAGAGAAGATTCTCCTGTAAGATTGTAGAGTCCCCATGAAATTAATATTATTATGGCGGAACTAAAAAGCCTGTTTATAAAAGCTAGCGGTATTGGTAATGCATATCGTAAAATCACAAAGGCAAAATATATTCCTAATACTTCAAAAAAATTAATCAACGGTCTTTCAAATGCAGATACTATTTTTGTATCTGCTTTAAATTTTGTTTTATTAACAAGTTTTAATATCATTTTGAATACATACTTCGCAAATATATTTTTCAATAATAAAAACAGTACGAAAACTCCAATAGCTATTCCAACGTATCTAAGTTTAATATATGTGAATCCACCAAAAAAAGCTTGGATTTTTTCTTTATCAAAAACCTCTACTATTGATTCAAACAAACAAACACACTCCCCTTTGTCTTATGTTTAAGTATATAATCATTTTAAACTAATAATGATATTTTCTCAATGGATTATATCGGAAGATTTGTTTTTTATTAATATATAAGCCATAAAAAAAGACACTTCATAAGAAGTGTCTTTTTGGTGGCTTACCGGAGAATCGAACTCCGGACACCATGATTAAAAGTCATGT
>NZ_CALEVF010000026.1 GCF_937920395.1 uncultured Clostridium sp. | reverse complement strand
ATTAAATCTTTTGTATAATAAAATCCTTTACTTGTTATGTATTTATGAATATATGTATGTAACTTCTGAATGAATACTGCTTATCGTATTTTTCAATATCTTCAGATCGATTTTAATCTAGATATGTTTTAATGTATTTAAATAGAAATCCCTTTTTTTTAGTTCAATCACTTTCTCTATCGTATTATTTTTTTTAAAAATTAATTATGTCTTTGCACAATACTTCATATTTATTGAGAACTTGTTTCTTTTTATCTTTTAGTTTTTTACCTTCACCAATAGGCCGAAATAACTTTATTCTCCTTAAATCATTTTCCATATGTGCAATATAATAATTATTTATATCATAGTTGAAAATTTTTTTTGTTGATTTAACCTTAATAAGATATTCATCAGGTTCAACACTTAATATCTGTAAGCTTATAAAAGGCAAATCATTTTTTAGCTTTTCATAATTTAAAGATACCTTTTTTTCGCTAAAATAGTATCTTTCAATAATAGATTTTATCCAATCGTTAGCCACATTATTATCCCTAAATTCTATTACATATTTTTCAGAAAAATATTGTAATATGAATTTATCATCAACATACTCCATAAATCCTTGATATTCTTTTTTATCAGCTTTAATAAAAAATTGATTAAATAAAGGCATATACCTAATCCATGTTGCTACTAACTTTTCCATTAAAACATCTCCTTACATTTGCCATAGTTTTTTGTTTCTCCTCCACATCTGTTAGTCCTTCAAGCGCCCAAAGCCTTAACCACCTCATCAATCTGACAAATTTATATACTTAATGCTATTATACCTCAATCACCTTCGCCATCAAAGTAATCCATTAAACTCTCCCCTACTAAATTTATAGATTCCTCAATTGCAAAAGTAAATTCCACTCCCATTGTACTTAACCGTAATTTCATAGCCTTTAATAAATGTCTTCAACTTTAAACCTTTTTTAGTATAAATATCTTTTGCTTTCAATCCACCATAAAGACTCATATATCCTTTGTTTTGAAAAATTGCATATTCTAAATTAGTTTCTATACCTTATCCTAGTTCAACCATTTTTCCCACGTTGGAAAAATGGTCTAAGATACCATTATTGTACTGTTCTATATTTGACATATTTTCCTCCATCTTTATGATTATCTACCTTATTTGTTCCATATAATTTCTTATAAATATTTTTGAACTTAAATTTGGACTATATTACATTTTTTTATGCTTTATTTATCTTATATGTTTAACCGCAATAATTAATATAATCTAAATACCGTGAAACAATTTCTGCATGACATAAAAACATGTAAATAACAAAAAATTATTATTTATCAAATCATTTAAAATTCAACATAAAAAAATAGGGCCCACAGATAATATTTATCTGCAAACCCTATATCCTATGCTACTACAAATGAACTAGTATCAGTAGTGACTATTTTAGCGTCTTTCTTGCCAGTTAAGTCACCATTAGTTGATAAAAAGATGTTTTTGGCTATAACTAGATTCATAAGAGCAACTACTTCAGCTTGTGTTATAGTAGGAGCACCATTTTCATCAGCTTTAATGTCATCTACACTTAACGTAAAATACTTACCCTCAATACTTGTTAAAAATCTCATTACTAATTTATGCATATTATTTTTCCCCCTTTAAATTAATTTGAATTTGATGTTAAAGTTTAAATCTTAAACGTTTGACTAAAAGTTTTATTCCATAATTAAGCTATACTGATCTTCTCTGTCAAGGGCTACCAATGGATAAGTTTTGATTTTAGAGATAGCTTGTCCTACTGCAAAAATATCAGCATCTAATGACATAACACCTACATTACCCAGATTTTTTGTGACAAATACATCCTTACCATTGATGTCTATACCTGTCTTCATTGTGAGTTTTAAAACACTTGCTACTTTTGTTGATACAACTGCCATACTAATCACTCCTTTTTATTTTGTTTTCACTTAATATATATGAGGTTAATATTATTTGTGCGGAGTTTTAAATATTTTTTTTTACATAATCGCTTTTAATTTTTTAAGGGCATTTTTCTTGATTCTCGCATATTGATGATAACTTTTATCAGAAGTCGCTGCTATTTCTGTAAGAGAGTGTCCCATAATATAATATCTCTCTAGGATATATCGTTCAAAAGGTGGAAGTGTATTAAGAGCAATATATAAATTTTTAACCTGATCATACGCGATTACTTCATCCTCTAAGGTGAATTCATAATGATCCTCTGCATCAAAATCTACCATATTACTGTTTGGAACTTCACGAAAGTGCTTTATTTCTCCTTTTAAGAGTGCTTTAAGGTTCATTTTTATAGCAGTGATACAATAACCGTTGAAGCTGTTGCTGCCTAATTTATATAATGCTATAGCTCTTATCACTGACAAATACCCGTGTTGAATTAGGTCCTCTGTGGTATACCCTGAAATATGATATTTTGATGATTCTTTAATTATAAGGTATTTAAACTTTTCAATTATAATCTCTGTAGCTCCACTGTCGCCGTTTTTAGCATCTTCAACCAATTTTTCCATAGATAAAGCACCGCCTTCTAATTTTTTATTTACAATATATTATTAAACATAATTGCCTTTAAGCTCTCCCAAGTAACTGTTTTTCTAGGAGATCAAAATCATAGGTTCTTTGCTCGTAGTCACAAAAACTACCACTTTTCACGGAGCGCGAGCCACCATTACTGCTGTTACTTTTGTTGTTGCTTGTCCACTTTCTTTGATAATCAATAACCTGCTCAGCAGTCCTTATGCCTTTACTTATCCAGCTATTGATGACTTGTGAGATATATTTAATGCTTTTTGCGTTATAATCAACAGCCTCTTTTATAGCCATAATTATGACTTTATCACTTACTTGTTTTGTAAAACCCAATATTTTTTCATACACTAGTGGGGTAATAGCATGTACATTTTCTTCGAATATTTTAATTATAGTTTGTATCCCACCAGCCGTAGCAGCAGGTTTTTCTGATTTAGTTATTAACGGTTCCTTAGTTCTCACCTCTTCTTTTATAATTACTTTTTCTTTGGAAACTAGTTCTTCTACTTCTTCTTTATTTATTATTCTTTGCTCTTTATTTATTACTCCTTCTTCTTTACTTCTTATTCTATTACTTGGTAGGGTCTTGGTAGCCCCTACCAAGGGTGTATTAAGGAGCTTAATAATTGTGTTTTCAACAAATTCATCCGCTGGATCCATAACAATCACATTATGACTTTGGTCCTCTAAATTTTCTGATTCCATAGGACTTAGGCCATTTTTATCAGTAGGTATAACGTCTACAAAAATACCTTTGAAAATAGTAGCTACATTTAAACCTGCTGCTTCATATTTTTCATATAATAATTTTATAAATGTTTTACTTTTAATTTTTTGCATTTCCTTTTGCACACATATGATCATGTTTTTATTATTAGGAATATTGTATTTCATCCAATTTAATACCATAATTTCACTCGTGTCTTCACTATATAAAATCTTTTTATAATCACAAAATTTTTGTAGCATCTGGGTAACAAGTACTTTATCACATCCTGTTTCTAATGAAATAAGTCTAGGAGATATTTGATATATCCCACTCTGCGTTGATTTTGTATTTGTTAGAAGGTATATATAAAAAAGTTTTTCCTCTAAATTTAGTTCAAGTACAAAATCATCACTCCAGAATTCCGTATAAACCTGTCTATACTTAGCCATTATAACTCCCCCTATGATTCATATTTTAATTTTTACAGTACTAAAAACTCAATTTTCTAATCTAAGAATTGAATCTATCTGTTTTCGTTTACTATACCTTTGCCATTTCATTAACTGTAGTTAACGGTTTAGGTAAAAAAATATACTTTCTATAATCTAACTGATTATCTGTACACCACTTAATTATCCCATTAAAAAATTTTATCCCTGGAGTATTATTCTTAGCAATAACTCTATACACATGTGCTGCATCTACTCCTATAGCCTTAGATAGTTTAGTATAACTGCCATTAAATCGTTCATCCATTAAATTTTTTAATGCAAATATATTTAACCCCATATAAACTTTCCCCTCCTAATTTAATTGTTTGATTGTAATTTATTCTATTGTTTACATTTAATTTCATTAACTGCACTTAATATATCATGTCTAGCATATATTTACAATACTATTTTTAGAATAAATATATTTATTTCCCATATTACATTGACTATAAACAATGAAAAATGATATAATATTTAACAAAAGAGGTGATTATATGACTGACTACAGCAATTTTGATCTAGTTACATTCTCTATATTATTAGAAAAAGCTAAAGGAGATCGTTCAATTAATCAATATGCAAATACAATAAATATAAGTGCAGCTCATATCTCAAGATTACTTCGAAGGTTAGTAAAATCACCTCCGTCTCCGGATACAATTAGTAAATTTGCTACGGGTGCGTGCAACGGAGTTACATATAATGACTTAATGCTCGCTGCTGGACATATAGATAATAAAACACAAGAGATCTCTACAGAAAAAAAGCAGACCCAAAGTGTAGAGAAAGAAAAGAATTTTTTTAAAGTTATTCTATCTGATTTATACACTCGTGATTTTGAATGGAGTTTAAATAAAACCATTAATGGACCTGCTAATATAATGCTTGAAATTACTAACTGGGAGTATTCTAAATGGTATATTCAAATTAAACCTTACGTTACTTCTCAAACGATTTATAATATATATGGCCAAATAGCTTGTATTGATCTTACATCAGTTACTAAAATATCTGTAGCAGTTGGAAGTAAAAATGAATTTGACCTTTTCTTTAGTAATCCACCTAAATCTTTAAGAGCAAATCTTTATGTAATGCTAATAGATTTATTAAGTGGAAAAGTAACAAAAGAAGAAAAGCTATGCCAGTATTAACTGTTCATAGCTTTTCATTTATCCACATCACGCAAGCCTCTATTTTATCCTCTTAAAACCCTGAAACTAAACTATGCCACTCATCCATAATGACTATATCCTCTATATCATTTACCGAGATCTCCCTGTTAGTTTTGTTTCTACATATTATCTTATGGAGTTCAGCATCATAATTTCCTTGTCTATCTTTAGTTATTTTAGATAAATACACATTATCAAAAGACACAACTAGCCCTTTTGCCATTGTGTTTTCATCAAATTCGCATAAATGCCTTGCATCGTTCATTTGAGACTCTTTTATTTTGACAATTAAGTTATTATGTGATGTTACAATTTGCTCCTTTAAACCATCAATGAACCCCTCATAATTGTTTTGAGTATATTCCACGTAAGAGCTCGCCTTATCAATCTTTGTTATTACTACTATACTTTCTTTTGGCTCTGATTTAATAATATTTTTTAGTTCTTCTACTCGTCTATCATCAACAATTCCACCACCTGTAGCTACTGGAATAAGTAATACCTTGCAATACCCCTCAAAATAAGTTGGTATCCCTTTTCCTTCTATTGGTTTATGGCTTTGTAGTTCGCGAATCACAACACCTTTTTTAAACTTCTCAGGTAAACTTTTTTTAACATTTTCATTACATCTAAGTACCAATATTGCCTGCTCAAAAAGTAATCTAAAGGATACTATTTCATCAAACTCTTCTAGACTTTTTTTATATTTATCAAATATCTTGGTAGGAATTATCGTTTTCTCTAAAATATTCTTATGCTCCATAGAAATTTCATGACGTGCTCCATAAAAATCATCTATCTTTAATTCTGAATATATTATATCCTCAAGAAGTAGAGTAAGCTTTTTACTAATGATATTATCGTTTACATATTCATCAACATTATTATTATCTTTATAATTCAGCTGCAAATCTTTGGCTATTTTCTGAAATTTTCCAAGTAACTTATTTGTTCTAAATAGATTATACACAGCTTTTAATAAACTTAGCCTTAACGACAAAGGAGCTACTGAAATATTTATTCTATATTTTTCAAATTCACTCTCAGCAAAAGTTTTTGCCACCTTTGCAGAAACATTTCCCAAATTATTTAGTAAATCATATTCATTAAATTGTAAAAAAACATTAAGCCTCAGCGCCCACTCTTCCATTGTCATAGGTATGGAATTAAGGACTAACAGATGTGGAGGAGAAAATGACTAATAGACTGGATGAAAAAAATAATAAGTTACAAATTCGTAATAGTACAGCAGAGTTTTTAATTTTCACTTCACAAGTAGGTGAAGATTCTATTGATGTTATGGTTGTTGATGGAAATGTATGGTTGACACAAGAGATGATTGCAACACTTTATGAAAAAGGTCGTTCTACTATTCCTGAACATTTAAAAAAAATATTTGCTGATAGTGAATTAAATGAAAATTCAGTATGTCGGAAATTCCGACGAACTGGATCTGATGGGAAGGAATATAATACTAAGTTTTATAATTTAGAAGCTGTTATTGCTGTTGGATTTAGAACTAATTCTGATAAAGCAATTCAGTTTCGCAAATGGGCAATTACTATTTTAAGGGATTTTCTATTAGAGGATATGTAATTGACAAAGAAAGACTTAAGAATGGAACATTTTTAAATGAAGAATATTTTGATCACTTAATTGAAGAAATTATGGCTAGTGAGCCCCATAGGCGGCAACTTAAAGTTACTGCCTTGCTCACTGTTTACACAATTAATAATCTTTTCTGTCTTATCCTCACCTTTTATAAGAATGAGATTTTCTTCAATATTCAATATTATTGTTCTACTCTTTCTCTGTTTTCCTATTTTACACACAGTATACGATTTAAATAGTCCCATTATTTTTAACACTTGTTAAATACATCCACCTTAGGTAAACTTATTATAACACAATCGTAAATTTGATCATTATATGAAAATAATACATTTCAATAAAAACAGCAATGGTATAAATTACATTTACCATTGCCGCTTACTATATATTTCTCATTATGCTCAAAAGCCTTATTCATTACAATATTTGAGGGTGAAATGAACAAGTTTTGTTAATAATTTATTTTGAATTTTTAGTAAAAAAAATTACTAAATCCACACATAGTTCTTCTTAAGTTTTTCTTAATATTTTTTATTACACTGGTTTAAGAAGAACTTCTAAAGTCATACAAACCTTAATTAGAGCCATTTACAGTGTTTATATAAACTGTTTTTTCTTAAAACACTTCTCAAGTTCTTCTTAAATACTACTAAAGTTCTTCTTAATTTTTAATCTAACGTCCAACCAGGTTTATGATCTGAGCCACCATTCTTTATAGACTTATCTTTTTTAGACATTTCAGTTAGTAAATTACTAATCTTTTTTCTTTTCTGATTTTCATCTAAAATATTAGGAAGTTTATCCATTAATAACTCATCTATATCTTTTCTACTAGCAGCGCTATATTGCTTTATAAAATCAATTATAAGTTGTTTATAAAAATTCTTATCAAAAGCCCTATTCTTTATGTATGTTGCCTTTTCGCCTGTAGCCAATGCAACCTTTGAAGATACAAAAACATTCGGATATCTTCCTTCAATAAGTTTTTGTTTTTTTAGTATCTTATTTTCATTCTCGCTTAATTTTTCCTTCTTTTGAACTTTGTCTAAGTACATGACAGTTTTCATATCTAGCTGAGTATTTTTAATTAATAATTTAGTATAATTTTCATCAATAATCTTACCAGTTATTTTCACCTTTACTTTATCGGGTTGACTTAAGTCATAATCAGGTAGAGGAAAATACCTTTGCATTTGCAATAGAAACATTTTTTTAATACCACTTCCAATGGTATCAATCATATTTAAGTTAACCATTGCATTAGCTAAAAATTGGTTCCTATAGTATTCTTGTGGCGCATCCTGTTCAATTACCGTTTCAATAGTTTTAGGTATAAAATTACCTACATTTGTAAAAATCAATTCCTCAGGCTTTTCTACTACATTAATCCTACTGTTTAAAGCATAGTCTTGGTGAGCAATGCAATTATGAAGAACTTCTCTTATTACATATGGTTCATATTGTGTGATTTCAGTAGGAAATAATGTGTTTTCTGTCAAATATCTATATTTAAGATTTCGGATTTTTGAATAGATTGCATCCACATTTAATAATAATGGTGGTGCAAAATGCTCATAATCCTTTTCAATATTATTTTCATCTTTTAGTATCCAAGTAATTTTAACTACAGATGGAGTTATAAAATGTTCCGATTCATCTTTTCCCAGTAAAATAATTGCAGTCCTAGTAACTTTACCACCAATGGTGATTTTAGCCTTATCTAGAAATGTTTTATCATCCCAGAAATCAACCTGATCTGCTAATTTTATATTTTTCACCTTATATTCAGTTCTTGCCTTAATTATTGCCTGATCATCTAAATCTGATAAAGTTGCATCATTACAAACTTGAGCAGACCAATCTTCCATTTTTAACTGACTTCTTATTAATTCAATCTCATGAATATTAAGTGCACCTATAGAACTAGCATCTCTGCCATAATAATGCCCTTCCCATGCAATAGGAATTCCTTGTGGTGCCGCAGGGATTTGAAACATAATAACTCTATTTTCCTCTATACTTAATTCATATATTTCAATAAATGTTAAACTGGTCGTAGTTTTTTTAGAAATTTCAAACTTCAAATTATCTAAATCGGCTTTATTCATTCTAAAGTTAGTACCTACAATCTCTCGATTATCATTGATACCAAAAATAAGCCAGGCATATCTTTTATCTTTTAAATTAGCCTCATTGCTCAGGGCTGAAAAATATTTACCGATTTTTTTAAAATCATATTGGCTTTTTGCCTCCTTGAATTCAATCCATTCAGTTTCAGCTGGCAACTCTTTAAATTCTTTTATTAACTGGAAAAGTTCTATATCTTTCACTCATTATCTCTCCTAACTGTTAACAAAATAATAGATTACATATAAATTATTATTTTCAAATGTAATATTAGACTATTAAAACGAAAATTTAAACTATATATTTATTATACCTCATAAGACACCATACTTAAACAAACATTAGCTTGATGTGAAACATGAACCTTTTTTAATATCTTCAGATAATCTATTTATATACTATTAAAGCTGTTAATACATTTTTAAGGTTGTCCTAATCTGGAACATCCTCTCCCAATCTTAATTATCTTCCCCACCACATCCCTAGGTCTCCTCTCAATCTCTCCCCTACTAAAATCATACACTTTCCCATTACACTCAACCCTGATTTCCTCATCCTTAATAAATATCTTCATTCCTTCTATAGAAAATCCTTTAATTCTACTATCCTTATCTATCTTTTCCCCAATTTCAGTTTTAGTAAGTGAACTTACTCTCTTAAGCTCCTGCCATAATCTATACTCTTCCTTAGATTTTAAACAAAGCTCCGTTACTATCACCGCATTATGTAGCAAATACTCTGTAGTGTAAATGATCCTAACTACCTGATAGCCTTTTACTTCAACTTTTCTATAAAGTTTGTCCCATTTATCTATTTTAAAAACATAGTAATCTTCCTTAGAATCACTAGGTATATCCTTTATAGTATTTCTCTTAACAACTTTTATATCTATTACCTTACCATAATAAGTTATACCAGCTTCGCCTGCAAACTGTCTCTTTGACTGTGCTAGTGCTA
>NZ_CALEVF010000025.1 GCF_937920395.1 uncultured Clostridium sp. | reverse complement strand
CAGATTCTGTTTTATCCTTCATTTGAGAAATTTTATTCATAGTAGCATCTGTTGAATCAGCAAAATTAACTATAAACGATTCTTCCATTTTCATACCCCGTGGAGAACCAAATTCAGGTTTGCCGTGATGTTGAACTATACATCCCTTTATCCTCGCAACAAAATCTTCAGAATAAAGTGATTCATTCCCTCGAATAGCTTTATCGATTAATTCTACACCAATAACAATATGACCTTCCATTTCACCTCTAAGTGTATATTTAAAAGGACCATCATAATATAATTCATAAATCTTACCAATATCATGAAGTTTTGCTGCAAGTACAGCTATCTCAGTTCGCCTACATTCGTATCTTTCACAAAGAGTAGCAGTTAAATACATAACATTTAAGGTATGTTCTGCAAGACCACCTATATAATTATGATGCATAGATACTCCGCCTATTCCTCTTTGAAATTTATCTAAGAATAGTTCGTCTTTAAAGAAATAGTCATTTAAGGCTTTACCTTCAGTTGAAGTAACATACTTATTTGTAAGGGTGTCCATTTCTTTCATAATATCTTCAATAGGTCTCTTCACTGTTGGTAGATAATCAGACAAATTATAATCTAAAATAAATTTATACTTCTTAACATCTAAGTTTTTATCTTTAAATCCCTCAACTTCTATGACGCTTCCTTCTTTAATATCGCCATTTTTGCTAGGTATATTAGCTTTTACTTCTCCACTTTTATCTACCAAAATGCAGACAAACTTAGAAGCATCTTTGAACATTATTTTCATTACCATTAATGAAATTTTTATATTAGTTCCACTTTTTATATCGTTTAAGAAATTCTCTTTTGTAATCATATGAGCCTCCAAATTAAATTTATTTTTATAAGAATATAAGTGTTAAAATCTATTTGCGCTTATTACTGTACCATATTTAATGGTATCTGACTAATTTTAATTAAGCACTTAGAATTTTTAGAGAGAGATTACAACAATAACTGTAGGAAAAAGGTATTAATTTCATAATTCATGGCAAAATAAAGTAAAAAAGCATTATTGAAATGAATAAGGAGAGGATTTAATGGAGAACCAAAAAAGTTTAAAGATTATTCCTTTAGGAGGACTCGGAGAAATAGGAAAGAATATAACGGCTATTGAATATGATGATGAAATAATCGTTATAGACTGTGGTGTATCATTTCCGGATGAAGAAATGTATGGTGTAGATTTAGTGATTCCAGATATAACTTATTTGAAAAATAATGCGAAAAAGGTAAAAGGATTTTTTTAACTCATGGTCATGAAGATCATATAGGTTCTTTGCCATTTATTCTAAAACAATTGAATGTACCTATTTATGGCACTAAGCTAACATTAGGATTAATTGAAAATAAACTAAAGGAACATAATATATTGAAATACTGTAAGCTTAATATTGTAAATGCTGGAGAAACAATAGAGCTAAAAAATCTTAAAATAGAGTTTATTAGAGTTACGCACAGTATAGCTGACGCTTGCGCTATTGCTATACATTCACCAATAGGTGTTATATTGCATACTGGTGATTTTAAAATTGATTATACCCCGATTGATGGATTAGTAACGGATTTGGAACGTATCTCAAATTTAGGTAAAGAAGGAGTTCTACTTCTTATGGCTGATAGCACAAATGTTGAACGTGAAGGGCACTCAATTTCTGAGAAAACTATTGGAAAGACTCTAACTAGAATATTTTCTCGTGCAGTTGGGAGAGTTATTGTAGCAATATTTGTATAAAAAAACAAAATCGTAGACCAATTATTCTTCCAATCATTATGGAAATTTAACTAAAAAATCTATTAGTAAGTGATAATAAATTTATAGCTTTAAGTTTTTACATAATACTCCTTTTTTATTTAATTTTATTTAAATAGTGATAAATTTCTATGAGTATTATTTATAATATTGCACATTATAATAGTACAAATGAAAATCATTATCAAAAAGAGGAGGTGACTTATATGTCAAGAAATAGAGTATTAGTACCACAGGCTAAAGCTGGGTTAAATAAATTTAAAATGGAAGCAGCTAAAGAAGTAGGAGTAAATCTTACAGATGGTTACAATGGTGATTTAACTTCAAGAGAGAATGGTTCAGTAGGTGGACAAATGGTAAAAAAAATGGTTGAAGATTACGAAAAGAATTTGTAATTAAAAAACAAAAATTAAAGTATGAAAATTAAGCCTAGCGTAATTGCTAGGTTTTTTTAGTGTGCCCGGCATGGGCGTTTACTCGTCGGTGAAAGTCCGATACGGG
>NZ_CALEVF010000024.1 GCF_937920395.1 uncultured Clostridium sp. | reverse complement strand
GATTTTTATATAGTTGATAAAAATGATCCTATAGTAAATAGTTATTCAAAAATATTTCCCAAATTATTTAAAAATTTAGAGTCGGTTCCAACTGGTATTAGGGAACACTTCAAATACCCAGAGAGCTTATTTAATTTACAGGCAAATCTTCTAGAGAAATACCACATAACAGATCCAGGAGTATTTTATAATGGAGATGATGTATGGTCTATAGCAACGAATCAAGATAAAATTGAAGGTAAACAAGAGAAGATTGATGCTTCTTATTTAATAATGAAATTACCAAAGGAAAAAGAACAGGAAATGGTTTTACTGGAGTACTTCAATACCAAAGGTCGAGATAATATGGTATCGTTATTTGGAGCAAGAATGGATGAAGATAATTATGGTAAAATGGTCTTATATGTGTTGCCACCAAAGCAAACAGTATATAGCCCGGTATTATTTAAGCAGCAAATAAATCAAGATACGGTAATATCAAAGGAATTGTCACTTTGGAATACGCAAGGATCTCAGGTTCAATTTGGAGAAACCGTAATTGTGCCAATTAAAAACTCTCTACTTTACGTAGAACCTATGTATTTAAGGGCTAAGGGGAAAACAAGTATACCAGAGATGAAAAAAGTTATAGTATCTTATGGTGGTAAAATAATTCTAGATGACAATATAGAGTTAGCATTAGAACAGATATTTAATTATGATGATAAAAATAATATATCTAAATCTGTGTATAATACAAAGTTAGATTCTAAAGCATTGGATAACATAAAAATTGCTAAAGAGTTATATAACAAGGCAATGGTAGCCCAAAAAAATAGTGAATGGGATGAATATGGTACGTATATAAAGTTATTAGGTGATATATTGAATAAGGTAATTAAATAGAATATATTTAACATAATCTAAAAAGTTTCTATATATTACGCTCTATGTTTGAAAAAAGGATATAATAACAATGTGAAGAAAAAGTTTAGGTATGCTGGAGGGTTATAATGGATTATGATGTACTTATTTTAGGCGGAGGAATAATTGGATGTGCAGTAGCTTATGAGATTTCAAAATATAATCTTAATATAGCTGTTATTGAAAAAGACTATGATATAGCGGACGATGTAGCATTAATAAATACCGCTATGGTATATAATGGTGTTGAGAGTGAAGATACTTTAACAGCAAAGCTTGAACGTATGGGAAATAAAATGATGGATACTATAAGTGCTAAATTTAATATTCCATTCAAAAGATGTGGTTCCCTAATACTTGCTCAAACAGATGAAGAAGTAGATATAATAAAGGGAATATATAATAGAGCAATAGATAGAGGAACAAAGGATGTCCTTATTTTAGACTCGGAATATATATATGAGATGGAACCGAATCTAAATGTAAATATAAAAAAAGCTCTATATTCTAAAAATACTGGTGTGATTTGTCCGTTTGATTTAGCGTTATCTTACGGGGAAGTAGCATTTGATAATGGCGTTAAATTCAAACTAGAAGAAGAAGTAATAGATATTCAAGCGATGACAAAAGGATTTAAAGTTATTACAAATAAAAATAAATTAACTTGTAAAATGGTAATAAATACAACACCATCTGAAAATTATAGTATAGTAAATGAAAAAAGAGTAAATGAAAACAAAAATAAATCTAAAGTGAATGTAAATGATATTAATGTAAATAATAATGAGGGAGTATTAAAATATATACTTTTAGATAATAGTGAAAAAACAAAATATTCTCATGCATTATTTATGATTAATTCTAAAGGTGAGAGGATTTATACCCTACCAACTATGGAAGGCGATACAGTAGCTGCTATTAGTACAAGTGAGAATGTTAGTTATGATGAAGTGGTAAAAAGAGTGTCTAAGATAACAAGTGTTGTGGATGATATGAATGTTAAAATGTTTTTGGATTGGCCGTTTTTTGAAGACCCTATGGTGATTGATGATAGCAGTATAGATGAAGGGCTTATTCAAATCAAAGGAAAACATTATGGGCAAGTTACTATGACACCAGCTATTGCAAGTATTGTATGTGAGAGTGTAGTTAGTAATATGAAGTGCAAACTTAAAAAAGATTTTAATGATAAAAGAAGAGAAAATTATAAATTTCGCGATTTGTGTGATGAAGAAAGAAAAAGAGTTATAGAGCTTGATGAAAAATATGGTAGAATCATATGTGGATGCCAAAAGGTAACTGAAGGTGAAATAGTTGATGCTATACGCAGACCGTTAGGTGCTCGAACGGTAGAAGGAGTTAAAAGAAGAACGGGCGCTGCATTTGGAAACTGCCAAGGTGCACATTGCCTAAATAAAGTCGTTTCTATTTTAGCGAGAGAGACTAGTAAAAAGATGACAGAAATAACCAAGGACTCAAAAGACTCTAATATTTTGTTATGTAGAATAAAAGAATTTGATAGTATGTAGGGGATGAGTATATTTGAAAGAAGAGAATAGGTATGAAATTAATGAAAATGATGATATATTAACAACTTTAGTTAGGATAAAGGGTTCTGATTTATGTAATGTGGTTTCAGTAAAAACGAGTAAACCAATTAATAAGAAGATGTGGGTAGAATGTTCAAAGGCATTAAGTAGAATACATGTAGGTCCACCTATAAAAATAGGAGATGTAGTATGTAAAAATTTACTTAATACTGGAATTGATATTATTTGTACTAAAAATGTAGAAAGAAATAAAATATAAAATTTTTATTGACTTTATAATATATAAGATGTAATATTTTATATAAAATAAATGATATTACTTTGAAATGATTAGCATAAAAGTATAATTGAATAAGGTATAAAACCTATGATGAAAATAGTAACAAAATATAAAGGTTAAGAGAGTCAGTGGTTGGTGAAAACTGATACTTTTATTTTTGTGAATCCACTTCCGAGGGACTGTGAATAGCAGTACGGTATAACCGTTATATTTGATGAAGAGGATTAAATATTTATATTTAATCAAGTAGGGTGGCAACGCGGAGTCTTTCGTCCCTTTTTTAGGGAAGAAGACTCTTTTTTTATTGCATTTTATAGTTTAAGTATCTTAATTAATATTTGAGAATTAAAAACATTTATAATATATTTAAGGAGGAATAATTATGTTAGATCTAAAGAGAATAAGAAATAATCCAGAAGAAATAAAGGCATTGATGGCGGACAGAGGGGAAAATTTTAAAGTATCAATAATTGATGATGTTGTATACCTTGATAAAAAAAGAAGAGATATGTTAACAAAGGTTGAAGAGTTAAAAAACAGAAGAAACACTGAATCTGCACTTGTACCAAAAATGAAAAAGAATGGTGAAAGTGTAGAAGAAATAATGGTTGAAATGAAAAAACTTTCAGATGAAATTAAAAACTATGATGTTGAGTTATCTGAGGTAGATGAGAAAATTAAAGATATTATGTTAAGTATTCCTAATATTCCTAATAAAAATGTACCACTTGGAAATACAGAAGAAGATAATGTTGAAGTAAAAAAATGGGGAGAACCAAGAAATTTTAAATTTGAAACTAAAGCACATTGGGATTTAGGAGTAGATAATGACATTTTAGATTTTGAAAGAGGCGGAAAGATTACAGGTTCAAGGTTTACAGTTTATAAAGGACTTGGAGCAAGACTTGAAAGAGCGTTAATAAGTTACTTTTTAGATTTGCATGTGGATACAAATGGATATACAGAAATATTGCCTCCATATATGGTTAATAGGCAAAGTATGATTGGTACTGGACAACTACCTAAATTCGAAGAAGATGCTTTTAAGGTAGCAAATACAGACTATTTCTTAATACCGACAGCTGAGGTACCAGTTACTAATATATATAGAGATGAAATATTAAATGGTCAGGATCTTCCTATAAAACATGTTGCTTATAGTGCTTGTTTTAGACAAGAAGCAGGTTCAGCAGGAAGGGATACCAGAGGACTTATAAGGCAACATCAATTTAATAAAGTTGAGCTTCTTAAATTCACAAAGCCAGAAGATTCATATGCTGAACTTGAAAAATTACTTGCTGATGCAGAATCAGTATTACAAGGACTTGAACTCCCTTATAGAATAGTTAAAATATGTAAGGGTGATTTAGGTTTTACGGCTTCATTTAAATATGATATTGAAGTTTGGATGCCAAGTTATAATAAGTATGTTGAAATATCAAGTTGTAGTAATTTTGAGGATTATCAAGCAAGACGCGCAAACATTAGATATAAAGATAATAAAAAGGATAAGGCTCAGTACATTCATACACTAAATGGATCAGGAGTAGCTGTTGGAAGAGCATTAGCTGCAGTACTTGAAAATTACCAAAATGAAGATGAATCAGTAACTATACCAACAGTTCTATTAAAATATATGGGAACAAACACAGTAATTTCAAAATAGAAATTTAATAAATAGTATAACAAATAAATGCTTTAATATTTAATATTAAGGCATTTAATATAAAACATATATTGATTGCATTAAGGTGAATTGAAAAAGTAACTTCCACTTTGTAGAGTTAAGTTCCACTGTAAAAAA
>NZ_CALEVF010000023.1 GCF_937920395.1 uncultured Clostridium sp. | reverse complement strand
ATGGCAAATGCATTGATGATAGGTGCTGCTAAAATGGGTATGGACTTTAGAATTGTATCGCCTAAGAGCTTATTCCCAGAAACAGAATTAGTCCAAAAATGTAATGATATTGCGAAAGTTACAGGAGCAAAAATTACTATTACAGATAACGTGGATGCAGGAGTTAAAAATGCAGATGTAATATATACAGATGTATGGGTTTCCATGGGTGAAGCAGATGAAGTTTGGGCATCAAGAATAAAGATATTAAGACCATACCAAGTTAATATGGAAATGCTTAATAAGACAGGTAATAAAAATGTTAAATTTATGCATTGTCTACCAGCATTTCATGACTTAAAGACTATTGTAGGAAAAGAAATATTTGAGAAATATGGTCTTGAAGGTTTAGAAGTTACAGATGAAGTATTTGAAAGTAAACATTCTATTGTATTTGATGAAGCAGAAAACAGGATGCACACAATCAAAGCAGTTATGGTTGCTACACTTGGAAACTAGCCTAAAATAATCTACAATTATAAACTTTGGTGAGGGTAATATTATTACTCTTGCCAAATTTCAATATTCTAGTAGGTTAGAAGGAGATTATAAAATGGAAAAGGATAAAAAATTAGGCCTATTTTCACTAACAGCACTAGTTATTACTTCCTCAATAGGTGCTGGAATATTTAATATATCTGGTGATTTAGCATCAGGTGCTGCAGCAGGACCTGCAATTATTGCATGGATAATTGTCGGCTTTGGTATTTTAATGTTATCGTTATCTTTTAAAAATTTATTATTAAAAAAGCCTGAATTAAATGGTATATTCAGCTATGCAGAAGATGGTTTTGGACAATTTGGAGGTTTTATTAGTGGATGGGGATATTGGTTATCCGCATGGCTTGGTAATGTAGCATTTGCTACAATGCTTATGAGCACACTTTCTTACTTCTTTCCTATCTTTGGAAATGGTCAAAATGTTGCCTCAATTATTGGTGCTAGTATTATTATGTGGGCACTTACTTACATAGTTAATAGAGGAGTTGAGGAAGCTGCTATTATAAATACGGTAGTTACCATATTTAAATTAATACCTATCTTTTTATTCATAGTTATAGGTATTGTAGCTTTTAAGGTGGATTTATTCACAAATCATTTTTGGGGTAACATATCTACTAATTTTAATCTATCAGATATATTCTCACAAGTTAAAAATTGTATGATGGTAATGATGTGGGTTTTTGTTGGTATAGAAGGAGCTTCTATGTTATCATCTCGTGCGAATAAAAAATCTGAAGCTGGAAGAGCAACTATTCTTGGGTTAATAGGTTTATTTACTATTTATGTTTTAGCTTCTATGATTCCTTATGGAGTTATGAGTAAAGTTGAGTTATCAAAATTAGCAACCCCTTCAATGGCTTATATATTAAAAGATATTGTTGGACCTTGGGGAGCTGCATTTATAAATGTTGGGTTAATAATCTCAATTTCAGGTGCATGGTTATCTTGGACGATGCTACCTTCTGAAACAACTCTTTTAATGGCTCGTTCAAAATTATTGCCAAAAATATTTGGTAAAGTAAATGGAGCTGGTGCACCAACTTTTTCTTTAATTATCACAGCAGTTTTGACTCAATTATTTATTTTCACTTTCTTATTTACAGATAAAGCATATCAGTTTGCTTATTCTCTTTGTACTGCTGCAATACTAGTATGTTATTTATTTGTTGGATTGTACCAATTTAAAATATCTTATTTAAACAGACATGAAAAAGGTGAAATAAAACAAATAATCATAGGATTAATTACTGTAATTTTTGAAACATGGGCAATTGTAGTATCGGGACTAAACTATACTTTACTTTGTCTTATAGCTTATATTCCTGGAATTGTGTTTTTCGCCATGGCTAGAAAAGAAAATGGTGAAAAAAAGCTGTTATCAAAAACCCAGAGTATACTAACAACATTAATTGTTATTGGAGCAATATATGTCATTTACCAATTAGCAATAGGGAAAATTACTATTTAAATTGATGAAAAGAGATGATTAATATGAAAATTGCGAGTTTTGGCGTTGAAGAATGGCTAAATGTTTGGGAAAATGATGCTATTTATGATATAGCAGGAAGCTCAATTGCATCATTTTCATTAGAAGAAATAATATCTATAGATGGTACAACTCCAAAGAAATTTTTTGATGGATTATTAAAAACAAAAATGAATTATGGATGGATAGAAGGTTCGCCAGAGTTTAAAAAAGAAGTTAGTAAATTATATAGAAATGTTCTACCTGAAAATATTTTGCAAACTAATGGAGCAACTGGCGCAAATTTATTAGCATTATATTCATTGGTAGAGCCTGGTGATCATGTGATTTCAATGCATCCTAGTTATCAACAATTATATGATATTCCAAAGTCTTTTGGTGCTGAAGTAGAATTTTGGGAAATTTATGAAGAGAATGATTGGTTACCATCGATTGATGAACTAAAAAAATTAATACGTCCAAATACAAAATTAATTTGTTTGAATAATGCAAATAATCCTACTGGGACAATATTTGATGATGATTTCCTTAAAGAAATAGTAAAAATTGCGAGTAATGTTGGTGCTTATATTTTAGTTGATGAAGTATATAAACCTTTAGATTCTACTATTTCTGTTTCTTCAATCGTGGACTTATACGATAAAGGAATTTCCACAAATAGTTTATCAAAAACATATTCAGTTCCAGGAATACGTGTTGGGTGGATTGCGAGTAATAAGGAATTAGCAGACTCGTTTAGAAAATATCGTGATTACACTATGATTTGTGCTGGCGTTTTTGATGATTATCTAGCTGTCCATATATTAAAAAATAAAGAATTAGTTATTGATAGAAATAAAAAGATCGTTCATACGAATTTAGAGATTGTTAAGGAATGGGTTAAAAATGAGCCTCGTGTTTCATTAGTATTCCCGAAATATGTTTCTACATCATTTATTAAATTAGATATACCTATTGATGTTGAACAATTTTGTATAGATATTTTAAAAGAAAAAGGAGTCCTTTTAGTTCCAGGGAATCGGTTTGATGTTGAGGGACATGCTAGATTAGGATACTGTACACACACAGAAATATTAAAAAACGGATTAAAAGAACTATCTGCTTATTTAAGAAAATTTGATTAATAATTCAATCTAAACTAATCTATAGTTATAAAAATAATACATTTCATATGAAATATAAAAGGAGAAATGAATATGTCAAGAATAGTGATAGCACTTGGGGGGAATGCCCTCCAAGCAAACCCAAAA
>NZ_CALEVF010000022.1 GCF_937920395.1 uncultured Clostridium sp. | reverse complement strand
TCTGTTTAATTTTCAAAGACCAATTTGTTTGTCATCATGTGACGACTTTTACTATTATACTAGGTATTTCTTGTTTTGTCAACAACTTATTTATAAAAATTTTAAATTAAAATCTTATAAAATGTAATTAACGGTTAGTTCAGTGTGCCACTTGTATGTGACGACAAGGAATATTCTATCATATATTTATATGATAGATACATTATAATATCCTAAATACTATAATCATATACGGTATTCTTCATAATCCTATTGTTTCTTAGATTTCTTTATCACTGATACACCAGGATTGGTATACTGCATTTTCATTAATAACTTCCCAAAATTCTATTTTATTAGTTATATTAACTATTAAATCATATCCTTCATAGCTACAATATTAAATATGATTTTGTTAATCAAATCTATGATTACTAAGCATATCCTGATATATTTAAGTATAATCTATACCTCACTTAGAAAAACTTCCACCATATTAGTTTTACACTCAAATCCAAGTTCTTTTAATGATGATTGTAATGCCAAAAGTGTATAAACCATTTTATCCTTTTTAGCATTCTCTCCCATATGTCCTATCCTTATCACTTTTCCCTGTAGATATCCAAAAGATCCAGCTATAAATACATTAAAATCATCAACCATATGTTTTAATAATGCTTTATCATTTATACCCTTAGGCAATTCTATAACTGTTACAGTATTAGAATATCCCTCTTCAATATATAAACTAAGACCAGCCTTCTTTACAGCCTTTCTTGTAGCTTTAGCAATACAACTATGTCTTTCAAGTATTCCAGTATCTTCTTTAATATTATCAAAAGCTTGTCTTAGCCCAACAATATCACTTATTGGCGGAGTATATGGGAACCACTTATCCTGATAATAATCTTTCCATATAAGTAAATTACAATAATAAGAAGCTATTGGCTTATTTCTTTGCTGCATTGATTTAAATGCATCTTCACTTATACTTAAAAACGTAAGCCCTGCTGGTGCTGAAACACATTTCTGAGAAGCACCTATCACTATATCTATTTTCCATTCATCTACTCTTACATCTTCTCCACCCATACCAGCTACACTATCCACTACTGTAAGTATGTTCATCTTTTTTAACAAATGACATATCTTATCTATATCATTTAACACTCCCGATGGTGTATCACAATGTACCACAGTAGCGAATTTGAAATCATGGTCTTTTTCAAGGAATTCTTCTAATTTTTGAGTGTCTATTGAATGCTTCCTATCTTCTTTAAAAACAACAACCTCTCCACCATACATTTTAACAAAATCAGCAAACCCTTCTCCAAATATTCCATTATCGATTACGAGTACCCTATCACCTATTTCAGTAAGTGATGCACAAGCAGCCTCAAGGCCCAAAATTCCTTCACCACTTAATATTCTAACTTCATTACTTGTCTTTAAAAACTGTCCTATTTCCTCGCAGGTTTCTTTATAAAATTCATAAAACTGCAAATCCAAATCTGGATTTGTAGTAGCTAAAGCTCTAGCCATTCTTACATTCTCTCTTACTTGTGTAGGACCTGGAGTCATTATTTGAGATACCTTCATCATTTTCACTCCTTCATATTATTCTTTATATTGCAATAATAAAATTATATCACTAATAGCTAATTTGAAAAAATGTATCCATACGCTCCTTTAAATTGTAGATTTTTTAATGTTATAAATATTAATCACTACCTAATTGATCTTCAATATAGCTTACATAATATGATCATATTTTAACCACAATAAAGCACATGAAAAATTCCATGTGCTTTATACTATATCAATGCTTTATTAGTAGTAACAATAAACTTATAATATAAGTTATCCCAGAAAAAATTAGTGATACTATAAGAAATCCTATTAGTATAATATTATACTTTAATATACCTTGGGCCATAACGACCTGTGAGAATCCAAATACATTAATAGCAAGTAATATAAAAAATATTGCAACTAACCCTTTGCTCGCCCCCTTAATATCTGCAGAACTTAATGATATATGAGATGAAATACAGATAGCTAGAAATAAAAATAATATAAAATATGGATTAGAAAAATTAGTCTCTGAAAAAATTATCTTTATTAAATCAACATAAGAATTTAATATCCCATTTAAGGAGACAGAATTTATTTTTGTTATATTAACATTAACCATAGATATATTTATAAATTGATTATATGTCTTAGGAATTATGGTATACATTAAAGCAATTATTGCAGATATTCCTCCAAATATAGGTGCAATACCTATAAAAAAATTCCCCGTTTGTTGGTATATACTATTAGGATTATATGCATGACTGACATAACCCAATATGCCATTTTCATCTTTCTTTTGTAAAAGTACCAATTTAGATATCTTATGTCTAAAAACAACACATAAAATAGCATGTGATAGTTCATGAATAGGAACTCCTATAATTGCAGTAATCGCTACGGCCTTCCACCCAAAGCTCCTTTGAAAATTTTCTATTGAATGGTTCCTTAGAAATCCAAGAATAAACCCTACAAAAACTATCATTCCCGTCATGTATATTGTATCTAGGCATGTCTTTATTATTAAGTCTATTAAACTATTCATTAAATCATCCTTTCAGCTTTTATTCATTAAATATCATAAATTATATTTCTAAATGTTTTAACTTATCCACAATTATACGTTCATAATAACACTGTAACCTATTCTCCCCCCATACTCAATCTAACAAACGATTATTAATATGAAAAAATAACAATATAACATACTAAAATACTTTTACCGCCATTTTAGTATTCAGTTATTTAATTATAATACGATATTAATTAGATACAATGAAAAATAAGTATAATTATAATTTAATATTAATATTATTGATGATTTTTAGTGTGTTTGTTAAACATTTTAACACGTTTTCATTCTTTTGTTTAAATCAATTAAATATTTAATTGAATTTCATTTGTTTTAAGTAACCACATTGTATGTTTTTATGTATTATAGCTGATTGCGAAACTCTAAAAGATTTTAGTGAAATATCTATCTAAAATTTT
>NZ_CALEVF010000021.1 GCF_937920395.1 uncultured Clostridium sp. | reverse complement strand
AGCAGAGGACTGAAAATCCTCGTGTCCCTGGTTCGATTCCGGGTTTAGCCACCAATTTTATGGCGCTATAGCCAAGCGGTAAGGTCAAGGTCTGCAAAACCTTTATTCCCCGGTTCAAATCCGGGTGGCGCCTCCAAAACACTTTGTATATATTACAAAGTGTTTTATTTATTTGTAACGATAAATAAGAGAGAGTTACTTGAATTTTCTAAGTATACTCCAATATTTTATTAAAGATAAAAAACTAAAATATACATAATATTTATCACAAGTTAGTAAATACGAGTAAACCTTAAAAATACATATCTTGATGTATATAAATTTACTACATGACATTATACTGAGGTATATACAATATAATGAACTTAGTACAAGTAGATTATTATATGAAATGATAGTATAATCACATATGTTGGGTAGAGAAACGTATATGCCTGATTTTTTTAATTAATCTAGGAGGTCTGGGTTTGATGTATAAAGAAATGGTTCAGAGAAAGAAGTTTCCAGCTGTGGTATCTTTGTTTATTACATTAATTATATTTATATGCCTATCAGATTTATTACCTAAGATGAGTATAGGAAGCATAAATATTAAAACATTTGTAACTTTGTTTTTTAATACGATAATGATTGCTCTTTGTTATATGGAATTTTCAAAGTGTAAGGTTAAATATAAGTATTTAATTGTAGCAGATCAATTTATTATTCATAAAATAAAAGGGCAAGAGGTAACAATAAGAGAAGATATTAAGTTAAAAGATATAGAGTATATTGGTAAGGATAGTAACTACAGTTCAGAAATCCATATAAGTGGTAGCAAAAAGTATGTATGTTCTACGTTTATTGGAAGTAAACTTTGTTGTGTATATAAAGCAGGGAATAAGTTCAAAAAGTTTTATTTTGAACCTAGTGATGGTCTTATGAAAAAAATAAGGTTACTAAAAGAAAAATCAGTACTTTAATAACGAATATAATATACATAAAAAAGAAGTATAATTTGAAATTAATTATACTTCTTTTTGTCGTGAAATATCTATAAATAATTTTGTATTATTTTAATTCGATAGTAATTTCTTTTAATAAATCTTGTTTTTCAATAATATCAAGCCCTGTAATGGCAAGTGCAGTAGCTGCTTTTAGGATATTAGTTTTACAGAAAGCAGTTTGTGTTTCTAATGCAAAGGCAGGGGAGGGGCAATTTATTAACTTATTCTCTGTAATAGATATTGAAGGGTATATAGAGGGAGTTATGTGGCTTATAGCACCTATACCTAGGCCATATGAACTGTTTTTGCAACAATCAATATTAATAATGCCACATTCTTTTAAGTTGTGTGCAAGTAATCTTGACAAAGGTTTATTAGTTAAAAGTTCCTCCGAAGGTAATTCAAACATGCTAATGTCTTCTGGTACATTTATTATTTGAGATAACGACTTAATAAGTGTCACGATTTTTTTCTCAAAAACTTCAGCTTCATTTAGGGTAGTAGCTTTAATATAAAACTTGGCCTCCGATTGTAAAGAAGAATTATTATTTGGTGCGATATTGGTTATAGATATATTGTCAATAAAACAGCTAGAAGGGACTCCTTTTAGCAAATGAGTTAATGAATTAAATATGAATAAATACGATTCTAAAGGAGAAAAATTAGTAGTATCAACAATATATTTAAGTTTAATTGGAATTATAGCCATGGAGGTACCACTTTCTGCATTGGTTATATCACAATGAGGTGCAATGATAATATCTATATCTTCAAAACATTTTTCTTTTGTTATAGTTAATTCTGCTCCATTGGAATATTCACCCGGGCAGCCTAGTATAAGAACACTTCCACCACTTTTAGAAACCACTTTTGATAGACCTAATGCTGCAGCGACAGAAATACTCGCATTAACATTATTGCCAAAAACATGACCTGTTTTTTCAGTGGAAGTATATTTGCATATATAACATATTTTAGGATGGCCAACGCCGTATTGGGCATAAAAAGCAGTAGGAATATTACAATAGTTTTCTTTTACATTAAAACCATTATTTTTTAACATATTTATTATGTAAGCAGAACCTTTATATTCTTTATAACTTGTTTCAGGATTATCATAAAGGTAGGTTGACAAATTGTATATATCATCTTTTATACTATCTATATAACTTATAATTTCTTGTTTCATAGATTGTTCTCCTCTCAAAATCTTATGATTATTAACATGATTAGTATAACCGAAGTTATATAAATATATTGATAATAAAAAATAAAATTACTAAGTTAAATCAAAACAAATAACATTTAATAATTTAAAATAGTCGAGTATACGGATGTGTTATTAGTTTTAGGGAATCTAAGGTCAAAGCGTAAATTTAAATGAAAGGTTATATCATAAAATGTAGATAAATATATTTTTAATTTTTAGGTGGACAAAATAAGAAACTGTATTTAGATGAATAAAATATATTATAAAGACTATAAGGTAGGTAGATTTAAAGTCATTTAAAAATGAATTATTTAATTGATAGAAAATGATTTAAGGTAAAGAGGTTAAGGGGGAAATTATGCAAAAAGAAAAATGTATTATATGTAGAAAGCCTCTAAATGGTGGTATAATAATAAATGGAAGAGGAATTTGCAAAAATTGTGAAGAAAGAATTATAAAAGCAAAGGCTAATAACGATTTTTATGAATATTACAAAAACTGTATAAGAAAGAATTTAGTACAGTTTATACCAAGAGGAGTGACTAAGGATTGTCAAGATTACCACTTGTAGATGGAGTGTTAACATATATAAAAGAAAAAAATGTTCCCTTTTGTATGCCAGGCCATAAAGGAGGGCTGGGTTTTTTAAAAACGGCGAAAGGTAGAGAACTTTATGAAAATTTTATTAAGGGAGATATTACTGAAGTTGATGGATTAGATAATCTTCATCATGCAGAAGGGATAATAAAAGAATCTCAACAATTATTGAGTAGTTATTATGGAAGTATAAAATCTTATTTTCTAGTTAATGGTAGTACTAGTGGAAATTTTACTATGATCTTTTCAGTTTTCAATGAAGGTGATAAAATTATTGTAGAGAGAAATTGTCATAGATCAATATATAATGCAATAATTATGAGAAAACTAAAACCTGTATATATTAAAAATAAGTTTAATTCAAAATATGATGTTCCTTTTCCTTTCGATAAGGAGCATTTTCTTTCTTTAATCAGAAAAAACAAGGATGCTAAAGGAATTATAATTACATATCCCAATTATTATGGTATATGTCTTGATTTATCATATATTATTGCAACCGCTAAAAAATATAATATTAAGGTGTTAATAGATGCTGCTCATGGTGCCCATTTTGGCGCTAATAAGTTATTACCTGAAAATCCTTTGAAGATGGGAGCGAATATGGTAGTTATGAGTGCACATAAAACTCTACCCAGCCTAACTCAAACAGCTTTTTTACATGTAGGTCCGAATATAGATATAAATAAAGTGGATTTTTATGTAAGTGCATTTTTAAGTACGAGTCCATCATATATGTTTTTATGTTCCATGGACTATGCTAGGTTTTATATTGAGGAATATGGTGAAAGGGATTACGGAGAGCTAGTTGAAATGTGTAAATTAAATAGGGCTAAAATTAATAGCTTGGGTAAATTTCATATACTAGGTCAGGAAGACTTAGAGGATGCATCAGAAAAATCTATTAAAGATAGTAATAAGTATACGATGGATTTAACTAGATATATATTAAATGTGCCTAAAGGGTATAGTGGTCATAAATTGTTAGATTATTTAAGGCGAAACAAAATACAAGCTGAGATGAGTGACTGCAGGAATGTAGTTCTAATATTTTCACCTTTTACTAAGGAGCAAGATTTTGAAAAACTTTATTTAGCTCTTAAAGATTGTAATATGGAGTTTTTAAAGGAGAAGTATGTACAGATAATAGATTATGATATGCCAAAGCAAAGCATGTTCCCATATGAAGTAATGGATAGTGATAAAATTACTGTAGATTTAAAAAATTCAAATGGTGAAATATGTGCAGTGGCAATAGTTCCATATCCACCTGGTATACCAATTGTAATGCCTGGGGAAATGCTAGATGAGAAGAATATAGCTTTGATATTATATTATTTGAAGTGTAATGTAACAGTGCTAGGAATTAATGATGGGAAAGTTGCAATAGTAGCAAAATAAAGGCTATGGTCATTATACATATTGATGGAGGAGATCGAATGAAAAGAGGGCGTATGATAGTATTAGAAGGCCCAGATGGTTCAGGGAAAACTACACAGATAGAGCTATTAGAAAAATATTTACAACAATCTGGATATGAAGTAGTAAAAGTCAGGGAACCTGGTGGGACAGAAATTAGTGAAAAAATAAGAGAAATAATTTTGGATAATGATAATTCTAATATGAGCTATATGTGTGAAGCGTTATTATATGCGGCTTCAAGGGCACAATTAGTAAGTGAGGTTATAAAGCCAGCATTAATGCAAGGCATGATAGTCGTATGTGATCGTTTTGTTTATTCTTCTATGGTTTATCAAGGAATTGGTCGGGGGCTTGGTATGGAGAGAATAAAGAGTATTAATGAGGTAGCATTAGATGGGCTTAAGCCGGATATAACACTTATGATTACAATTCCATATGAGGAAGGGTTAAATAGAAAGAAAAAGCAAGGGAAATTAGATCGCTTAGAAAATAGTGGAGATGAATTTCATAAAAAAGTTTTTGAAGGTTACATGGATATTTGTAAAAAATATGATAAAATAGAAGTAGTAGATGGTAATAAAAGTGTAGAACAAATACACAAAGATATAATAAATAAAATTAAAATAATAAAATTATAGAAGGGGTGTGATTATATGAAATTAGTTATTGCAATTGTACAAGATGATGATTCAAATGATTTAATCGAAACAATAACTGATAAGGGTTTTAGGGTTACAAAACTCGCGACTACTGGAGGATTTTTAAAATCAGGAAATACTACATTATTAATTGGTGTTGAAAAAGAAAAGGTGGATGAAGTTTTAACTATTATCGAGGAAGTATGTAAGGAGAGAAAGCAAATAATATCATCACCATCACCTGTGGCTGGCTCTACAGGGGTATATATGCCATTTCCTATTGAAGTAGATGTAGGTGGAGCAAATGTATTCGTAGTTGATGTAGATAAGTATATAAAGGTATAATTAATTGGAAGCAAGTATATATAAAGTTATACTTGCTTCTGTGCATGGAGGCCTAAAATGAGTTTTGAGGATATAATAGGACATAATAATATAAAAAATCAAATAACGAAAGCCATACAATTAGATAAATTATCGCATGCTCATATTTTAGTTGGAGAAGATGGAATAGGGAAAAGTATACTCGCTAAAAACATAGGGCTTATGATTTTAGGTAAAAATGAAGATAGGCAGTATGTTGATTTAGTTGAATGGCAAATTGATAAAAATAAAAGTACAATAGGCGTTAGTTCTATAAGAACCTTGATTGAAGAGATTAATAAAAAACCTTTTGAAGGAGATAAGAAAGTTATTATTATATACCACGCTCACAAAATGACAGTGCAAGCGCAAAATGCTTTTTTAAAAACAATTGAGGAGCCACCTAAAAATGTGACTATAATCTTATTGTGTGAAAACCTTGAAGTTATATTGGATACAATAAAATCAAGATGCCAAATACATAAGCTGAAGAATTTGAATAGGGATGAAATGAAAGAGTTTTTAAGTAAAAATTATTCCGATTTACAAATAGATCAAATAAAAGTGATTTTAGCTTTTAGTGATGGAATACCAGGAAAGGCTGAAAAATTTATTAATGATAATAATTTTAAGGATATTAGAGATATTACCTTGGAAATATTGCTTAAGTTAAATAGTGTTAGAACTGAGGAATTAATTAAATATGAAAAGAAATTATCTAATCAAAAAGACAACTTTGAAGAAATATTAACTGCATTTCTTTCGTATATTAGGGATACTATAATATATAAGGAAGTTGAAGAAGAAAATTTAATTATTAATATAGATAAATTATTAAATATAAAAGAGTTATCTAACATATTTTCATTTAACAAATTAAATGGTATTATAAATATAATAAATGATACTCGAGAAAACTTAGATAGAAATGTTAACCCGTCGTTAGCGTTTGAAGTAATGTTACTTAAAATGCAGGAGGTTTAACGACATTTCGCAAGGAGATGATTTAACATGGTTACAGTAATAGGAGTACGATTTAAGAAAGCTGGTAAGATATATTATTTTAGTCCAAACGATATAGATATTAAAAAAGAAGATAGAGTTATTGTAGAAACTGTAAGAGGGATAGAATTTGGAGAATGTGTTATTGGGAAAAAAGAGATAATGGAAGATGATATAGTATCTCCTCTCAAATGTGTTATTAGAAAAGCTACAGATGCAGATGCAGAGAAAGACTTGGATAATAAGCGAAAAGAAAAGGAAGCATATGAAATATGCTTAGAGAAGATACATAAACATGAACTTGATATGAAGCTTATAGATGTAGAGTATACATTTGATAATAACAAAGTTATATTTTATTTTACGGCAGATGGACGTGTTGATTTTCGTGAACTCGTAAAAGATTTAGCTGCAGTTTTCAGAACAAGAATAGAACTTAGACAAATAGGCGTTAGGGATGAAGCAAAAATGGTTGGTGGTCTGGGACCATGTGGTAGACCTATGTGTTGCTCAACTTTTCTTGGTGAATTTGCACCAGTATCAATAAAAATGGCTAAAGAGCAAAATTTATCATTAAATCCTACAAAAATTTCAGGTATTTGTGGTAGATTAATGTGTTGTTTGAATTATGAGCAGGAAACTTATGAAAAAATAAGAAAAACTTTACCTACAGTAGGGTCTGTAGTAGATACACCTTATGGGAAATCAGAAGTCATTGGCAATAGTGTTGTAAAAGAATCAGTCAAGATTAAGATAAAACTTAATGGTAGTGATGAAGAAATCGTTGAGGTTAAAATTGAAGACTTAACATTAGTTACAGGAAGATATGAAGATGCTGCAAATGATGAAGATATTAAATTAGAATTATCTAAAAATGGAGAAGATGCGTATATAATAAAGGAATTAATTAAAGATAACTAGGAGGGGGGGGAAGATGAAGTCAGTTATAAAAGTATGTAACATGAATACTTCAGAAGATATTAGTAATATTAATTTAGCAATATCAAATAATCAAGGCGTAATCGCTTGCCAAATAAATATCGAAAGTAAACAAATAGAAATAATATATGATGATTATTTTATAAAATTGGATAATTTAATTGAATCAATTGAAGAAGCTGGGTATGCAGTTATATAAAAAAAACGGAGAAAATGAAATTTTCTCCGTTTTTTATTTTTTAATAATTAAAATTAAAACAAAAATATAAATATTAACATTTGAATATGCTTTTTTTTAATGGAGATAATAATTTAATAAAACAATTTCGAATGGAGGCGTAAAATATGAAAAAAGTAGCAGTACAAGAGGGACTGAAGCCAATTATAAGTTATTTAAGTAATGAAGGTTATACTGTCAAAGAATTTAACAATAGTAAAAAGAATGCAGGTCATTTTTTAGATAGGTATGATGTCGTTGTCGTTACTGGCGAAAATCAAAATATAATGGGAATTGAAGAAACTATAACAACTAGTCCGATTATCGATGCGACTGGTATGACAGGGGAAGAAGTTAGGGATCAAATAGAAAAAAGTAATAGGAAATAATATGTGAAGTTGTAATTGATAAAGGCTGTTAACCTAAAGGGTTAACAGCCTTAAGTTTTTAATAGAACACATTTTAATATATGAATAATTTTTAAAATAATATTTTTAGCAATTATATAATAATAAGCGGTACAACATGTATGAGACATCTAAATTATGTCAATGATTATAAATATAGTTGATTAACAAATAAATAATAAAGGGGTTTTAAATATGAGAATGAAAAAAGGAATAATTAGTATATCTACCATTGCTGTATTAATTTTAGTGGTTTTTCTTGCGGTAAGATTTACAGGAGGACAAGAACACGTTGCTAATGTGAAGTCGGGAGATGGTACTATAGTTCAAAATGATAATACTAATTCTATAGCAAGTAATGATAAAACGACAAACAAAACTACTTCAGAAGCAGAAACTAATAAAATGGATGTTGCTTATATAAATGATAAAACTAATGTTGGAATCTATACTGTTAAAAAGAATGACACAGTGTTTAGTATTGCTAAAACATATATGCCTAGTCAGGATAAAAACAAAATCGTTGAATTTATTAAAACTAGAAATAGTATGGGTGAATCTTATAAAATTGTAGAGGGTCAAAAAATAGTAATCCCATATGAAATAAAGTCAGAGGTTTCAAAGGCTGTTGTTACAGAAGGAAATACTATTGAATATACTGTTAAAAAACAAGATACATTAACTTCAATTGCTAAAAATAATATGCCTTCTTATAGTGTGAAAAAAGCTATTGTAATGCTAAAGGAAACAAATAAAATTATAAATGAGAACGAAATAAAAGATGGCACACATATTTATATTCCTAGATAACAAACACAAAGAAGTGTATTTTGAGATAATCAAAGGTACACTTCTTTTTTTATAATAGTGCAAAAGAATTAAACTAATTGAGCTGAAGATTAGTTTTTATTAAATTTTGAGTACTTTCATTTCACTGCTCTCAGCAAAAATAAAATCACCATCCAAAGTTAGTAAGAAATCTATATTGTTGTGCTCTGCAGTTGCTATGTGGAAAGCGTCATTTACTGACAATAAGCTGTCACACATAAATTTTTTCACTAATGAAATGCATTCTTCAGAAATATTAAGATATTTTATATTTATAATTTTTTCTAATTCTGAAATTATTTCTACAGATTTACTGTAATAGATATTAAGTAGGTTTCTTTTCATAGAATTTTTAGAAATATTATCAAAATATCTTTTATATGGTATATGGATAAGTCTGTCTTTTTTCTTTTCCTTTAATATTTTTGTGTCATGACGGCTAAAACTATTTGTAATAGATCTAATATTATCCATTGAGTTGTAAGGACTGCTATTATTTATTTTGCATTGGATGTCACTAATAAATAATTTATAAAGTATTTTATTCATAACCTCAGCTGTTATAATACTAGTAGTGTAAAAAACAGAAGATCCTTCTGAAAGTTGTTTTAAACATGATAAACAATCGCTATGCTTGATGTCGTCATCATAAATTAAGCTGAGTAAGAAAGATGCATCTAATAACACAGAGTTTTTATTGAAAACTATATTTTTAAATGGATATAATATTAATTGCATTTTTAACCTCATTAAAATCGATTATTCTATACTAACATATATATTCAACAATGGTTGCTAATAGTAGTTTAATAATTATAAAAAAATAATAAAGTTTGGATTATCTTGATTTACCAATAAAAATTGAGGTATACTTCTTTTGTTGTGATTTACATAATAAATGCAAATTTTATAGAAAGGAGATACATAATGGAGTTTTTAAGAACAGATGAAACTTTAGATGATCTTCAACTAAAAGGTATCCACGTTATTCAAAAAAAACACGCTTTTAGATTTGGAGTGGATGCTGTACTACTAGCCAATTTCGTAAAAGTAAGAAAAAATGCTAAAGTTGTTGATTTATGCACTGGTACGGGAATAATACCTTTTATATTAGCAGGTAAAACAGCTGCAAGTAATATAACTGGCGTAGAAATTCAAGAAGAGTTTGTTGATATGGCAAATAGGTCTATAAAATATAATAATTTAGAGGAGAAAATCAGATTTATAAATGGAGACTTAAAAGATATAGAACTTATTAAAAGGATTGATAAGGTAGATATTGTTACTGTTAATCCACCGTATAAACTTCAAAATTCTGGATTAGTAAGTATAAACGATAAAGAAGCTATAGCTAGACATGAAATTTGTTGCACGTTAGAAGATGTAATTATTGCATGTAGAATTCTTTTGAAAAATAACGGCCGAATATATATGGTCCATAGACCGGATAGATTAGCTGATATATTGTGCACTATGAGAAAGCATAGGATTGAGCCCAAACGTATAAGAATGGTGCACCCAAGCGTCAATAAAGCGCCTAATATTGTACTTATCGAAGGTCAGAGAGATGGTGGGGCATTTTTAAAATGGGATACTCCTCTGTATGTTCACACATTAGATGGCGGTTATACTCAGGAAATTAAAGATATGTATAATTCAGATATGATTTAATTTAAATACTAAAGAAAAGGGTGATTAGAATGGCAGGAAAATTATATTTAGTACCAACTCCTATAGGGAATTTAAAGGATATTACACTTAGAGCACTAGAAGTGCTTCAAAGTGTTGATATAATAGCAGCAGAAGATACAAGGCAAAGTTTAAAACTTTTAAATCATTTTAATATAAAAAAAATTCTTATAAGTTATCATAAGTTTAATGAGTTAGGAAAAAGTGAGGATATAATTAGGCAAGTAAAGGAAGGAAAAAATATAGCTATTATTAGTGATGCAGGTACACCTGGAATATCTGATCCTGGAAGTGTTATAGTTTCAAAGTGTATAGAGCAAAACATAGAATTTGTGGTATTACCTGGAGCTACTGCGATTACTACTGCACTTGTATATTCTGGTATGGATACTACAAAATTCATTTTTAGAGGTTTTTTACCTAGGGAAAACAAAGAAAGAAAGCCTATTATTGATGATTTAATAAATAGAAGTGAAACATTAATTTTCTATGAAGCTCCTCACAGACTTTTAAGTACTTTAGAATTCCTGTATGAGAATATTGGGAACAGAAAGATATCAATGTGTAGAGAGCTTACAAAACTGTATGAAGAGATAATACGGCTAACATTAGAAGAAGCAATAGAATATTACAAGCAGAATGTTCCAAGAGGAGAATATGTATTAGTAATTGAAGGTAAGAGTAAGGAAGCTATAGATAAAGAGGAAAGAGCTAAATGGGATTCACTAACTATAGAAGAGCATATACAAAAATATATGGATGAAGGAATAAATAAAAAAGATGCAATGAAGGTGGTTGCAAAGGATAGGAATATGCCTAAATCTGAAATTTATAAACATTCACTAAAGTTATGATTAAACTAAAGAATGTAGAAACATGCAGATAAAAGTTGAAAAATAAACACATAATAGAAAATTAAAATAAAATTTACAAAACAATCTATGTTTCCATTGAGGTTTTTAACAAAATAATGGTATACTATAGTCATTGCTTTAAAAGTAATGAGTTAGAAATGAGTAAACATACAGAATTTACATATGGAGGGATTAAGTTGCGCAAAAGAATAATATCATTGATAGTAACAATTGGCCTTGCGGCTACAATAAGTATTCAGGTAATGGCAAATCCATTATCAGATAAACTTAGTAATCAAAAAAGTCAGTTAGAAAGTCAAAAAAACGCATACAAGAAAGCTCAAAGTAATATTGAAAGCATAGAAATATCTATTGAAAAATTAGATTCTGACATAGAAAAGATGTATGCACAAGTTGATAAAACAAAGGTTAAAGTAACAGAAACACAGAAGCAAATAGAAAAGACAACAAAGGATATTAAGGTTGCACAGGATAATATTAAAAAAGAAGAAAACTTATTTAATGCTAGAATGCGAAGCATGTATATGAATGGTGTTGATAGCTATGTGGAGGTTTTATTAGATTCCAAGGGAATAGAAGATTTTATTTCAAGAGCTGAAACTGTTAAAAAAATTGTTGAGTATGATAACAGTATTATAGCAGAGCTAACAGCTAAAAAGAGTGAGGTTGAAAAACAAAAAGTATCACTTGAAACTGAGAAAACAAAGTTATTAACGTTAAAAGCTGATAATGAAGCTAAACTCGCAAAGCTTAAAGATACTAAGAAAGAACAAAGCGTATTTATTTCAGAAGCCACAAAGCAAGAAAAATTGTATTCTGGTAAGGTTACTGATGGACAAGCTACAGTAGCAGCTACTATGAAACAAATACAACAAATAAAGGATAATACTCCTAAATATACTGCATCTAGAGGTGGATCAGCATCGTCATTTAGTTCAAATGCAGTAGTTGCATATGCAAGTAATTTTTTAGGAACTCCATATGTTTGGGGCGCTAGTGGTCCTAAGTTTTTTGATTGCTCTGGATTTATGCAATATGTATATGCACATTTTGGTGTTTCACTTAGTAGAACTACATTTACACAGATAAATGAAGGCACCTATGTAGCTAGAGAAAATTTACAACCAGGAGATTTAATTTTCTTTGGTACACAATCAAATCCACATCATGTAGGAATGTATGTAGGTAATAATTCGTATATTCAAGCACCTCGTACTGGTGATGTAATTAAAATATCAGCACTTACAAGAGGTGATTACCTTACTGCGAGAAGAGTTAGGTAAGGTTGAATTAAAACAGGCTATTTAAATAGCCTGTTTTTTATTAGCAATAAAATTTAAGAAAGCTTAAAATAAGGAATCATAGTATACTAAATAAAATATTTGAAGAAAACTAATAATCTTAGTATATTAAATTAAATTTGGTTAAAAATTTATGTAAACAGTATAGAAAGTAAATAGCAGAAAAAGATAAATATTGAATAAAAAAATATGAAATGACACGATTTATTCCACTTAAAAACTAACATATTATAAACAGATATTAATAGACAATGTGGATAAGAATATGTCGGAATTAAATTTAATATGTATAAGCGCTCAAATAAAGCTTTCACATATAAATAAAATTATCCACAGCTTCTGTTGATTAAATGTTAAAAACTGTGGATAACTTATCCTGAAAATTAAAAATATAACTATTTGCAATATTATCTTTAAAAAATATCATATTACACAATGAGAATCTTGTAATAAAATAAGATATAATGGTTTTTGCTTAAAGTTAAAAGTATATCTATGCTTTTATTTAGGAAACATTTAGCATTTATATATAAATATATTGAAATTTTGGGGAGAGTGGTACATTATAATAATAAATAACTTTTATGGGTAACTTAAAAATACTTTATATGTGATTGGTAAAAGTTAGTGTCAAAGATAAGAAAGGGGAATTATTATGTTTAACTTGAGGAACAGAAATTTTTTAACATTAATGGATTTTTCACCAAAAGAGATTTATTATTTTCTTGAATTAGCTAGAGATTTAAAGAGGGCTAAATATGCAGGAACAGAAAGGCAAACATTAAAAGGTAAAAATATAGTATTGCTATTTGAGAAAGATTCAACTAGAACGAGATGTTCATTTGAAGTTGGAGCGCTTGATCAAGGAGCACATGTTACATATCTTGGGCCGACAGGGAGTCAAATGGGTAAAAAGGAGTCGATTGCAGATACTGCAAGGGTTCTAGGTAGGATGTATGATGGTATCGAATATAGAGGGTATGGTCAAGATGTAGTTGAGGAACTAGCAAAATATGCAGGAGTGCCAGTGTGGAATGGTTTAACTACAGAGGATCACCCTACTCAGATTCTTGCTGATTTTTTAACAATTCAAGAACATTTTTCGAAGCCATTAAATGAAATTAAGTTTGTTTATGCAGGAGATGGAAGAAATAATATGGCAAATGCTCTTATGATAGGCGCTTCTAAAATGGGAATGGACTTTAGAATAATTGCACCAAATTCATTATTCCCTGAAGATGCATTAGTAAGTAAATGTAGAGAAGTAGCAAAGGAGACTGGAGCAAGCATTACAATTACTAATGATGTAGCAAAAGGAGTAAAAGATGCAGATGTTATATATACTGACGTTTGGGTGTCAATGGGAGAGTCGGATGAGGTTTGGGCTCAAAGAATTAATCTGTTAAAACCATATCAAGTTAATAAAGAAATGATGAATTTAACTGGGAATAAGAATACTAAGTTTATGCATTGCTTGCCAGCATTTCATAATTTAAAAACTAAAGTTGGTAGAGATATATATGAAAAATTTGGAATAAATGGTGTAGAAGTTACTGATGAAGTATTTGAAAGTCCAGCTTCAATAGTATTTGATGAGGCAGAAAACAGAATGCATACCATAAAAGCGATTATGGTGGCAACACTCGGAGATTAATATATTAGTGTAATAAGGCATAGTAATATGTTGTAATGATTAATATATTTTATACTAGGTGTTATATAGAATAAATCTCAAAAATAAATAAAGAAATTTAGCATAAACAGCAGTATATTATAATATTTATCTATAGTTGATAAATATTAAGGGGGTAAATGTTTATGCTAAATAATATACCAAAATTTATTTATGACCTATGTGGGGAAAAAGTAGAGGTTATGAATTCTTCAAAGGTTTTTTTTGAAAAAAAGAATCAAGAAGGTTATGTACTCCATGTAGAACAACATGATAGAGTTACATCTATAAATGAGTTTGAATTAGAAAAAAGAGATGACAAGTATTATTGTATGAGAAAGTTATTTGTTTAATTCTATTTTTATAACATAGATCTAATGGCATTGCATAATGAAAGTAGAAAATTTATGGAAGAGGATTAACACATATATATATATTAATGGAAATAATAAAAATAAGGACAGTTCTAATAAAAGAATTGTCCTTATTTTTATTTAAAAAAATGTAAGAACCTATTTCAAAAGACATATAGCATTAGATGAAATTCCTGCGCATTGACCTGTGAAACCAAGGCCTTCCTCCGTAGTAGCTTTAATATTAATTTTATCTATAGGTAGATCAAGTGCAGTTGCAATATTCTTTCTCATATTGGGTATATGTGGTGCCATTTTAGGTTGTTGTGCTATTATCGTAGCATCAATATTTTCAATTATATAATTTTTATCTTTTATTAATGTACATACATATTTAAGCAAAGAAATACTTGATATAGCTTTATATTTATTATCAGTGTCAGGAAAATGTTTTCCAATGTCACCAAGTGCAGCAGCACCTAAGAGAGCATCCATAATTGCATGAACTAGAACGTCTGCATCTGAATGACCAAGTAAACCAGTCTCATGTGGTATTGTCACTCCACCGAGTATTAATTGTCTACCAGTAACCAATCTATGAACATCATAACCCATTCCTATTCTCAAGCGAATTACCTCTTTTCAATTTAATTTATAAAAATTTTCAACACGTGTCATACATTTGAATTGAATATATAGTTATGTGCCTAATATACCATTTCATGAGGTGGTAATCAAGAAATTTTATTAAAGAATATATCAATTTTTAATAGGTTAAATATAGTATATATGGGCTATATCATAAAAAAAGTTATTAACATGTTATCAACAAAACTGTGGATAATGTGCATAACTTAATAATTAAAATTAAAAAAAACATATTTAATACACATAAATTTACATGTTATATCCAAAGATATACATAATAACGACAAATAACTAATCATCAACATCAACTCCACAAGTTATGCACAAAAATACTGTGGATAATGTGCATAACTATTAAATAACCTATAAAAATTAACATATAATTACATAAAAATAATTGGGTTGTGGATTAGTAAAACATAATGTGTACAATCTGTGAGTCTAACCAAAAAAAATAGAAATTCAAAACAATTTAGAAAAAGTAGAAGGAAAAAATGTAATATAAATACAATATTATAATTAAAAGTATTTACATTAAAATTGGTATAATATATAAAAAATAAGATAAAATGTATTGAGTGGTTATATGTTAAAACGTGGCTATAACTAAAATACAATGTATATAATGTCAATATAAAAAGCATTAAAGATAGTGAATAAGCGATATATGCTTGGAAAATGAAAATGATTACATAGTAGCATATTATGCGATTACGATCAATAGAGTGCTAGAAGGCAAGTGGTAGCACTCTGAGATAAAGTTAAGTGGGTTTACATGAAGTTAAGCATAATAAATAAGTATTTATTTATATGTTAAAAGCATAATTTTGAATGAATTTAGAACTTAAATATAATAATTATTATTAGCTAAGATTAACAAGTTATCCACAAATTCTGTGTGCATAATGTTGATAACTTTCAAATGAAGCAAAAAAACACACAGATTTGTGTGTTTTTCAAGGATTTTTTGATATTAGATATAGTAATTTAATATAAGAACATATGTAAAATTTTATTTAGAGGCATTTTCAGTTTTTACTGAGTCTGAAATTAGATTGTTAATACCCATTAGTTCACTTTTAGATAGATATCTCCATCTTCCAGTAGGTAAATTATCTATAGAAACATTCATAATTCTAAGCCTCTCAAGTCTCATAACGCAGTACCCCAAATACTCACACATTCTTCGTATTTGGCGGTTAAGCCCCTGGGTTAAAATTATTTTGAAAACATACTTACTTTGTTTCCTTACTAAACATTTTTTAGTAATAGTGTCAAGTACAGGTATACCATTTGCCATATTCTTTATGAAATCAGGAGATATTGGTTTATCTACAGTTACAATATACTCCTTTTCATGACTATTGCCTGAACGTAAAATTTTATTTACAATGTCACCATCGTTAGTTAAAAATATAAGACCTTGAGACGCTTTATCGAGACGACCGATTGGGAAAATTCTCTTTGGATAATTTATAAAATCTATAATGTTTCCATTAATTTTATGCTCCGTGGTACAGGTTATTCCAATAGGTTTATTGAATGCTAAATAAATGTGATCTTCTTTGTTTTTCAGTTCATTACCATTTATTTTAATGTCATCATCATTAGAGACCTTAGTTCCCATTTCGGGTATTGCACCATTTACAGTGACTTTGCCTCTGTCGATAAGTTTATCTGCTTCACGCCTAGAACAAAACCCTGTTTCACTTATAAACTTATTTAACCTAGTCTTTGAATCATCAGTTTCATAGTGTTTAATAATATTTGTATCATTTTTATTATGTATGATTTTCATTTTGCACCATCCTTAGAAGTTATAAAGTAAATTTAAGATAATTATCCTTATAATCCTTTAATTAATTATAGCTTGACCATTATCATTTATTAGAACCTTAAAATTATGAGTTCCTGCATATTTTTCGAATTCAGTTAAGTTTATTGGATTTTTGTTTTTGTTACCAGAAATAAATATTGAAATTTTATAACCGTCATCAGCGTGGGCTTTAGTTAAGTATTTTTGCTTAATAGATTCATCCAAAATTAAATGTAAGGACTGGTTAAGAGATTTATCTTTAAGATTTAGAAGATTTATTATTGTATATCCACCAGAGCTAATGCCGGAAACATTTGTAACTTTATCTGAACCGTTCAAATCCATTTTTAGAGAACAATTCATATCTACGATAACGGAGTAATTATATTTATTATTCATATATGATTGCTTTATTAAAAACAAAATTAATAGAGCAAAAGTAAGGGATAAGACATATTTCCAAAGGGCAATGGGTTTAACTTCTTCACCTATATATATTTCACCTAGTATAGGCTCAATTGCATTTTTTTTGAGGGTTGCAAATTCATTATTTGTAGTAACGATATACACCTTATTTTTTTCAATGTTAATGATTTTACCCGATTTTTGCATAGATGCACCTCTTTCATATGATAATAAGTACCTGAATAAATGATCATTTATACTTGACATAAGGAGGAGAAATTGGTATTTTCATAATAGTTGTATATTAAATAAATGATAAATAGAGGTATAACATGATAAAAATATTAACAAATAAATTTTACCTATATATAGTATTAATAATAATAATAAATGTTATTGTTACTACTATAGTAACAAAAATATTAATGTTAAAAAAATCTAAGGAATTTGATAAGAGAATTACTTCAAATATTGATATATTTAAATCTACAACAAATATTAAAGATATATTAAATCAATTATTAAAAAATTTATATAAAAATTCTTCTTATGATGATGCTATAAGTATATATAAAGATAATACTGGCTTTAAAATTATGGCTTGTCATCGTGATGGAGTTGAATTAAACACAAATAGTTACATTCAGGATGAGAGCTTTATTAACCTAATTAATAAAGTTACAAAATCCGGAACAATGTATTATATTCATGATTTAAATAAAGTAGATTATAAAAAATATAGTACTAAAGTACAACTATTATTATATCACATGAGAAGCCTACTAATGATTCCGATAATTTATAAATATGAAATATATGGAGTTGTAATAATGGTTAATTATAAGAAGGCGGCGTACAATGAAATTTATATAAGGAATGCTTATTTAATAGTTAGCCAAGTAGCTTTAGCAATAGAAAATGCTAAGCTTTTCAAAAAGCTAAAAGATATAGACAAGACGAAAACAGAGTTTTTATCTACAGTTTCTCATGAACTTCGAACTCCATTGACATCGATAATTGGTTTTACAGAAATGGTTAAGCGAAAATTTGAAGGGACGATAGTACCTGGATTAGATCTTTCGATTGAAAAAAACCAAAGTGCAGTAGTTAAAATAAAGAGAAATGTAAATATAATATTATCAGAAGGGGATAGATTATCTAGTCTTATAAATGATTTGTTAGATATATCAAGAATGGAAGCAGGAAAAGTTCTATTAAATATGAGGAAAATTGACATAGAAGAAATTATAACACAAGTAATAACATTAACAAATCCCATTATTAGAGATAAATCTCTTCAGGTTATTCAAAGTATAAGTGAAAAACTTCCTAAAATTATGGCAGATAAAGACAAATTAATGCAAGTGATAATAAATCTTATTTCTAATGCTATAAAATTTACGGAAAAAGGATGTATAGTATGTAGCGCAAGAGTAGTTGCAGAGAATATAATAGTAAGCATTAGCGACACCGGGGTAGGTATTAGAGAGGAAGACAAAAAATATATTTTTGAAAAATTTAGCCAAGTAGGAGATACACTCACAGATAAACCTAAAGGTACAGGGCTTGGTTTATCAATATGCAAGTATATTATTGAAGAACATGGTGGAAAAATATGGGTTGAAAGTGAAATAGGAAAAGGAACGGATTTTTCATTTAGTATACCTATAATAAAAACTAATTAATATTATATAAAATACAATTAGTATATATAAATGAGACCCCATAACTTTTAAAGTTTGTGGGGCCTTATTTATTATAGTATAGGAGAAAGTAATCGAGAGATAGATTCCTTAAATTTAACAATAAAACTTCTATTATTATATTTTTCTAGAGTTAGTTCATCACAAGATTTCAAATCATCAATAAAAAAATCATCTAAGTCAGAAGTTATCTCTCTATCATAAATAAAAGCATTAATTTCGAAGTTTAAAGTGAAGCTTCTAATATCTAGATTTGCGGTGCCTACAGAGCTTATAGAGTGATCAATAGAAAGAAATTTGCTATGAAGAAAGCCTTTAGTATAGGTATAACATTTAACACCGGAATCTAGAAGCTCACCCATGTAAGATGTAGAAGCCCAATATACAAATGGGTGATCTGGTTTACTCGGTATAATTATACGAACATCTACGCCAGACAATGATGCTATTCTTAAAGCTTCAAGTATACTGTCATCAGGAATAAAGTAAGGAGTTTCAATATAAATATTTTTTTCAGCTTTACTTATCATTTTTAAATACCCATTTTTAATAGAATTCCAAGTGGAATCAGGTCCACTTGAAACTATCTGAAGACCTGTTTTACCAAGGTGAGGTCTATGAGGAAAATATTTATCATCAAAAACAGAATTTTCTTTTGAAGCAAATCTCCAATCCATTAGGAAGTGTAATTGTAGCGCATCAAGTGCATCGCCTTGTATGAATAAATGCGTATCTCGCCAAAAGCCAAATTTTTTAGAAAGACCTAAATATTCATCTCCGATATTAAAACCACCTATATAGCCATACTTACCATCAATAGTACATATTTTACGATGGTTTCTAAAATTTACACGAAGGTTTATATATGGAAGAAAAGGTGGGAAAAAACAGGAAACTTTCCCACCAGATTTGATTAATGGAGCGAAAAATTTCTTGTGTACCTTAAGGCATCCCATACCATCATAGAGTAATTTTACTTCTACTCCTTCTTTGGCTTTTCTACATAGAATTTCTAGAATCGTTCCTCCTAAATTATCATTTTGGAATATATAATATTCCATATGAATAAATATTTTTGCATCTTCAAGATTTTTTTTAAGCTGATCAAATTTTGATTTACCATCAGTAAATATAGTAACATTATTATTATTAGTGTAGAAGGAATTATCGCTACACAGATTGAGTTTCATTACATCAGAATATTTACTTAAAAAAGGATTAGTTTTAATTAGGGCGGCGTTACTTAAAAAATCTTTTTGTTTATTAATAATTAAAGTAAGATTTTCCTTTTCTTCTTTTTTTAGAGAAAATAGTTTCTTTCTTTTTAAATTTTGACCAAGAAACAAGTATAGAATAAATCCTATGCTAGGTAAAAACAGTAAAACCATAAGCCAAGTCCAAGTACTTGCAGGATTTTTTCGCTCAAGGAATACAACTGCAAATGCAAAAAGAATATTAATAATAAATAATAAATTTAAAAAACGTAATATTAGTTCACTTGCAAACATATGAGCCTCCAGAAAATCGTTTTATATTACAATTTGTTATACAGTCATAGTATACAGATAAAGTAACAAAATAAAACATTTAAAATTCGAAATAGGTAAAAAAAATAGAAATATTTCAAATATATGATTTATATATTAAAGGAATTGTGAGTTCTATGGTATAATAATATTTAATTGACAAACTCAATTTAAAGGCGAAGTATGTGCTTAATTGAATTTCTAGCTAGATTAATAACATATATCATTTTTTTATTAGAGTATGGAGTTTTAAAATAAAATGCTACTTGAAAAATGACAATAGAATCGAGGATAATGATATGTGCTTAGTTCATGAGACAGTTAATGAGGAAATAAAAAAATCCTTAGAGCTTATAAAAGAATTAGAACATGTGATGAATGAGATTCAAAGCAATGAAAGCCTATTTATTTCAAATATTCAAAATATGTCATTATGTGATAAACAAAGTATATTAGACAAATGGATTAGTTATGTAAAATGTTATAATGAATTAAATTATATTAGAGAAAAATACAAAAATAAACTTCTATTAAAGAATGTTTTAGATTCTGATAATAAGTATAAAAATGTATTATTAATTTATGCATCAACCATAGCAATACGTAAAAATTCTGTTTTGCTCGCAGGTGTCATAGACAAAAATAAGTATTTGGAGTCAATGCTAAATGAACCAAGGGTTGAACACAACATTAATAAAAAACAATATTACTATATTACACAAGAAATTACGGAAATATCATATATGATATCTTTGTATAGGAATAAACATTATTTTGATTTTAAGGACAATTACTATAAGGTCTATAAATTTGAAAAAGATGAGAGTGAAATACAATTATTGGATTACGCAAGCTATAATTATTTAAATGTAATTAAACTTGTAAGAAACCATAGAAATATTGTTAAAAACAATATGATCAATTTTTTTGGAAAAAATGTTTTTGATTTTTGGTTCCCATTTCAAAAATGGGTTGCTATAAGTATAACTGGAATTGATTATTCTAGTAGAAAAGAAAAATACATTAGCGATAAAGATATCAATATTTTTAAAGAGGAGCTAGTACCAGGAGACGTTCTTTTAAAAAGAAATAATTACCAGCTGACTAACATAGGACTTCCAGGATTTTGGACTCATACTGGTATTTATATAGGGTGTTTGGAAAAATTGGACAAGTATTTTGGTGATATGTTATTAGGAGATTGTCTATGTGTGTCAGAGTATGTAAAGGTAATTTATCCTAAAGTGTATGATAGTTTATGGAGTGAAGATGGAAATAATGGAGAATATATTATAGAAGTAATTGCTCCAGGCGTTGTAATAAGTCCTCTAGATGCTATAGCAAAAGTAGATTACTTCTCTGCTCTAAGACCTAAACTATCAAAAGAAGATAAACTAAAGGCATTATTTACGGCGTTTGAATCTTTAGGAAAGGCATATGATTATAATTTTGACATTATGACAGATAATGCCATATTTTGTAGTGAACTAATTTATAAATCCTATTTAGGTTCAAGTAATAAAAAAGGAATTACATTTGATCTTCAGCCTAAAGTTGGTAGATTGTTACTTTCTCCTAATAGCATCATTAAAAAATTTGATGTTGAATTTAATACTGAAAATGCAGAATTGGAATTTGTAGTGTTTTATGATGGGAATGCAAGAGAAGGAAAGGCTATAAGGAGAAATGCAACTGATTTAAAAAATACTTGGAAGCTATCTAGGTGGAAGATGGTAAAACGTAGATTTTTTTTAGATAAAGAAATAAATTATCCTGTAGTAAAATTAAATTCAGTATTATCAAAACTTAAAATTATATTGGATGGTATGTTTTATTAATAAAGATATATGTATATAATATAAGTAGTTAATTAAAAATATTAGATTAAATTCTAAAATAGAAAGTAGGATAAATAATAAATATGAGAAATATAAAAATTGTAATTGAATATGATGGTACTAGGTATAAAGGATGGCAAAGACTTGGAGACAGTGATAATACAATTCAGCACAAAATAGAAGCAGTTTTAAGTAAGATGGCAGAAGAAAATATTGAGATAACTGCTTCTGGAAGAACTGATGCGGGAGTGCATGCATCGAATCAAGTTGCAAATTTTAGAACGGAATCTACAATGCCAACACATAAAATGCGTAGTTATTGTTATGAGTATTTACCAGAAGATATCGTAGTAAAAAGCGTAGAGGAAGTAGATCTTAATTTTCATGCAAGGTATAATGCTAAGGTTAAAAAGTATGTGTACAATATCTGTAATAATAAAGTACATGATGTATTTACTAGAAAATATGATTATCATATACCATTACCATTAAATATCGATAAGATGATGAAAGCAGCAGATATCTTAATAGGTGAACATGATTTTCAAAGTTTTACAACACTTAAAACTAAGAAAAAATCTACAATAAGAACTATTTATACAATAAATATTGTAAATGAAGACGGAAATATACAAATTAGTGTTCAAGGAAATGGATTTATGAAGAATATGGTAAGAATAATAGTTGGAACACTTGTTGAAGTAGGACTTGGTGAACGAGATGCAAATGAAATTAGTGATATACTAGATAGAAAAGAAAGAAAATATGCAGGACATATTGCACCAGCTAAAGGGTTGTTTTTAGAAGAGGTTGATTATTAAGAAGCGATTTAATTTAATATATTTATAAACCAAAACAGACACATAAAGATTAATTTATGTGTCTGTTTTGGTTTTTTTATTATAAATACAAAATTAACTATAGGATACCTTCATTTTTTAAAATGTTTTCAATTTCATCAACTTTCTTAGAAAGTGTATAAAAACTTTCTTTTAATATATTTTTTGAAATAGGAGTTTCTTTTATACTTTTTTCTAGTGACTCTATTGTATCGAGTGCATCATCAATACCTTTTTGCGCAAGTTTAAGATTGTTTTCTTTCATTCTTAGGTCTCCTTTAACTTATGTTATTTTAATATATACATTAAATTCTAACATTAGTAATTGTTATTTTCAAGCTACAAATAAATTTTACCTTTTGAGCGATACTAAAATTAACTTTTTTTATCCTTATGAATTATGTGCTTAACATTTTTCAAAATAGTATCAAGACCCTTGAATTTAAGGTCTGGAAAGGCTTTTATAAGCCGTGAATATTCAGGATATTTTTTTATGAACAAGAAATCATATTTTATTTTAACTTCTTTTACAGCATTTTCAATGTTGGACTTTTTCTCACTCATTTTAGTTTCAGCAAGTTCTATTAACTGATCCAATTTAAGCCTTAACTCAGGTATATTTTTAGTATTGCCTAAATTTGATTTAAAATCTGAAAACTTGTCAGTTAATTCTGAATATGCAGTAATTAATTGGGTTAAAAGAGATTTTAGTTTGAGTATAGTAATTATAGTAAGTATAAAATCTAGAATGAAATATAGCAACGTGATATAAAAAAGAAGTATACCTGGATTTTTAGGTATCAAAGCTACAACGTATTCAATATAGGGATGAATTACCTTTAGTATTAAGACTGATACTATTCCCCATAGTATAGAGAAGTTTAAGCATATTCTTCCATGAAGATTGTGGGGCTTCTCACTATAATCCCACCAAGTGCTATCAAAAGCAGTTTCTAAAACATAACCCGTTATATATTCAATAGTTGAAGTTAAAAATATTGAACCTAGAAAAAGAAAAATATAATTATTTTCAATAGGTTTTAGCAAAACAATTATAGATAAGATAGCAAAACCATAAATAGGACAAAAGGGGCCATTTAGAAAGCCTCTATTAACAAATTCTTTTTTTTGAATTGTAGCATATATTGTTTCAAGACACCAGCCCATGAAGGAATAAATAATAAAATAACAGAATAGTGAAAATATATTTAAATTTAGTAAGGATATATCAATCATAAATTAACTCCCTTTTGAACTTTGTACATTAAACAAGAAAATGATAACATAAAATATGATTTTTTTATAGTGTATGAAGTGAATAAAATATTAATATGTGCAATTTTATAGAATTAGATACATATATATTAATAAAATGATAAGTAAATTTAATATCTAGGAGGAAAATAAATGATAAATATCATATGGTTTTTAATTTTATCATTAGGAATAGTTATTGGTATACTTACTGGAAAAGGAGAAATTGTGTCAAAGGCGCTTGTTTCATCTACAACCAGTTCTGTAGAACTAGTGATTGGACTTGTTGGGATGATGTGTCTTTGGTGTGGAATAATGAGAATTGCGCAAAAAAGTGGACTAACTGATAAATTAGCAAAGGTACTTAGACCGATTTTAAAAATGATTTTTAAGGAGACATCTAAAAATAATAAGGTTATGTCTAGTATTACCATGAATTTAACAGCAAATATGATGGGTCTTTCTAATGCAGCCACGCCATTTGGTATAAAAGCTATGGAAGAGATGCAAAAAATGAATGTCGAAAAAGATACAGCCAGTAATGATATGGCATTATTCTTAGTTTTAAATGCAGCATGTATTCAGTTTTTACCTACTACAGTAATATCTATAAGAGCAGCATATAATTCACAAAATCCAGCAATTATCATAATACCTGCAATAATAACAACGGGTATTGCTTCAGTCTTAGGGGTAGTTTATTGTAAAATATTACAAAAATATTTTTGAAAAAATATCCTTTTATAGGTATTTGAATCTAAATGGAGAGTGAGTAAGATATGGTGATTATAGGAAATTTAATGTCATATTTGTTGAAAGGAATAATTCCAATTATTATTGTATTGGTAGTAACTTATGGAGTTATTAAAGGAGTGAAGGTTTATGAGTGTTTTGTAGAAGGTGCAAAGGATGGAATAACAATTTGTCTAAAAATTTTTCCTTATCTTTTGGCTATGATTATAGCTGTTAATGTTTTTAGGGCTTCAGGAGCTTTAGATTTTTTTATTTATTTAGTAACACCAGTTGTTAAGTTTATTGGATTACCACCGGAAGTTGTTCCATTAGTTTTAATAAAACCTCTTTCAGGAAGTGGTGCCCTGGGAGTGTTTACTGAAATTATAAAGCAATATGGAGCAGATAGTTACATAGGTCGTGTGTCATCTATAATAATGGGATCAACGGAAACTATTTTTTATACACTAACAGTATATTTTGGAGTCGTAAATATAAAAAAAATTAGACATACTTTACTCGCAGCGATACTAGCAGATATAACAGCAGTTATATTAGCAGTTAACTTAGCCAAGTTTTTCTTTTAAATATCAAGACGATGAGTTAACGACATTTCAGAAAATATTTGTTTGCTACAGTATAATTTTATATCTTTAGGATAAAATTATTGACATAGTGATCCATTTGCAATACAATTATTATTGAATAAATGCAATGATGAGAAGAGTAATAAGCTAAAATGTTAAAAGAGAACTGTAACTGGTGAAAAGCAGTAGCAAGGTAGTTTATGAACATGGTCTCTAAGCAGATTATCCAAATGAAAATTATAAAAGATTATTATGATAATAAGCTTTTTTAGTTATTTATGAAGGTGATACGGTAGCAACCGTTATATTGACAGGTGATGATAGTCACCCATTGAGATCGTTATAGTGATGTAAGGATGAATTAGAGTGGTAAAACGTTAAATACGTCTCTAAACAGAAGTTTTTTTCTGTTTAGAGATTTTTTTTATTTACCGGGAAATTAATATTGTAGTTTAAGCGAGGATGGCCAGCTTCAAAGAAGATGAGCAGCTTCAAAGAAGATGAGCAGCTTCAAAGAAGATGACCAGTACCAAAGTTGAAAATTAGTAATTTAAATATGAAAGGTAGGAGAAATTTATGAATAAAAAAACTTTTTACATTACTACACCAATTTATTATCCATCAGCAAAGTTACATATCGGTAACACATATACAACAGTAGCTGCAGATGCAATTGCTAGATTTAAAAGACTTACAGGCTATGATGTAATGTTTTTAACGGGAACTGATGAGCATGGTCAAAAGATCCAAAGAATAGCTGAGGAAAAAGGAGTTACACCAAAACAGTATGTAGATAAAGTGGTAGCAGGTATACAAGAGTTATGGAAAATGATGGACATAAGCTATGATAAGTTTATAAGAACTACGGACGAATATCATAAAAAAGCTGTACAAAAATTATTTAAACAGTTATATGATCAAGGTGACATATACAAAGGTGCATATGAAGGCTGGTACTGTACTCCTTGCGAATCTTTCTGGACAGAAACACAAGCAGTAGATGGAAAATGCCCTGATTGTGGAAGACCAGTCGAGAAGGCCAAGGAAGAAGCATATTTTTTCAAAATGTCTAAATATGCAGATAGACTTATAGAATATATAGAAACTCATCCGGATTTTATACAACCAGAATCAAGAAAAAATGAAATGATAAATAACTTCCTAAAACCAGGTCTTCAAGATTTATGTGTTTCAAGAACAACATTTAACTGGGGGATACCTGTAGAATTTGATCCAGGACATGTTATATATGTATGGGTAGATGCTTTAT